>CAYWGW010000271.1:0-5367 GCA_964457385.1 uncultured Spirochaetaceae bacterium
AGAGAAGGACCATCCCCTGCGCTGGGCGCCCGGTCGGGTGCTCCCACTGGTCTCATCGTGGGCGGTCTGCCGTCGTCTGTGGTGCTCCATCGTGTACTCCCCGGCCTGCCCGCCGGGACCGCGGCCTTCCGGGCCCGCGGCCTTCTGCGCGCGGCGGTGACCGGTGCGTGCACTCCGCCCCTCGGACCGTAGTCCTACACCTCGGCCGTGTAGGGTGGCGCCGGATCGTATTCCATCGCGCGCTGCGTCGTCCGCGCATGGGGGACGCCGAAGATCTGACCGACGAGCCAGAGCGCCATGTCGATGCCGGCAGACACCCCGGCGGAGGTGACGAGGTTGCCGTCACGGACGTAGCGAACCAGCTCGAGCACCGTGCTCTCCCCGGCCGCCGTGTCACGCAACGTGCCGACATAGCCCCAATGGGTGGTGATCCGCCGTCCCTTCGTGAGCCCCGCCCGCTCGAGCACGGCGGATCCCGTGCAGACACTCGTCACCCAGCGACAGCCTGGCGCCGCCTTCCGGAGGTAATCCAACATCGCCTCGTTGCGCATCTCGTCGCGGGTGCCGATCCCGCCCGGCACGAGCAGCAGATCGAGCGGTGGCGCGCTCGCGAAAGAAGCATCGGTCTCGACTCGCAGGCCCTTCGCACCGCGCACGAGACCGCCGTGCTCGCTGATCAGGACGACCCGGATCCCCGCCGCAGACCCCACTCCACCCGCCACCTGCTGGGCCATCGTGAAGACCTCGAAGGGACCGACCCAGTCGAGCTCCTCCGCCCGGTCGAAGAGCACCATTCCCACGGTGAAAGTCTCGATCGGATCGACATTCTCGGCCATCCCTGAAGCCTATCGCCGCCCACCCGATCACGCCGCAGGCCACGTCCCGAGTGACGTTCACGGGGCCATCGAGCGTTGAAAGGAGTAAAAATGGGTCGACACGCATCCTCGGACGACGACGGATGCGATACCCTGCCCGTCATGGGGGACGGGGACGATCGAGAGAGCCGGTACGAGCGGGATCTGGGCGTGGTCGAAGCGATCACACAGGTGACCCGCTCCTGTCCCAACGGAACCGTCGTCGCGGCCGCCGAACGGGCTCTGGAGGCCATCAAGGCCGGGGGCAGCGATGTCCTGCGAACCCAGGCGTACTTCGTGTTGATCGCGATCAAGGGCTGGCGCGGCGGACGCGCAGAGCAGGTCCACCGTTCTCTCTCCAGGTTCCTGGAACGACCCGGAGGAGGAACCACATCGACCGACACCCCGCCGTCGACGTCCTCTTCGACAGCGTCTTCCACCCCTTCTTCCACGACGCCTTCTTCCTCTACGCCTTCTTCCACGCCCTCCACGACTTCCCCGTCGACGGCCCGGAGCTGAACCCACCATGTCGCACCGCGAAACCCTGCGCATTGCCCAGAGCGCCGAGAGCCTCGACCGGCTCCTCGGTCGCATCGAATCGGGCGCCCTGCCCAAGCCCGACTGGATCCGGCTCCAGGGTCGCTGCCGCCTGGACAAGATGCGGGCGCCCGTCCGCGAGGCCCGTCTCGCGCGAATCCACGGAGCCGTCCTGCGCGGCTTCCGGAACGCCTGCCCGACGCCCTCCGGCCGCAAGCAGCGCCTCGCCCTCTGGCAATCGATTGCCCGCGCGGGCTTTCACGACTTCAGCGAATTCGGCTGGATGAAGAACTTCGACTCGCCCTTCGTCGAGAACTACGACTACATCAGCGCCTATCAAGAGGGCGGACTCGACGCCCTCGATCCCTACGCCGTCTACTCTTCGGTTCTCGGCACCTTCGACTTCGGCGTCGACGACTTCGTCTCGACCCGGCTCTGCCGCAACGTCGAGACGATCGTCGAGCCCATGGCGGGGACGGCCGAATTCTGTCACGCGGGGCATTTTCGCTATCCCGATTTCCAGTACCTGATGATCGACCTCGACGAAGAAGCCCAGCGGCGCGTCCTCTCCCAGCGCTGGCTGCCCCAGACGCGGAAGGAGTACCTCGTCGCCGACGTACTGGCGCCGGAGAGTTGGGAGAAGGTCGCGGCCAACACGACCGGAGAGGCCCTCGCCTACATCGGCAAGCAGAGTCATCACTACTTCGAGGCGAGACAGCTGATGCAGCTGATGGACGTCGCCACGCGTCACGTCGACTACCTGATGCTGGAGACACCGCAGATCTGCCTGGTCTCGGACATGGGTGATACGGACGACCTCACGCGGCCCGAGATGGCGGACGCCGGCTTCGAGGTCGAGCTGATCGGGAACGAGGGAGGCGACCCCAATCCACTGACCCACAAGCTCTCCTTCCGCCTCGAGGCGAGCAGGGGGAGACAGCGACGGACGCTCTTCCGGTACGACGAATGGACTTCCTGGGCACATTCGACGCTCGTCGCCTTCGCCGATCTGCTCGGTCTCCACGCCTACTACTACCACTCCGAGGACGAGGAGTTCCTGCCCGTGACGAGCTGGCGCGAGGATGCCGACTGCGAGGAGAACGTGACCTTCATGCTCTTCACGCGTCGCGACCCGTAGAGCTGGTGGGATGCGCGCGAAATCCCTCCTGTACGCCGCGATGAACGTGCCCATCCGCGCCCTGCTGCGATCGCCGATGCATGGCGTCGCGAGCGGCAGCCTCTGCATCCTCCATCATCGGGGTCGGCGGAGCGGCCGGAGCTATGCGATCCCGCTCAGCTATACCCGCGACCGGTCGCTCGTCCGGCTCCTCAGCAGCCACAACACCCGCTGGTGGATGAACCTGCTCGACGGGCCGACCCCGGTCGAGCTGGAGATCGCGGGCACGCGACATCCCGGGATCGCGCGGGTCCAGACGCGGGACGGCGAGGGCTTCCGTGAGGGCATCCGCGCCTTCCTGACCGCCCTGCCCCGGGATGCGCGGGTCTACGGCATTGGACTCGATCAACACCGCCGTCCGCGCGAATCCGATCTCGAACGCGCTGCCGGCCATGTCGTGCTGATCGAGGTGGAGATCCAGGACTGAGACGGGGCCCCGACGCGCGACCGTCGTCCCGACGACGTCGTCGCGTCGAGGGCGTCAATCGCCCCGATTGCCCCGATCGCCTTCCTCGAGCGTTCGAGGGCGATGCCGCCGGACGAGCTCCAGGACATCCTCGCCAAAGCGCTCGATCCTGGAGGGGCCCAGGCCGGGGATTCGCGCGAGGGCCTCGAGGGTCTCGGGCTGCTGGCGCTCGATGGCCAGCATCGTCGCCCGCTGGAAGATCATATACGTCTTCCACTGCAGCGCGCGCGCCCTTCGCTTGCGGTAGCTCTCGAGGGCCCGCGCAATCTCGCCACCGAAGCGATCGGATCTGCGCGTGCCGAGCCCGCTCCCGGGGCTCCGCTCCCACGCGGCCGCCTCTCCCGCATCCCCCTCGTCGTCGACGGTCTCCCCGCTCCGACCCTCCGACCGCCGCGACACCTTCGAGCGAACGGCCTTGCCGGGAATCCAGACTGTCGGGTATTTGTGCCCGGTTCGCTGCAATCGGCCTTCGGCCAGAAGGCCGTCGATCGCCGCCACGATCGAGTCCTCGTCGTGGTCGGCGAGGGTCCCGTACTCCGGCAGCGCGAGCAGTCCGGCCCGGGCCAGCGTTTTCGCCCGCCCACCCCGTAGCGCCCGGGCCAGACTGTGACGCCCGACGGGGCGCGTCAGGCGATCGACGGCCGCGACGATCGTGTCGAGGGCCGATGCCGGAAGCGACTCGATCGATCGAGCGCGGTCCGCATCCTCCATCGAATCCGGCAGCGCGCGATCGACCACCTCGTCGCGACAGACGTCACAACGACCGCACTCCGGCTCGTCCTCCCGGCCGGTGAAATACGAGACGAGCGCCCGATGACGACAGCGATCCGAGACCGCATAGCGCTCCATCTCGGCCAGAGCGTCCACGCGACGGCGGTCCAGCGCTGCGCTCGACGTCCGCGACTCCGCCAGCCGACGCTGGGTCGCAAGATCACCGCGGCCGAAGAAGAGCAGGCAGCGCGCGGGCTCTCCGTCCCGCCCCGCCCGACCAGCCTCCTGGTAGTAGGCCTCGAGGCTGCCGGGGGTCTGGAAGTGCACGATCAGCCGGATGTCGGGCAGATCGATTCCCATGCCGAAAGCGTTCGTCGCGACGAGTACCCGCGTGCGACCCGCCTCGAAGGCCTGCTGAGCGCGCTCCCGCGCGAGCTTCGTGCGCCCCGCGTGATAGTGGCCCGCCGCGACGCCGACTCCCCGGAGCGCCTTCGCCACCCGCTCCGTCGCCTTGCGCGTGCTGCAGTAGACGATCGCGCGGCCCCCGCCGCGGCGACGATCGCGGAGGCCCGCGCGCTCGAGCTCGATCTGGAGCCGCGCGATCCGCGCGGCCTCCGTCCGGAGCGCGCGGACCTCGAACCAGAGGTTGGGCCGATCGAATCCGGTCCGCACGAGGACCGGGCGCCGCAGTCCGAGGCCGGACCCGATCTCCTCGAGAACCGCCGGCGTCGCCGTCGCCGTGAGCGCCATCATCGGCGCGGCCGCATGATCGCGAAGCTCCGACAGGCGCAGGTAGTCCGGCCGGAAGTCGTGTCCCCACTGGCTCACGCAATGGGCCTCGTCGATCGCGAAGAGTGCGATCCGCAGACGCTCGAGCAGCCTCCGGAAGCTCGGGCGTGCGGCACGCTCGGGCGAGACGTAGAGCAGCGCGAGTTCGCCGCGCAAGAGGCGGCCAACGACCTCTCGCTGCTCGGCCTCGTTCTGATGGCTGTGGAGCGCGGCGGCAGCGACCCCGCGACCCGACAGCGCACCGACCTGATCCTGCATCAACGCGATCAGCGGAGAAACCACGATCGTCGTCCCGGCCCCGGCGCGGGCTGCGATGAGAGCGGGCAGCTGATAGCAGATCGACTTGCCCGAGCCCGTGGGCAGCAGCACGAGTGCATCCCGGCTCTCCAACGCGGCCGCCACCGCCTCCGCCTGCCCCGGCCGGAAATCGGCATGTCCGTAGACCTCGACCAGCGCTTCGCGAGCGATCTCGAGCGCGGGCTCGAACGAGCCCTCGAGCATCGCGCCGATGCGGCCACCCCCGTCTCCCCCCACCTCGCCCATGAACAGTGGATACCACGCGCGCCGGTCCGATGCCTCGGCGAGACCCGACAGACCGCCCGATCGGCCGCGTCGGCCGCATCCGCCACGTCAGCCACGTCGGCCACGTCAGCCACGAGACCTGAACGCTCCTCGCGACCGGACGCCTTCCCGGCGACGAATCTGGTAGGGTGGAGCGACCCGAACACGCCTCCCTTCGCCCCGATCGGAGCCGCGTCCAGACGAGGAACCGTGCCGTTGGAGATCTCTGATCGTCACCATCGTTTCCTTCGCATCGAACAGAGCCTGATCCC
>CAYWGW010000272.1:0-5364 GCA_964457385.1 uncultured Spirochaetaceae bacterium
GGCGACGCCGAGCGGCCGGATTCCCATGCCCTGCGGCGCTGCTAGGGTCCGGCGATGACGCAGTCTCGCGGCCCTTCCGTCCTCTCTCTCCTCGGTCGTGCCGCGGTGCTCGCCACGCTGATCCTGCAGGCGGCGTGGCTCTACCTGACCTACCGGCTCTCGAAGCGGGGTGGTCGGATCGCGGATCCAGCGCGCCTCGAGGCGCGATCGATGCGCTTTGCCCGTCGCTTCGTGCGGGTGGCGACGCGCTTCCGCGGCGGCCTGATCAAGCTCGGGCAGGTCGCGAGCCTGCGGGTCGACGTGATTCCGGATGCCATGACCCAGGAGCTGGCGAAGCTCCAGGATCGCGTGCCCCCGCATCCTTTCGAGGAGATCGCAGCCCAGATCCGGCGCGAGCTCGGGCAGGAGCCGGACCGGCTCTTCGCGCGATTCGACCGCGAGGCGCTCGCCTCCGCCAGCCTCGGACAGGTCCATCGCGCCCGGGATCACGAGGGACGCGAGCTGGCGGTGAAGATCCTCTACCCGGGCGTCGAACGCTCGGTGGCGGTGGATTTGCGGATGACCCGCCTGGCGCTCTGGCTCTTCAATCCGTTGGTCACACCGGATCTGATGCAGGTCTACGCCCAGCTCGCGACGACGCTGCTCGGCGAGATGGACTACGAGCGCGAGGGCCGGGCCGCGGAGGAGGTGGCCGCGAACCTGGCGCGGGATCCGGCGCTCGACCGCCACCTGCGCATCCCGCGGATCCATTGGGAGACGAGCTCGCGTCGGATCCTGACGATGGAGTTCATCGAGGGCGACAAGATCAACGATCGAGTCGCCCTGGAGGCGCGCGGCGTCGACGTGCAGGAGTGCGTGGAGTGGGTGACCCGCGCCTTCCTCCACATGATGTTTCGGGATCGCTTCTTCCACTGCGATCCGCATCCCGGCAATCTGCTGGTCGATCTCGAGGGACGCGTCGCGATCATCGACTTCGGCATGAATCAACGGATCGAGCCCGAGGTGATGGAGGGCATCCGGATGAACGTGCTGGCGGCGGTGACGCGCAACGAGTCGCTCTGGGTGGACAGCATGATCCGGATCGGGATCATCGGCGAGTCGGATCGGGAGGTGGCTCGCGAGCTGGCCCAGATCTCCTTCGATCCGACCTACTACAACCTGACGCCGCAGGAGGTCACCCAGCTCGATTTCGGCGACTACTTCACGAAGATGCGGGAGCAGATGTCGCGGGTGCGCAGCTTCCGTCTGCCCGACGGACTGGTGAGCTGGTCGCGGGCCTTTTCGCTGCTCTACGCGCTGGCTCTCGAGCTGGCGCCGGGACTGCGACCGCTGGACGTGGTCGGGCCCTATATGCTGGGGTTTCTGCAGGGCGCGCCTCCCGCGAGCACTTCGACATCCGTAGGGACTGCGTCGCGCGTCGCCGCCGGGCTTTCGGATGCTCCCGACGTCGGCAGCGGCGCGGAGATTCGCGCCAGCGCGAAGGAGGCAGGTCGCGCGTCGGCGCTCGGCTCGTGTTAGCCTGCGGAGGCCCGCGGAGGCTTGCGGAGGCCGAGAAAAGGCGAGAGGAGGCGCATGGCGATCAGTGCAGACGAGTTCCGGGCGGCGATGGCCAGCTGGTCGAGTGGCGTCACCGTCGTCACCTCGCGCGCGGGCGACGAGATCCACGGCATGACGGTCTCGGACTTCAGCGGTGTCTCGCTCTCCCCGCCGCTGGTCCTTGTCTGTGCCTCGAAGACCGCCATCACGACGGAGGTGATCGCCCGCGGCGCTTGCTTTGGCGTGAACGTGCTGCGCAGCGATCAGGCGGCGCTCTCCAATCGCTTCGCCTCGAAGAAAGACGAATTCAGACGCTTCGAGGGCGTCGAGACCTTCGAGGCGGAGACGGGCGCTCCGCTGCTCGACGAGGCCCTCGTGAATCTCGACTGCCGACTGGTCGCTCGGCACGAGGCGGGCGACCACTTCCTGTGTGTCGGCGAGATCGAGTCCGCTCGGGTGCGGTCGGGTGAGCCGCTGCTCTACTTCCGGGGCGGCTACGGTCGCTTTCTTCCGGGCAGCGAATGAGGGACCTCCGCCACGGACGCGGGTCGGCATGAGGCTGTCCAGAGCGGAGTTTCCCTTGGGAAAACGGGCAGGAAGCGAGGGAATTGCAGATTCATCCCGCTTCGGGAAAGCTTCCGCCCGTCGGCGCGTGTAGGTTCGACGGTCGACCCCCGATGTCGGCTCGGCTCGATTCAGGCGTGAGATCTGCCGACCGAAGAGCGGACAGAGAGCGGAGTGCGCGGATGGAGACCCTGAGAGAGCCGATGGACGTCCGCCAGGGCCCTGGAGGCCTGCGAGCGCGGGGGACGCGATGAGCTTTTTGATGCGTTGGCTGACGTCGCCGGCCTATCACATGGCGGCGATGACGAGCGATACGATCTCGGTGTTGCGGCGCGAGTCGCGCTACCGGGACGTCCCGGCCGTCGAGCCGAGGCCCGGTCTGATCGGTGAGGCGGTCCTCGACGGCACCTTCTCCCTGCTGGTGAATCTGCTCGTCGGTGTCCCCGAGACCCAGCACCTCCGACGAGGCCATCAGGAATTGCTGGCGATGCGGGAGTTCCTGGATCGCCGGGGCTGGCTCGCGGATCCCGCCGGCTACCACCGTGAGCCCCCCGCGCTGCGCGCGCCCCAGATCTCCGGTCCGCGCCGGAGCCCGCTCCTGCGCGGTTCGACCTATCGCGAGATCAGCTTCGAGAGCGATTACGAGCCGCATCCCGGCGAGCCCGGCCGCGAACGCTGGCTGGCCCACGAAGAGAACGGCACCGCCGTCGCCCACGTGCTGGAACACGAAGGCGGCGATCGCCCCTGGCTGGTCTGCAGCCATGGCTTCAGCATGGGCTATGCGTCGGTGAACATGGCGGGGCTGTCGGCCCGCTGGATCCACCGGGAGCTCGGGCTGAACGTCCTGATGCCGGTCCTGCCGCTGCACGGACCCCGCTCGAGCACCCGCTTCAGCGGCGGCGGGCTGCTCCAGCCCGATCTGGTCAGCATGCTGCACGTCTTCGCCCAGGCGGTCTGGGACGTGCGGCGTCTGGTGCAGTGGCTGCGAAGTCGCACCGACGCGCCGATCGGTCTCTACGGCATCTCCCTGGGCGCCTACACCGCCGCCCTGACCTCCGCCTTCATCGATGATGTCGCCTGTGTCATCGCCGGCATCCCCGCCGTCGACTTCACGTCGTTGGCCCGGGACAACGAGCCCTGGGCCTACCGGGCCTACGGCGGCGATCTCAGGACGGACTGGTCGCTGGTGCAGAACGTGATGGTCCCGGTCTCGCCGCTCCACTTCGAGCCCCGGGCACCGCGCCACAAGCGTTTCATCTACGCTGGCGTCGCGGATCGGGTCGCGCGGCCGGACCAGGCGCGAGCGCTCTGGCGCCATTGGCAGAAGCCCGAGATTGCCTGGCTCCCGTCGGGCCACGTGATTGCAGCGCTGAAGGAAGATACGCGGCCCTTCCTGCGCGGGATCGTTCGCGAGCATCTCTACGGGGGCGGGAGAGCGTCCTTCGAGAGCGGGCGCGAGCAGAGCGCAGACGCAGAGGACCGGGTCTCGGCTGGCCCGATCCGCTAGGAATCGGCAGACGGCCGGACATGCGGCAGGCGGTGGGAGGCCGCGAGTCGGGGGGGAGCGCCTTGGCGAGGCTCTACTACGAGAGACTGAGTGAAGAGAGCGTCGGCTATCTCGACCGCGAGACCTCGCGCCAGCGCTCGCATACGGCCATGACCCTGATCTTCGACGGCGGTCCGCTGACGACCGGGTCGGGCGGGGTCGACTTCGATCGCATCCGCGAGGTGATCGCATCGCGCCTCGGCGACCTGCCCAGGCTTCGCTGCAAACTGCGTCGGATCCCCTTCGACGGCCATCCGATCTGGGTCGACGACGCCGAGTTCAATCTCGACTATCACTTGCGTCAGTCGAGCCTGCCGAGGCCGGGCAATCACGAACAGCTCTGCCGGGCCGGCGCGCGGATCGCCGCCAGTCGGCTCGACCGTTCGCGTCCGCTCTGGGACTGCTGGATCCTCGAGGGGCTGGAGGGCGGTCGCTTCGCGCTGATCTTCAAGATCCACAAGGCCCTGGCCAGCGAGGAGGGGACGGATCTCCTGAACGCGATCCTGTCGGCGGGACGCGAGCCCGTGGAGGGAGGTCCCTCCGGATTCCGCCCGCGGCCGTCGCCGGCGCCCGCGGAGCTCTTCGTGCGGGAGCTGATTCGGGGGCTCGGCCCTTCGAGGAAGATCGTTTCGCGGGGCCTGCGTTGGCTGCGCCATCCGGCCACCGCGACGCGGGAGGTCCAGGATCGGGCGAAGACGGTCCTGCGCATTCTGGGCTATGCGCTGCGGACCTCGAGTCTGTCTCCCTTCGACGGCCGCATCGGACCCCATCGCTGCTACGAGATGCAGTCGATCGCCTTAGCCGACGTCCAGACGATTCGACGCAGCCTGGGCGGCTCGGTCCACGACTGCGTCCTCGGGATCCTGAGCGGGGCCCTGCGCCGCTATCTCGAGGGGCGTTTCTTCAGCCCCGTCGCCATCGACCTAAGGGCGGTGACGCCGGTGCTCGAGAAGAGCCGACCCGAGGCCCGGCTCTGGGTCGTCGAACTTCCGATCTGGGAGCCCGATCCGCCGACCCGCCATCGGCTCGTGCGCGAGCAGACCCGGCGGAGCCGACTCGAGGAGGACGTCGCTTCGGGGGACGAGCTTGCGGCCGGGGCGGAGTGGAATGCCTCGCAGCTCTTCATGATCGGCGCACGGGCTCTCACGCGCATCGAAAGCGGACAGCTGGCGATCCTCCAGAGTCCGGGCCCCCAGAATCCACTCTATCTCGACGGAGCCGAGCTGCTCGAGTGTTATGGCCATCTCCCGCTACAGGACGTCTCGGGTCTGGGGATCTGCGTGATGAGCTATGCGGGCAATCTGTTCTTCTCCTTCAACGCCGATCCCGAGATCGTGAAGGACCTCAGCCTGCTCGGACAGGCCCTGCTGGACGAGGTCGCGGCCTTGCGGGATCTCGCCGAAGGGCAGGGGCCGGTGCTGCGCGCGGTCTCGAGCTGATCGGGAGGACGGCGGCGTTTGGTCGCTCGGATGGCGTCGCCGCGGGGCCGGCTCCTGACGGTGACGAACGCCCCGGATCAGGTCCTGCGCTACGGCTACGAGCCCTGGGGCGGGCTGGTCCAGATCGAGCACTTCGCCGACGCGGCGGTCGCCGCCATCCCGAGCCCGTTTCGCACGGTCGCCTATGCGTATGATCTCTCGGGCAACATCGAGACGACGAGCGATACGGACGTCCAGGCGGGCCCGCTCTACACGTTCGTGGCCGATGCGCTGGACCGG
>CAYWGW010000273.1:0-5351 GCA_964457385.1 uncultured Spirochaetaceae bacterium
CGCCCCCGGACGCGCCCATGGAGATACGATACCCACAGTCAGCCTAGCGGAGCTCAGGCGCTCAGGTGAATCAGAACGAAACGTATTGTATCGTAAATGAGGACGGAATCGCCAAGACGGCTGGCTCGTGTCGAGCCCGCGGATCGCGGGGCATCGGCCCGGGGCGCTGGACCGCCGGGGCGGGCTCGCATTCACTCGGGAGTGGACGATGGCGGAGACCTCGAGCCCGGGGATCCGGGGTGCACGTGGTGGCAGCCCCGGCAGCACCGGCCGACCGCGCAGCGAGGAGGCGCATCAGGCGATCCTCGACGCCACCCTCGAGCTGCTGGCCGAGGTGGGCTTTTCCGCGCTGACCGTGGAAGGCATCGCCCAGCGCGCCGGGGTGGGCAAGGCGACGATCTATCGCCGCTGGTCGTCGAAGCTGCCCCTGGTCGTGGAGGCCTTCAGCCAGCTGCCGGGCTTCGAGGAGGTCGACTCCGGGAGTCTCGTCGAGGATCTCAAGTCGACGCTGAAGAGCTATCTCGAGGTCTTCAATTCGTCGGCGCTCTTCACGGTCTTCCCGAGTCTGGCGGGGGAGCGCGCCCAGAACCCCGAGCTCTCGAAGCTGCTCGAGCCCGTCGCCCGGAGTCGTCGCCAGCCCTTCGTGCGGATCTTCCAGCGGGCTCGGGAGCGGGGCGAGATCTCGCCCGAGGTGGACCTCGATCTGGCCGCGGATCTCGTGGTGGGGCCGATCTCGGTGACGCTCTTCTTTCGCGGCGGCCGGCCTTCGCCCAGCATGGTCGACCCGCTCGTGGAGCTGGCCCTGAACGGCATCCTCAGGCGGGACTGAGCCGGGCGAGACGGAGCGGGAAGTGCGCCCGACGACGACCGGTGCTCCTCGCCGTCATGCGGGCCGGGCATCGGGCTCCGATTCCGCATAACGTGCCCGCAGCTCGTGCTTCAGGATCTTGCCCGTCGCGTTGCGCGGAATCTCGTCGACCTGCTCGAGCTGCTCGGGAATCTTCTGGGTCATCAGCTCGTGCTCGCGCAGGAAGGCCTGCATCTCGCCGAGCTCGAGCGGTGGGACGCCCGGGCGACAGGCCACCACCGCGCAGCAGCGCTCGCCGGTCCTGGGATCCGGTAGCCCGATCACCGCCACATCGAGCACCTTCGGATGTTGCGAGAGCAGGTCCTCGACCTCCCGGGCGGGGATGTTCTCTCCCTTGCGGATGATCACGTCCTTCAGTCGCCCCGTGATCACGACGTAGCCCTCCGCATCCATGTGGCCCAGATCGCCCGTCCTGAGGTAGCCGTCCGCGTCGAAGGCCGCCTCATCGAGCCCCGGGTCGACGTAGCCGCGGAAGAGCTGGGGCGCCCGGACGCGCAGCTCGCCTTCCTCCTCGGCTCGTGCCCGGGATCCGTCCGGTCGTACCACCCGCAGGTCGACGTTCGGGCTCGACGGTCGCCCTTCCGTGTGGGCGAGCTTCTCGTCGTCGTCGCCGACGCGATTCATTGCCAGGATCGGACACTCGGTCAGCCCGTAGCCGGAGACGATGCCCGCACCACCCATCTCGCGACGCAGGTCGAAGTGGAGTCGGGGCGGCTTGGGCGCGCCGCCCCCTGGAAAGGCGCGAACGTGCGGGAAGAGAGGCTCCGGTCCGTGCTCGCGTTGGGCGGCCAGATAGGCCTCGTGGAAGACGGTGCCCGCAGTCGCCTGGGTCACGCCTTCTCGCGCCAGGGTCGGAATCGTCTGGGAATCGGCGAAGCGCTCGATCACTACGAGGCTGCAGCCCGTTGCCAGCGCGGCCTGGATCCAGTTGATCCCGCCGACGTGGGTGATCGGGAAGACGAAGGCGACGCGATCGTCCGGCGCCAGCGCGAGACAGTGACTCATCGCCCGGGCCGCCTCCCAGAGTGACGCATCCGTGTGTTGAACGCCCTTGGGCTCGGAGGTGGTGCCCGAGGTGTAGAGGATCCAACGGACGGGCTGCTCGGCGCCCGGCGCGTCCACTGACTCGACCCCCGGCTCGACCTCCGGCTCGTCTACCGCACGCACCGCGCGTACCGGAGGCAGTCGGGCGCTCGGATCATCGCGCTCGGGCAGGCGGTCCGCGACCACCAGGGTCTCGAGCTCCGGGCGTTCGGACGCCAGCTCCGCCGCCATGGCGGGATGGTCGACGCCGCGCCCGGGCGCCGGGACCATGAGCAGCCGGGGCCGGCATTGGTCGACGATGAAGCGGAGTTCGCGTAGCCGGAAGATCGGTAGCAGCGGGATCTGGACTGCGTCGAGCCGGGCGAGGGCGGCCAGCAGCACCAGCGTCTCGAGGCGGGTCGGGAGCATCCAGGCGACCCGGGATCCGGATCCGATGCCCAGGGAGTGAAGTCCGCCCGCCACGCGCAGGGCCGCGTCGCGATAGCCGGCGAAGTCGAGCGTCCGGCCGGCGGGATCGACCGCCATCCGGGCGTCAGGGGTCGCCCGGGCCCGGGCCTCGATGAGCTGCCAGAGCGTCGGAGCCTCGATCATGGTTCCTCTTCGCCCGTCTTCGCCGATCTTCGCCAGCTTTCGACTCAGGAGTCACGAGGCCGACTCGTACACCCGAGCGACAGCGCCCCGAAGGGTCTTGCATACGGGTCGTATCGTATCGTAATGTTCGGCGGCGCTCCAACGGCGCCGGACGACCGCGATCTGCGATCGTTCCGTCGAGCGAAGCCGCATCCGGTGCGCGATGCCAGCGAGAGAGGTCCTCTGCCCCATGGACGCGCGATTCAGCCCGGAAGACGAAGCCTTTCGCCGCGAGGTGGCGACCTGGCTGGCCGACCACCTGCGCGGCGAGTTCGAGGTCGTTCGGGGACGGGGTGGTCCCGGGGACGAGCATGCCCTCTTCGAGGAGCGCCGGGCCTGGGAGCGTCGTCTGGGCGAGGCCGGCTGGATCGGCGTCGGCTGGCCGCGGGCCGTCGGAGGGCGCGGCTGCAGCCTGACCCAGCAGATGATCTTCCACGAGGAGTACGCCCGTGCCGGCGGCCCTGGCCGCGTGGGACACATCGGCGAGACGCTGCTCGGTCCGACCCTGATCCACTTCGGCAGCGACGATCAGCAGGAGCGCTTCCTGCCGAAGATCCTGGCCGGAGAGGAGATCTGGTGTCAGGGCTATTCGGAGCCCGGTGCCGGCTCGGATCTGGCGAACGTGCAGACCCGGGCCGAGCGGGTCGGCGACGAGTGGCGCGTGAACGGACAGAAGGTCTGGACCTCCGGCGCCGAGTGGTCCGACTGGAGCTTCGTTCTCTGCCGCACGGATCCCGGGGCCCAGCCCAAGCATCGCGGCCTCTCCTACCTGCTCGTCCGGATGGACCAGCCGGGGGTCGAGGTGCGGCCGATCGTACAGATCACCGGGGACTCGGAGTTCAGCGAGACCTTCTTCAATGACGCCCGGGCGGCGGCGGACGATGTCGTCGGCGACGTGAATGGCGGCTGGAAGGTGGCGATGGGCACCCTCGCCTTCGAGCGGGGCGCTTCGACGCTGGGGCAGCAGATGCTCTTCCAGAACGAGCTCGACGAGATCATCGCCCGAGCGAAGGCCAACGGCCGGGCCGGGGATCCGCTGATCCGGCAGCGCATCGCGCAGGCCTGGATGGGGCTGCGGATCCAGCGCTATCACGCGCTGCGCACGCTGGCGGGCGTCGACGAAGGCGCCGAGCCGCCCGCGGCCGCCATGATCTCGAAGCTCTTCTGGGCCACGTGGCATCGGGATCTCGGCAAGCTCGCGATGGACGTGCTGGGCCCCGAGGCGGAGATCGCCGAGGCGCCGCCCTACGGGCTCAGCGGGCTCCAGCGGATGTTCCTCTTCACGCGCTCCGATACCATCTACGCTGGCTCGAATCAGATCCAACGCAACATCATCGCCGAGCGCGTGCTGGGGCTTCCGCGCGAGCCGCGTTAGTCGATCTTCAGGCGTCCGTCGATCCCGCCGCGTTTCCCGGGCGCCGCCCGGCTCGGAGACCGGCACAGCCCGGGTTCGGCCTGAACTCCGTCTGGATTCCGCCTGGAAAGCAAAGGAGCACCGATGTCGAAGCTTCCGCCGCCGCCCTACGTACCGCCCCACGACCTGCTCCGGGGCAAGCACGTCCTGATGACGGCCGCCGCGGGCGCCGGGATCGGCTTCGCGACCGCCCAGCGCTGCGCGGAGGAGGGCGCCCGGCTCTTCATCAGCGACATCCACGAGAAGCGCGTCGAGGAGGCGGCTGGCAAGCTCGAGACGATCTCCGGCCGACCGGTGGGTCGCCGGCTCTGCAACGTGACCCAGGAGGCGGACGTCCGCGCCCTGATCGCGGCCGCCACCGAGGAGATGGGCCACGTCGACGTCCTGATCAACAACGCGGGGCTCGGCGGCGAGGTCCCGGTCGTCGACATGAGCGACGAGCAGTGGTTCGGCGTGATCGACGTGACGCTCCACAGCGTCTTCCGCATGACCCGCGCGATCCTGCCCCATATGATGGAGCGCCGGGCGGGGGTGATCGTGAACAACGCCTCGGTGCTGGGCTGGCGTGCCCAGAAGGGCCAGGCTCACTACGCCGCGGCCAAGGCGGGCGTGATGGCCCTGACCCGCTGCTCGGCGCTCGAGGCCGCGGAGTACGGCATCCGCATCAACGCCGTCTCCCCGAGCATCGCGATCCACCCCTTCCTCGTGAAGACGACGCCCCAGGAGCTGCTCGACGAACTCGAGGCGCGGGAGGCCTTCGGCCGGGGCGCCGAGCCCTGGGAGGTCGCCAATGTGATGGTCTTCCTGGCGAGCGACTACGCCTCCTACATGACCGGCGAGGTCGTCTCGGTCTCGAGCCAGCGCGCCTGAGTCAGTCCGCCAGGACGCCAGCGCGCCCGCCCGCCTGAGCCCGCGTGTCTGAGCGATCCCGTCTCGATCCAGGATCCGGTTCCGACCCGATTCCCTATCGGTTTAGAGAGTCTCCTTCGATGGGGTTATCCCCCCAGAGTGGAACTTTTTCAGCGCAGCCCGTCTCGGGCGGCTTCGATTCTCAAGTCGCCTCAGACCGTCTCCGATGAGCCCGGCATCGCGGCCGCCGTCTCTCCAACGGGGCGGATCCGCGCTGGAGGGTGTCATGAAACGGGATCGATTGGCCGCATCTTTGCTCGCTCGTCGGCTGGGAGGTTGCGCCGGGGCGGCGCTTCTCTGTCTTGGAACGCTGTCCGGAGCGGCTCATGCCGCGGACGACCTGACCGAGATGAGCCTGGAAGAGCTCATGAACCTCGAGGTCACGTCCGCTTCGAAGAAGGCCCAGAGCAAGACGGATGTCGCCGCCGCGATCACCGTCATCACCAGCGAGGACATCCGCCGCGGTGGCTTCACGGTGATTCCCGA
>CAYWGW010000274.1:0-5278 GCA_964457385.1 uncultured Spirochaetaceae bacterium
ACCTCGAGGGCGAAGGCATCGAGAGCCCTCCGCTGCGCCTCGTCCGCACCCGCGAGCGTGGCGCCACCGACCACGGCGGCCTGGAAGAGCGCGGCCGTCTTGCGCGCATGGATCGACGCCAGCCGATCGGCGTCCGCCGGCGCCCGACCGGGGGCCGCGTGGGGGGCTGCATCGGGGGCCGCGTCAAAAGAAAGATCATCGACCTGGCCGCCGACGAGCCCCGACGCCCCCGACGCCTGGGCGAGTCGGGCGACGGCATGCAGAATCGACTCCGTCGTCGGCCTGGCGATGGCCTCCCCATCGTTCGCATCCGCACCCGCTCCCGCATCCGCATCCGCAGCGGCGGCCTCGTCCGGCCCCGCAGCCGAACCGACCTGCCTGCTCGAAGACCCGATCCCCGCGAGCACCGCGAAGGACTCGGTCAGCAACGCGTCCCCGGCCAGGACCGCCGTCGCCTCGTCGAAGGCGACGTGCACCGTCGGCCGCCCGCGCCGCAGAGCGTCGTCGTCCATGCAGGGCAGATCGTCGTGGATGAGCGAGTAGGTATGCACGAGCTCGACGGCCACCGCCATCGGCAGCGCCGCCCGGGCATCGCCGGCGACCGCCTCGGCCGCCGCGAGGGCGAGCACAGGGCGGAGCCGCTTGCCCCCCGGAAAGAGCAGATGTCGCATCGCCGCGGTGAGCATCGGCGGGACGTCATGTCGGGCACCCACCCTGGCGTCGATGGCGGCGTCGACGCTCGGGAGGCGCTCCGCGATGTAGGCGTGGACGTCCATGGCTCAGTCCTCGGCTCCCGACCACTTCGAGTTCATGCGGCGTCCTCGGGATCGCCCTGCTCGCCCACCGCTCCGTCCGCCGCGGGCATCTCCCCGCCCCCTGTCTCGAACGGCTGCGCAACCCAGGCCGTCGCGTCGGCGGCGCCATCGGCCCCGCGCTCCGCGACCAGGATCTCGATCCGGCGCTCCGCAGAGTCGAGGGTCGAGTTGCAGCTTCGCGAGAGCTCGACGCCCTTTTCGAAGAGCTCGAGGGATTCTTCGAGGGGTAGATCGCCCTCCTCCAGTCGCCCGACGATGGCCTCGAGCTGTTCGAGGGACGCTTCGAAGGAAATGGGCTGAGGCTCGGCCGCGGCTTCCCCTCTCGGAGCGGCCTTCGACGAGGCTTTGCGCGCCGTCCGTCGACTTTGACCGGGATCGCCCATCTCCTGCGCACTCTAACCAGCAGGCGCTCGGCAGTCAATTCGCGATTTCGCCGGAACTGCCCGAAAAAACGAGACTTTCTTGCTATTCGAGTCAGTCGTCGGCAGACGGCGGCGGATCGATCCGATCCACCTCGACCCCGACCCGGCCGGCCGCGAGCCGCAGGTCGAGCCGCTCGCCGAGCACGACCTCTTCGGCGCTTCGCAGGATGCGTCCATCGCGCTCCCGACGAGCGATGGCGTAGCCGCGACCGAGAACGGCCAGCGGGCTGAGAGCGTCGAGTCGAGCGGCGACCTCCGAGAGGCGCCGGCGCTGCCGATCGATGCGGCCGCGGATGGCCTGTCGTGCGGCGACCCGGGCGCGGGCCTCGCGGGTTCGCGCCATCGCGATCCGGGCCTGTGGGCTGCGGGCGCGCAGCAGCCCAACGAGCCGCTCGACCCGCAGCCGGGCATGCTCGAGCCGTCGGCCCAGCGCCTCCGCCAGGCGCGACACGTCCCGGGCGACCAGCCGCGCGAGTGCCACGCGATCGGGCAGCGCCTGCATCGCCGCAGCCGAGGGTGTGGGCGCCCGCGCGTCGGCCACGAGGTCGGCGATCGTGAGGTCGGTCTCGTGTCCCACGCCGCTGATCACGGGCCGCGGCGAGCGCGCGATCGCCTGGGCCACCCGCTCGGAGTTGAAGGCGAAGAGATCCTCGAGGGAGCCGCCGCCCCGGACCAGCAGGATCACGTCGACGTCCTCGATCCGACCCAGGCGATCGAGCGCGGCCGCGATCTCGGCCGGCGCTTCCTCGCCCTGGACCAGACAGGGCGAGATCAGGATCGGCGTCGATGGGAAGCGGCGAGCCGCCACCTGCAGCACGTCCCGAACGGCCGCACTGGTCGGCGAGGTCACGACCCCCAGGCGCCGCGGATGGGAGGGGATCGGTCGCTTGCGGGCCTCGTCGAAGAGGCCCGCGGCCTGGAGTCGCCGACGCAGCTGCTCGAAGGCCAGCTGAAGGGCGCCCACGCCGCGCGGCTCGAGGCCCCGTACCAGCAGCTGCAGATCACCGCGGGCCGCGTAGATCGAGACCTGGGCCTCGGCGACGACCTCGAGCCCCTCCTCCAGCTCGAAGCGGAGGCGCTGGGCATTCCCGCGAAAGAGCGCCGCCCGAAGCTGCCCGTCCTCGTCCTTCAGCGTGAAATAACAATGGCCCGAGCGGGCACGATGCAGGTTGCTGATCTCGCCGACGACCCAGACCCGACCCACCTGCTGTTCGAGCAGCCCCTTCAGGCCCGCGATCAGCTGCCCGACCCCGAGCAGCAACCGTCCCCCCTCGGTCTCCGGACCCACCGAGCTCACGCCGCGTTCAGCGCGAGGTCTCGGAGCCGGCGGCGGCGATTGCGCCCGGCTCACGATCCGACGAATCCGGGTCGGACCGCATCTTCTGCAGATCCCGGAAGTAGGCCCAGCTCTTCAGGACCTCGAGCGCCCGGGTCAGCTGGACGTCCTGGGGCGACGCCTCCGAAGACTCCTCGGAGCCCGCCGATGCATCGCCTTCCGGCCCCTCTTCGCCGCCGCCTTCCGACGATCTCGCCTGCGGCTCCAGCTTGTCCTGATCCTGCTCGAGGATCCTGGCCGGGGGTACGCCAGCCCCGTTCTCGAGCCCGGTCGCGTCCTGCTGGGTGAAATGACCGCGGAGGTCACGCTCCCTCATCCGACGCCGATCGGGGAAGCCGACGCTCGCGAGGTCCGTCCGCTGGACCACGAAGTCCGGGGAGATGCCGACCTCCTGGATCGAGCGACCCGACGGTGTGTAGTAGAGCGCAGTCGTGAGCCGTAGTCCTGCTCCACCCTCGAGCGGGTAGACGGTCTGCACCGAGCCCTTCCCGAAGGTCGACACACCCAGCACCATCGCCCGATGATGATCCTGGAGCGCGCCGGCGACGATCTCGGATGCACTCGCGCTGCCCTCGTTCACGAGCACCACCAGCGGATAGTCCGGCTCGACGACGCGATCGCTCGACGCGTACTCGACCCGCTCGCTCTCGTCCCGCCCCTGGGTGTAGACCACCAACCCCTCGCGCAGCCACAGGTCAGCGATCTCCACGGCCTGGTTGAGCAGCCCGCCCGGATTGTCCCGCAGATCGAGAATCAGCCCAGCCAGCGGCCCGCCGTTCTGTTGCCGCAGCTCGGTCAGCTGCTGCCGCACATCGGCGCTCGTCCGCTCCTGGAAGGAGGTCACCTGGACATAGCCATAGCCGGGCTCGATCAGGCGGGATCGGACCGAGGCGACCTGCACCGTGTCGCGGACGATCTCGAAGCGCCGGGGCTCGGCCATGCCTTCGCGCAGGACGTAGATCGCGATCGAGGTCCCCTTGCGGCCCCGCATCAGGGTCACCGCCTCGAAGATCGTCATCTCCGTGGTCCCGCGACACTCGGTCTTCCAATCCTCCGGCGGCTCGGTCGGGCAGATCGACGTGATGCGATCCCGGGCCTGGATGCCGGCCCGCTTCGCAGGCGTGCCGTCGATCGGGGCCACCACCTCGATGAAGGCCCCCTGCTCCTTCGAGATCTCGATCCCGAGCCCGTGAAACTCGCCGCGGGTCTCGACCTGCATATCCTCGAAGGCCTCGGGATTCATGAAGGCCGAGTGGGGATCGAGGTCCTCGAGGATCCCGCGCATCGCGCTCATCAGCAGCTCGTGCTCGTCGACCTCCTCGACATAATGACTGCGCACGAGCTCGAGCACGCTCGTGAAGAGGCTGAGATCCTCGTAGCGCTGGGCCTGGATGCGGCGCTCGTCGCCCGGAGACGCGGCCCGACCGACGAGGCTCGTCCCGGCGACGACGATCGCGACGCCGAGAACGAAGGAGGTGAAGGGACTCGGGCTGCGTCGGCGGATGATCACGACTTCGATGTCTCCAGCCCCACGGATCACGCGCCGGGGCATGCGGGCGTTGGAGAAGATTAGCAGCCCGAGCCGGCTGCCCGACGGCATCGCAGGCCGGCGCGCGACGAGGCCCCGCGATGCCCACCGGCGGCGCGCGGCTCAGCCCCACCCGCTCGCGGCTCAGCCGCGGCCCTCGGACAGCCAGGCCTGCGGATCCAGCGGCCGTCCTTCCCTGCGCAGCTCGAAGTAGAGGCTCGGCCCCGACAGCGACCCGGTCTCCCCCACGGTCCCGAGCGCCTGCCCCTCGACGACGACGTCGTCGATCCCCACGACGATCTCGTCGAGATGCGCGGAGACCGTGTGGAAGCCGTCGCCGTGGTCGACGATCACGATCCGTCCGTAGCCACGGAACCAGCCCGCGAAGCGCACCATCCCCCCGGCCACGCTGCTTACTGGCGTCCCGGGCGGAGCGGCGAACTCGAGCCCGTTGCGGAAGGTGCTCGTGCCGAACTCGGGATCGACCACGCGTCCGAAGCGACCGGCGACGGGCGCATCGACCGGGGGCCGCAGCCCGCCCCGACGGCGCGCGAAGCCGGACTCAGGGCTGCCGGCATCGTTCGGGCGGCTTCTCGCACCGAGCGTCCGGATCGTCTCTTCGAGGGCCTGCGCCGCCTGCTCGAGTTCGAGCAGGAGCTGACGCTCGCTCGAACGATCCTGCCGGACGCGGGCGAGCATGGCGCGCTTGCTGCGCTGCTCCGCCGCCAGCGCGGCGGCGGCACGCTCCAGCTCCACCCTGGCCCGCCGGCGATCCTCGAGGGCCTCCGCCGACTCGGTCCGAAGCGCCTCGAGCGCATCGCGCTCCTCGCCCAGACGCGCCACCAGCTCGGCGTCGTGCCGCACCAGCAGTCGCAGCGCGTTCGCCCGGGCGAGCATCTCGGGGAGCCCGTCCGCCGCGAAGAGCACCCGCAGCGGTCCGATCTCTCCGCCGCGGTAGAGCGCGTCGGCGCGGGCCGCGAGGGCGCGCTGGGTGCCTGCGAGCCTGGCCCGGGCCGCAGCCAGCTTCGGCTCGATCCCGGCCAGCCGACGCCGCGCCGCTGCGCCGGCGCGGCGTGCCGCGTCCCGCTCCGCCGTCACCGCCCGAAGCCGCTTGTCCATCTCCTCGAGACGCTCGAGCGACGGGACGGCCGCCAGGGCAGCGGTGCGCCTCTTCATC
>CAYWGW010000275.1:0-5223 GCA_964457385.1 uncultured Spirochaetaceae bacterium
GATCGTCCCCACGTTCACATGGGGCTTCGTCCGCTCGAACTTTTCCTTCGCCATCTCTCTCGCTTCTCTCGCTTGCTGCCTGGTTGATGTTGGCGCTCCGGACGCCGCACGTTCTCAGAACGAGCCGACCCGTCGATGCCAGTGGATTGTCACGATCTTCTCGGCAGAACCAATCCGCCCGTCTCGTCTTCCGTCCGCCCTGCCGTTGTCTCGACCTCTGTCTCCCCCTCAACGGCCCGGGCCGATCCATTGTGCGGAGGGAGTTGCTGGAGCTCACGAGCGGGCTCGAACCGCTGACCTCGTCCTTACCAAGGACGTGCTCTACCACCTGAGCTACGTGAGCCTGCCTGCTCGCATGTCCAGCCTCACACTTTCGAAGTCGCTTCCCTGTCCGCCCGCGTTTCCGTCCGCATCCATTCCGTCCGCATCCATCCAGCCCGCCGTTGGAGGATGCGTCCATCCCTTCATCTTCGATCCGGACCTGGTCCGGCCTCGTCCCTGGAGCGGGAAACGGGATTCGAACCCGCGACCCCCAGCTTGGAAGGCTGGTGCTCTAGCCAGCTGAGCTATTCCCGCTCACTGAGTCGTCTCTCGACCGACCTTGTATCCATCCTTCGATCGATCTACCTCTCGATCGACCTCTCCATCGATCCCTCGATCGACCGTCCTTCGGCGTTCCCGCCGATCCGCCGACCGGCCCCTCGTATCTGGTGGCCTCGTATCTGGTGGAGAGAGGAGGATTCGAACCTCCGTAGGCCAAAGGCCAGCAGATTTACAGTCTGCCCCGTTTAACCGCTTCGGTATCTCTCCGACAAGTCGCTCGAACTTCTAGATCGAACCACCTTCAACCACCCTCAACCGCCCGTGACAAGCAGTGCTGAAAGCGACCCGTCTGCCAAGGGTCGTCATGGATCGCCGAACGACTTCCGAGCCGAGCCCTGGAAGGCCCATTCGCTTCGCCCGGAGCGGCAGCCGCTCATTCCGGCTGGTCCCGGCCGGTTGGAACGTACAACCAGAGCGTCCTACTGAGAGAGTCGTACTTCAACGTGTCCCGTTCGTTCGCACGGGCCTCGCGCTCCAAAGCCCGCAAGTTTTCTCTCGACGCGACGTCTGATTCCGAGCCCCGATCTCGTGAGATCGTCCAGGGAAATCAAGAAGGATTGCGTGTTCAGGTCGCTCCGTTCGACCTGCGTTTGACTCTGGGGATGCCGATGTGTCGATCTGTTCGTTCTGCGTGTATGTTTCCAGGTGTCTCGTGGTGTGTTGACCTGTCCAATCTGTTTTCTGATAGCTTTGTGAGCCACCTCGTTCCGCTTCACCGGGTTCCGCTTCACCGGGCCCCGGCCTCCCGCCTCAGCGCAACGACATGAAAAAGCGTGCATGTGGCGTCGGGCGCAGCTCCCTGCCCGAAATGAATTCCCCAGATCGATCCCCGCCGGCCCGCCTACCCGGAGCTGGCGAGGGGACTCGAACCCTTAACCTTCGGATTACAAATCCGATGCTCTACCAGTTGAGCTACGCCAGCCAGGGTCCGTCGCCTCCGACTATAGACCGCCTCTGTCCCCGACGGCAAGACACCTCGAGACTTCTCTCCCGGAGTTCCTCTCCCGGCCCCCGCGATGACGGGTCGGCCACCTCTCGAACCGCACTTCTCCCGCGGACCCCACATCGTCTGGAGATCAAGAGGCCGGGGGCGGTTGAGCCCTGCGCACCAGATCGTAGAGGATGACGGCCCCGGCCGTCGAGACGTTCAGGGATTGGATGTGTCCCTGCATCGGAATCTCGACACAGTGATCGGCGCGAGCCAGCA
Organism: uncultured Spirochaetaceae bacterium; assembly: GCA_964457385.1. Classification (GTDB taxonomy): domain Bacteria; phylum Myxococcota_A; class UBA9160; order UBA9160; family UBA4427; genus UBA4427. The sequence goes on from CAYWGW010000275.1 coordinate 1,811, forward strand.
CACCGGGTCGGATCCCGGGGCCCTCCGCCCCGAGAACCACGACCAGATCGCCCTCCAGAGCCCGATCGTCCAGGTCGTAGAGCCCGACGCCCGAGGACGGCGACGCCGCCAGGACCCAGTAGCCTCGCACCTGGAGCTGCTCGAGCGCTCGGGCCAGATTCGGCACACGGGCAACCCTCAACCACTCGATCGCACCCGCCGAGGCCCGGCTGACGGCCGGGCTGAGAGGGGGCGCTCGTCGCTGCGTCAGGATCAAGCCCCCGACCCCGGCCGATTCGGCCACCCGCGCAACGGCCCCCAGGTTCTGGGGATCCTCCAGACCATCGAGGGCCAGCAGTCGATGGCTCCCCGCGCTCCCTGGGAGCCCGTCGACGAGCGAATCCAGAGAGAGTTCCGGAAGAGGACCCACCCGAAGCGCAACGCCCTGCGGGTTCCCGTCGACCTCCCCCCGCTGGTCCAGCCGCGCGGTGTCGACCTCTTCGATCGGGACGCCTGCAGCCCGAGCCAGCTCTCCCAACTCCCGAAGAGCCGCGCTGAGCTCTCCCCGCCGGATCCACAGACAGTCCATCCGGCGACGCCCGGCGCGCAGGGCCTCGCGTACCGGATGGAGCCCGGTGAGCCAATGCGTGGAGGCCGCGGCGGGATCGCCACTGCCCCGCCGACGCGGAAGGGAACGGGATCTGGGCATGGTCGTTAGAGGCCTGGCGCACTGGGCGGCGTTTCGGCCCCGCGCCGATCCGGCGACTTTCCGGACGGCGTCGGGCGCGATCAGCGCGCGAGCATAGCCCGCAGCGGTGCGACAGCCTCCAGAAAGGTTTCTGAATCATCGATCTGGGGGTGGTTCTTCAGCTCGAACTCGAGGTATGCGACGAGCTCGCCCAGCGCCTCATCGACCTGCCGCACGCGATCCCCAGGCAGCCGCAGCGCTCGATGCTCGACCACCGTCGGATCGAGACTTGCCTGGGGGCCGAAGCAGATCCCGGCGAGGAGCCCCCGGCGCGAGGCCTCCTCTTCGAGAACCTGGTTCAGCCGCTCCGAGATCGCCTGTGCGCCCTCGAGCGCCACGAGAGGAGCAGCCAGCTCGTCGATCAGCTTTACGTGGAGCGTGACCGCCTCCCGCACGACATCGTCGTCCGCGGCATCGAAGTCGCCCTCCTCGGCGACGCCCTGATCGATCGTCACGCGTCCCGTCAGTTGAAGGAACTGCAGCGCGCGAGCGGCCGTCCGGGGATCGAGCCCCGCGTGGTGGCAGACTGCCGTGAAGCACCGCTCGGACCGGAGGGCCTGCAAAATGGCACGCTCCATCGCGGAGCTCGCGGGCCTCGGCTCCCCACCCGGCAGGATCCGGGTTCGGGGATGCTCGAGCAGGCCGAGGAAGCGGAGCAGCTCGTCGCGTAGCTCGAGACCCTCCTCGATCAGGCGACGGGTGGGCAGGGAGAGTCGCACGACATTGGCAGGCTCGACCTCCCCCTCCCAGAAATGGATCCAGCCCGCGTTGAAAGAGAACAGCGAGCGCACGATCTCCTCGACCTGCATCCGCACGCCATTCCAGAGATCCTGCGGCGTGAGCAGCCCGAGTTCGACCACGACCTTTCCGAAACGCGTGAGCGGATGATATCGGCGCTCGGCCAGCTCCAGCTGGGCCGCGGTCAGGGCTCCGCTCCGAAGCAGGCAGGCCCCGAGCCGGTCCGCAGGCAGGTTCGACTCCGCGAAGACGACCTCGCCCCGGCTCAGATACACCGCCTTCTCTTCGCCACCGTGCTGAAATAGAAGGAACCCCGACTTGCCCATGCCATGGACGAGTTCGAGCAGATCCGCGAGCGGGAACGAACGCACGTCGGCACTGAGCACGAGGTCCCGATCCCAGGGAACCGCCGGCCCATCTCCTCCGCCACACTCGAGCAGGATCGTGCGCCCCGCGCGGCCGACCACCCGGATCGTCCCATCGGCCCCGACACCGAGTCGTCCCCTCGACTGAGTCGAGAGCGCGATCCCGAAGCCCTCCTCGGATTCATCCTCGTCAACCACGCGACTTCCTCATTCGTCATCCGGGCGCCGATTCGCATCGGCAATCGGATGCAGGAAGAAGGGAACCGGATCGATACTCCTCTTCGACTCCCGATCCAATGGGCTTGAGCCACCGCCATATCCGCGCGTCCTCGGTTCGCCCAAGGGGATCTGTGTCGACGCCCTTTCGGCAATCAACTTCGATGGCCTCTCGACCGAGGCCCTGCTGCCGAATTTCTCTTGAACCACGGCTCGTCACACGGGTATCCTCCGCATGCTCATGAGACCCCCCGGCACCTTCAAGCTCCTCGGACGAGCGCGACGACGATCGCTGGAAGCGATGGATCCATTGAGTCTCTGCGGAGATCGCAGCGATCGGATCGTGGATTCCCTGCGCGCCCAGATCCTCGAGGGCGACCAGGACCAGTCGCTCCGGATCCGTCAGATTTTCGAGAATCCGCGCGAGATCTACCGGGTGGAGATCGAGCGCCCCGATCAGGGCTATCAGCGAACGACCCTGCTGGGCCGCGAGGCGCTCGAAGAGCTGCTCGCCACCGACGACGTGCGGGAACGTCTGCTCGAAGCCCTCGACTGACCCTCGACCGACCCTCTTTGTCCGCGGGCGACCGCGGCCAGAGCGATCGCAAGGATGGTGCCCGGGGCAGGACTCGAACCTGCATGGCCAGAGGCCAGGCGATTTTAAGTCGCCCGCGTTTACCCATTTCGCCACCCGGGCGCGGCCGCCATTCTATCCCCTCGTGCTTCGACGTGCCTCGTCCAGGGCTCGAAACCATGATTCAGCGTTCAGGGCGCGTCGAGCCCGTAGAGCAAGTCGCCCTCCGGCGTCACATCGTAGATCTCGTAGCCCGTCTCGACGCGGGGCGCGTCGGCTGCGAGCGCCACCGCCACCTTGTTGGTGGCGTTGCGCGTCACGTCGAGCACCAACTCGACGCAAGCAGCGGGCGGAAAATGGTCGATTAAAGCCCGCGCGCGATCCCGATCCACGCGTCCCGGCACGCCCAGCATCGCCTCGGCGAAGGCGAGCGCGGCGCGTTGTGCGGGTTCGAGATCGCTGGTGGCATGCTCGTCGACCGCCGCGAAGAGCGCGTCGTCGGCACCGGCCGCCAGTGCCGAGCGACTGCGCAGGGATTGGCAGATGCGGCAGCGATGACGCCGTGCCCCGAGCAGCCGCACGAGCTCCGTCGTCACCGGATCGAGCGCCTGCAGCGAAGGCACGACCCGGATCAGATCGTCGATGGCTCGGGCGAGGCTCGCGGACTCTGGCAGATCGCCGGGCGGCGATTCAGCCGCGGGCGACCCCGTCCGGGGCTCGCTCTCGCCGAATAACACGTCGAGCGCCGCCCGGGCCCGGGGCAGCAGGTCTGCGACATAGCTGGCCTGCGCGA
>CAYWGW010000276.1:0-5220 GCA_964457385.1 uncultured Spirochaetaceae bacterium
GCGCCAGAACGGCACGATCCACTTCGTATTGAGCGTCAGCGTATGACCGCCGATGTCGTAGAGCTTGCCACCAACGGGGCTGCCGCCCAGGACGACGGAGCCTTCGACCTCATAGCTGTCGATCCACTCGTATTGAAGCTCCGCCGCGAACCAGGACAGCGCCCGATAGCCGAGTCGGGCGTTGATTCCCTTCGAGTCGTCGACGTCGACGCGGATGTCCTGGGCGAGCTCGTCCGAGAGGAAGTCCTCGATCTCCTGATCGAAAAGATTGGCGGAGTAGACACCCGAGAGACCCAGATAGAGGCCCGGGCGGTCGAAGGGATCCTCGTCTGCAGGACTCTGCTCGGCCGAGGAGGCCCCCACGAAGAGCAGTGGCGCCGCCACCACGGTCCAGAGCGCCCGACGCCCCGCACGAAATCGTCCAGTCCCCATCCTCACCATTGGAATCCCCCCTTTCGCAGTCTTTTCCGAAGCCCCGACCGCGGTCTCGTTCCGAAGTCGATCGGCCGACCGCGATCTTCACTTCAGGATTCGCATCACAGACCCGCTCCGCCACCCGGCTCGCTGGACAAGCGGTGCTCCAGCGCGTCGATCCACCGTGCGATCAGGGACGCGTAGCCGGAGAGATCCCCGAAGATGCGCATTGCGAGATCCTCGTTGTAGGTGTGAACCGTCGGATTGCGGTCGTCCGACATCCGCAGCGCCATCCGCGCGTCGGGCTCCGACAGGATTCCCACCTGCAACGAGCTCCGGATTGCGGACTTCGGCGACGGAGCCTCTATCCCCTCACGCTCCTGCAGAAAGAGCCGAGAGGCTTTCCAGACGGCTTCGAACGAGAACTCGAAGCGCTGGATCGCTGCGTCCCTCTCGATCTCGGAGACCGAGGTCCGCTCCGAAAGCTCTGCAAGACGGGCCCAGGTCCGTCTCGCGAGCGTCAATCGATGGCGGAGTCGGTCCACTCGATCCCCTCTCGAAACGCCTGTTCGAGGAGGCCAGGAGGCGCTTCGCTCAAATCGAGCAGGTCGACGAAAAAAGGCTCACGGCTCTCTTCGAGGGCCTCACGGATTCCCGCCAGCACACCAGCCGGAATCGGCTCGAGTGGCAGGATCCCAACGTCGATGTCCGATGTCGCGCGATGGTCGCCACGGGCACGAGAGCCGAACAGGAAGACCCGAGCCTTCAGATCGCGCAGCCCGCTCAACACGATCCTGCGTACCGCATCGAGATCACCGTCTGCATCCGGAGCTCCAGTCGATCTCGGCGTCGGGCTCTCCATGGCGCCATCATAGCATCCGTTCGTCCCTGGCCGCGTCGTCGACGAAGGCGTCTCCGCCAGCCGCGTCCACGCTGGCCCCGTCCTGGCCGGTCGCGTTCGCGTCCTCGACGGCCGCGTCGCCGCCGGTCGGGTTTGCATCCATGCTGGTCGCGTCGCCGCCCGTCGTGCCCATGCCCCCGCCGCCCGAGTCGTCGCTACCACCGAGCAGGCGCAGACTCATCCGCAGCACGATCCCCACAGCCAGGACGAGCACCGCCCACAGGCCGATCCTTCGCCACGGAACTTCTCGGGGTGGTGGCGCGTAGGCGCGATCCCCCGCCAGCATCCTCGGAGGCCCGAGGGCCGCCGCAGGATCGTCGAGTCGCGTGAGCTCCTCGGCCGCGAGCCCGACCAGCCGGCTCGCCTCGAAAGCGACATCGCGCGCCCCGCGCCGACCGTAGGCGAGCGTGAAGGGACCTTCGCCGCGTGCCACGAAGAGGATCCGCGCGGGCCGCCAGCCGATCTCGATGTCCGGCGGCGCAGAAGACGGATCGACACCTCCCTTCGGCGACAGCGTGAGTCGAAGCTGACGCACTGATCCACCCCGCCATGGGATCGGCGCGTTGCGCAACCTACCACCCGGCTCGAGGCGATAGACGAGCCCTGCGTACCGATTCGCCCACGGCCCGCCGGACACCCGCGCGGAATCGATCCGAACGTCGAGTAGGGTATTCGGTTCGCCCGGCACGACGTCGATCCACTCGATCGGCAGGTCCGCCTGGATGTCGTACACGAACCGACCGGGCTCACCCTCGATCGCCCGTCCCGCCACAGAGGTCCGCAGAAGCGCCGGTGCCTCCGGCTGCGTCGCGATCCGCGCCGTGACGCTCTCCAACGGCCCGGGCCACGCGCCCTCGATCACCTCGAGCTTCAGGTAGCGGGCGCGGGTCGCCGGAAGCGCCAGGTCGAGGCGCTCGATCTGGTGGGCGTCGCGCGTGAGGCGGGCCAGCGCAGCCCGACTCCTATGCGTCCGGAAGCTCGTGAGATCGTCGGTCCCGTCGACTCGCAGATAGGCGATGAAGTCCTCGCTGCTCGGCGCCGGCTCGAATTCGAGACCTGCGATCGGCTCGCCATCGAGCTCGCTCGCATCCACCAGCCAGACGGCTCGGCCCGACGGAGCGGACCGCGCCGGGCGCCGGTCCCGCAGCCGCACGATCGCCCCGGACTCGGAGATCTCGGCATCGATCTCGAGCGCGCCCCCCGACTCTCCTGACTCTCCCGACGCCTCCGAATCCTCCGACTCCTCCGACGCGGCTGCGCCGCCCGGCCCGGCGGCCGGGGCGGCGCCCGGGCCAGCGATCGGGAACACCGGAAGGCGTACCCTCTCTACCGGTCGCACCTCGGCCGGAGGGGCCGCGCGGATCGCATGGGGCACCGTCTCGCCGGCCGCGTTGAACACGCGCAGGTCGGCGAGTCCCCGCTCGACGCTGGCGCGATAGACATCGAGATCGAGGGTCGCGGACTGAAGCGCGCGGGAGGATCCGGGCTCGATCACCCGCCCCACCGCGAAGTCGCCGACTCCGAGACGATCCGCCTCCGCTGCCACGGCCGGCGTCAGCCTGCCGACGCTCACGCTTCCCACGAAGATCAGGATGCCCACGACGACGATTCGCAAGCACGTCGCTCGTGCGCACTTCATCATACGGCCTCCGCGGCGGCACCGGCCTCGTCGCGGACCTCCGGGCGACTCGGCGGCACGGGACTGCCATAGCCGACGATCAGCAGCAGCACACCCACCACCAGGAAGGTCGCGATCCGGGCAACGGTGCTCAGCTGGGAGAGATCCACGAGAAAGAGCTTCGCCACGACGACGCCCAGCAAGCCGGCGAAGACCATCCACGGCTCCCGGAGGTTTCTTCGGGTCGAGCCCAGCATGCCCCCGAGCGCCACCAGCGTCCACGCGATCGAGAGGCTCGATTGAAGCGCCACCGAATCCCACAGCGACTGCCTGTCGAAGGGCACGTCGCCCCACTGATGAACCGCCCGCACCAGGATCGCATTCAGCCAGACGAAAAGCGCGGCGCCGCCGACGGCGGTTGCCGCCCTGAGCTGCTCCGGCGTGATCTCGAACGCCGCGTGACGCCGAATCGCCCGCCACCAGACCAGCGTCGCCACCGCCACCAGACCCAGCGAAGCGTCCACGGGATTGAGTAGCGGGACGTGCGGGAGCGGCGACGAATCCCCGCGAGCGGAGAAGCTCGTCACGAGCCACCAGATCAGCGCCAGCCCGACCATCGGCGTCAGGCCGAGGCCCAGATGGATCTGCGCGTGGCGACCCCATGGCCCCCGGTCGCGCTCGATCTGACCTAGCACGCCGAGACAGACCGAGGCGGCAGCCAGCCCGGTGACCGCCCTGCCCCAATCCCGCGTGAGCGCCAGGGGGACCTCGGCGATTCCGCCGAGCGCCAGCCCCACCGTGAGGACCAGCAGCCAGAGGGCCGGCGCGTAGGCGCTCGGAGCCCAGTCCGGTCCGCGGCTCGCGAGCCGTCCGACGACGAGGTGAACTGCGCCGAGGGCGAAGGGCCAGGCCAGCCAACCGCCGTCCGCGAGCAGATGCGGCTGGGCCTCGAGCGCGTGCAGCAGCAGCAGCCCGAGCACGGGAAGAACGGCCAGGGCGAGCGCCCTGCCCGTCTGCCAGCCGCGCCACGCGGCGAGCTTCTCGACGCCGACCGCGCTGAGACCCGCCGCGGCGACCACCGCCGCGAGCGGCCAGGGCTGCGGCACGAACTGATCGATCTCGGCGACGACACCCACCGCCCACCACAGCAGTCCCAGGCCACCGAAGCCCTGCGCGAGACGCCACTCGAAGTCCGGGATCCGCTCGCGATGGACATCCGCCTGGCGGCCGATCAGGAAGCCGGCGAGCGCCAGCGCGAGGCAAGATAGGAATCGACCGTTGGCGAGGATCACGAAGTCGGCGCGCTGGAAGTCATGGACCCAGACCGAGACGAAGAACGCCAGGGCGGCCAGGACGTGCAGAGCGAGGCCCGAATAGCGCGCGAGACGACGCTGCTGGCGGACACCGATCCAGTAGAGACCGGCGCCCTCGAGCGCCCAGGCGACGGTGACCGTGAGTGAGGCTTCGAAGGCCAGAGGAATCGCCATCGTGGCGAACCCGACCGCCAGAGCGATGAACGCCTCGGCGAGCGGACGGAGCCCCGGTGTCCGGACGTCCCAGAGCCAGCGCGCCAGGGCCGTGTAGCCGACCGCGGCCACGACGGTGGAGATTGCCAGCCCGAACTCGACGTCTTCGACCAGGCGCGCCTGGGCCAACAGGCTCATCAGCGGTGCCCCGAAGACGAGCGCCCCGTCGACGGGGCTGCGCAGCTGTGGCCGTTCGCGGAACGCCCGCACGATGGCGATTCCGGTGAAGAGCAGCAGGAAGGCGATCACGAAGGGCTGGGTGGTCGCGTAGTCCTGCGGCCGGTAGCGGAGTACTCCCCATAACGTTGCCACACCGTAGGTCGCGATGAACGCGATCAGCGGTGGCAGTCGCCAGCCGCGGAACCAGGCTACCGCCGCGATGCCGACGTTCAGGACGAGGTAGTAGCCGAAGAGGAAGACGTGGCTCCCCTCTCCAGTCGAGGCCAACAGCGGCGCCGCGAAGCCACCGACACTGCCGATGATGAGCAGGGGCTGGGCCCTCTGACGGACCGACAGCACGCCGCACGCAAAGGCCGTCGCGACGAAGAGCACGAACGCCAGGCTCGCCGGCACGAGATCGTAGACGTGGAAGGCGAAGAAGACGACGAGATAGAGGCTCGCGATGCCGCCCCCCTGCAAGCTGATCCCGAAGCCCGGCCTCGTCGCACTCACGCGCTGGCCCACGACCGCCAACGCCAACCCGATCGACGCCGCAAAGGCGAGCCTCAGCTCGATCGGGAAGAGCGCGTGCTCCACCGCAT
>CAYWGW010000277.1:0-5216 GCA_964457385.1 uncultured Spirochaetaceae bacterium
CCCCGCGCCCGGACGCCAACCCGAGTGCCGGCTGGTGCATCTTGTCGAGGCCCGATCTCCCCTGTTGTCCCGATCGAATGAGCCTGCCCACTGGCCGATGTCCAAAGGGGCCCTCGTCCGGATACGAGGGCGGAGCGGTGCGTCCGGATCTTCATGAGCAAGCGTGGGAACGAGCAGCAGCCGCCGCATCCGTCGGCGAAGGGTGGATCCGAGGAGACCCGCTCGCCGCCGACCTCCATCTTCGATGCCGTGGCCGCCCACTCGCGTCCGCAGGATCTCTTCGAGATCCTGCGCGTGATCGCCGACCTGGGATCGGATTGCGCCTTCGTCGTCCGTTGCGAGCCGGACGGGCGCTGGATCCGGGAGTGGGCGGCGGGCGCGCTGCCCTCGATTCCCGGCGTCGACGACGGCGACATCGGCCCCGGCGCCTGGCAGGGATTCATCCTGCCCGAGGATCGGGCGACGACGGCCGCCCATGTGGCTCGGGCCTTCGCAGAGGGCGTTTCGCGCGCGGAGTATCGGATCCGGCCGCCGGGCGGTCCTCCCGATCACGAGGTCCGCTGGATCGAGAGCTCGCTCCGCACGGTGCGTGACGCCGAGCTGCCCGAGCGAACGCGGCTGTTCGGCGCGATCCGCGACGTGACCGAACGTCGATCGACCGAGGAGGCGCTGCGCAAGAGCGAGAGCCAGTATCGCGCCCTCGTCGAACAGGCCTCGGACGCGATTCTCGTCTTCGACCGCGAAGGTCGGATCCTCACGAGCAACCCAGCCGCCTGGGAGCTCTTCGGGCTCAGCCGCGAGCGGCTGCACGCGCGACCGATCTTCGAGCTGGCCCATCCCGAGGATCTCGAGCGGGATCGCCTGGCGCTGCGCCAGCTCGGGCTCGGTCATACCCTGCGCTCGGTGCGACGGGTGGCGGGCTCGGATGGCTGGGTCTGGACCGAGATCGCGTCGCGCCGGCTCCAGGACGGCCGCTTCCAGGCCATCCTCCGCGACATCACGGCCCGCATGAAGGCCGAGGAGCAGATCCGGAGCCTCGCCTACTTCGATTCGCTGACGGGCCTCCCCAATCGGGAACTCTTCCATCAGAAGCTCGAGGCGGCCCTCGGGCGATGCCGGCGTGGAGGCCAGAGCAAGCGGCTGGCGCTGCTCTTTCTCGATCTCGATCAGTTCAAGCGGATCAACGACTCCCTCGGCCATTCGAGCGGGGATCTGCTGCTCCAGGAGATGGCGGAGAGATTGCGGTCGGTGCTGCGTGGAGGGGACTCGGTCGGCCGGGCGCTTGCCCGCTCTCCTCAGGCCGACGAGGCGGGCCCGATCTCGCGCCTTGGCGGCGACGAGTTCACGATCCTCGTGCTCGGATTGGACCACCCCCAGGATGCGGCGCGGGTCGCGCGTCGGGTGCTGCACGCACTCTCCCGCCCCTGCTCGATCTCGGGACACGAGATCTATCCCAGCGCCAGCATCGGACTGGCCGTCTGGCCCGAGGACGGCGACACCAGCGAGTTGCTCCTGCGCGCCGCGGACACGGCGATGTACGCTGCCAAGAACCGGGGCGGGAACCGCTACGAGTTCTTCAACGTCGCCATGAACCGCACGACCGCCCGTCGCCTGGAGCTCGAGACACGGCTTCGCCGCGCCCTCGGGCGGCAGGAGTTCTGTCTCGTCTACCAGCCGATTCGTTCCTCGGAGAGCGGCCGGGTCACGGCGGCCGAGGCGCTGATGCGCTGGATCGTCGACGGCGAGCCTGTGGTGTCGCCCGACGAGTTCATTCCGGTCGCCGAGGAGACCGGGCTGATCGTGGACATCGGTCGCTGGGCGCTGACGACCGCCTGTCGCCAGGCGCGGGCCTGGCAGGACGCGGGCTACGACCCGATCCGCATTTCGGTGAACATCTCCGTCCATCAGCTGCGCCAGCTCGGGATCGCGAATACGATCGATCAGATCCTCTTCGAGTCTGGTCTCGACCCGAGTCGTCTGGAGCTCGAGATCACCGAGAGCTCGATCCTCGACGATCATCCCAACGTCATCGCGTCCGTCGGCCAGCTCTCGGAGCGGGGGGTCGGCTTCGCGCTCGACGACTTCGGAACCGGCTACTCGTCGCTCTCTGCGCTGCAACGTTTTCCGATCGAGCGGCTCAAGATCGATCGCAGCTTCGTGGCCGGCGTCGGCGAGAGCCGCAACGACGAAGCACTCACGTCGGCGATCGTGGCGCTCGCGAAACGTCTCGACCAGCGGGTCGTCGCCGAGGGCGTCGAGACCGAAAAGCAGGCCCGCTTCCTGCGAGCTCTCGGCTGCGACGAGCTCCAGGGCTACCTCTTCAGCCGCCCCGTCGATGCCGAGGCATTCGAGGTCTTTCTCACGCGCTCCGATCCCGCCGCCAAGCGGGCCGCGAACGAGGAGCCCGAGGAGCCGCTGGGCGACGCGTGAGCGTCGCATGAGAGGGACGCGACGCGGCACCCTGGCCGCCCGGTCGTGGGACGTTGCCGCGCCGCAGGGCAGGCGGTAGCTTGGAGGGAACGATCATGCATGACCCCAGTCCACCCCGCCGCTTCGAGCCACAGACGCCGACCGCCCCGTGCGCCGCTCCGGTGCCTCCGGCGCATTCCGTGGCCGAGGTGCGGGCCGAGAGACGGAACGAGGGGCGGGCGTAGATGTCCATCCTCGTCGCCGTCTTGATCATCCTCGTCTGTCTCGTGGGCTCAGCGTTCTTCTCCAGCAGCGAGACCGCGCTCTTCCGCCTCCGCTCCCACGAGCTCGATTCCGAGGGCAAGGATTCGACGGGGCCGGCGGACGTGGCGGTCCGTGATCTGACGGCCTCCTCGTCCCGGCTGCTGGTGACGATCCTGCTCGGCAACAACGTCGTGAACATCCTGGGTGCCTCGGTCGCGTCCTATCTGGCGATCGAGCTGCTGGGCCCCGAGATCGGCATTCCGGTGGCGACCTTCGTGATGACGATGCTCGTGCTCGTCTTCTGCGAGATCCTGCCGAAGGCCGTGGCGGCGCGTCATCCACGGGGCGTCGCGCGACTGGTCGGCCTTCCGCTCTACCTCTTCCATCAGATCCTGCGTCCGGCGCATCGCCTCTTCGATCACGCGATCGAGCCCCTCGTGCGACGGGTGACCGGGGGTGTCGATGCGGAGGATTCCCTCGGCTCCGAGGATGTGCTGCGGCTCGCGCGTGCGCTGGTCGACGAATCGGATGACTCGGGCTCGCCGCTGGCCATCATCGGAGCCACCTCGGCGGCCGCCGAGATGGACGTCTCGGAGATCATGGTGCCGCGGACCGAGATCGAGGCCTACTCCGCGGAAACGCCGATCTCGGAGCTGGTCGAGCGGATGCTCGAGGGACGCTACACGCGCGTGCCCATCTACGAGGGCTCGATCGATCACGTGCTCGGCGTGATCCATCTGAAGGACCTGGTGAAGCTGGTGCGCTCCGACGGCAAGGAGCTGCTCTCGATCCTCAAGCCGGTGCTGCGGGTTCCGGAGCGAAAGCCGATCCTGCGACTACTGACCGACATGCAGCGCGCCTTCTGCCACGTCGCGCTCGTGAAGGACGAGTTCGGTGTGACCCAGGGGCTCGTCACCCAGGAGGACATCCTCGAGGAGATCGTCGGCGAGATCCGCGACGAGTTCGACTCCGAGGAGCTGCTCACGATCCGCCGGCTGCGCGACGGGAACTTCGAGGCGCTCGGACGGATCAAGGTCCTCGACTTCAACCGCGAGACGGGCTGGCAGGTGCCTGCGGAGAAGGGCGATACGATCGGCGGCCTGATCTTCAACACCCTCGAGCGTGCGCCCCGCAAGGGCGAGCGGGTCTCCGTGCCCGGATATCAGCTCGAGTGCATCGACGTCTCCGGCAGTCGCATCACCCGGGTGCGCATCGTCGAGCGCCCCGACGCTCCCGCCGAGAACGGGTCGGCGCCCCGACGCGCCGATTGACGAAGCGCGTCGCCTGCTCGAGAAGCCGATCGTGAGCCCTGAATCCGACGACCCCCGGCCGCTCCCGGAGCGGCCCGTGCGCATCGACGGCCTGGCCTCGAGCGGCGAGGGCGTGGGCCGCCTCCCGGACGGGCGCGTCGTCTTCGTCGAGGGCGGTGTGCCGGGGGATCTCGTCGAGGCGACAGCGGAGGAGACGGCGTGGAAGGAGGGCCCGCGGCTGGTGCGGGCCCGGATCGGTCGTCTGATCGAGGCGAGCCTCGATCGGGTGGAGCCGCCCTGCGGCCATTTCGGGGTCTGCGGGGGCTGTCTGTGGCAGCAGATCGCCTACCCGGCCCAGCTTGCCGCCAAGAGCCGGATCGTTCGGGATGCCCTCGAGCGCATCGGTGGTCTGGAGATCCCGGGAGAGATCGAGGTCGAGGCCGCGCCGGAGCCCTACGGCTATCGGGCCCGGGTCCGGCTGGTCGAGGCGGAGGGGCGGCTCGGCTTCCGTCGCCGCGGCTCGCGGGCCATCGAGGCGATCGACGCCTGCCCGGTGCTCGTGCCCGCACTCGACGCGCGGCGGCGCGAGATCGCGGCCTCGATCGGGACGCCCGCGGCGCCCGCGTCGTCGTCATCGCCATCGAAATCGTCATCTCCCTCGTCGCGACGGCGACGCACCTCCGAGTGGGTGCTGCTGGCCGGTGATGACGGGCGGGTCGTCGGCGGTCGCGTCGGGGCCCCGGAGACGGGTCGGGAGCGGGTCGAGCTCTCCGTACTCGGCGAGACGTTGCGGGCCAGCGCGACGAGCTTCGTGCAGGCCCATGAGGGGCTGCGAGAATCGCTGGCGTCGAGAGTGCTGACCCAGGCCTGTCTGGCGCTCGAGGACCCCCCCGATGCCCCGCGGCGCTCGATCCCGACCCCGATCCCGACCCGATTCGCCGAGCTCTACGCGGGCATCGGCTTCTTCACGCTGCCCCTCGCCCGCCGCGGACTGGCGGGGATGGCGCTCGAGAGCGACCGCGCGGCCCTGGCCGACCTTCGGGCCAACCTGGAGCGCGCTGGATTGGCGGATCGTGTCGAGGTGCTCGGCGGTCGGGTCGAGCGGCGGAAGGATCTCGCGAAGCGACTCGCCCGGGCCGACGTCCTGATCGTCGATCCGCCGCGCGTCGGATTGGGCCGTCCGGTGCGGGAGGCGATCGCGCAGGCCGCCCCGCGACGGATCGTCTATGTCTCGTGTGATCCGGCGACGCTGGCCCGGGACCTCCGGTTCCTGGTGGAGACGGGCGGCTACCG
>CAYWGW010000278.1:0-5208 GCA_964457385.1 uncultured Spirochaetaceae bacterium
ATCGCCGGGCGGGACAAGGGGGAGATCGAGGCGGCGCTCGAGGGCCTCACGCCGGTCGAGAAGCTGCTCGATCTGCGGCTGCGGACGGGCTGGCAGGGCGACGCCTTCGGCGACGTGGAAGGGGGCATCTCCCTCGAGAAGCTCGCGGAGCACCCCCACGGCGTCGATCTGGGTCCGATGGTGGAGCGCTTTCCCGATCGGCTGAAGACGGCCTCGGGCAAGCTCGAGCTCGCCCCGGAGCCGCTGCTCCAGGACTGGAAGCGGGTCGAGGAGGCGTTCGACGACCGCCGGGCGGGCGCGGACGGCGAGCTGCTGCTGATCGGACGTCGACACGTCCGCTCCAACAATTCCTGGATGCATAACATCGAGCCCCTGGTGTCGGGTCGCTCCCGTTGCACACTGCTGGTGCACCCCGAGGACGCGGTCCGGCTCGATCTGGCCGAGGGCGAGGAGTGTGAGGTTCGATCGCGGGCGGGGGCGGTCCGGGTGCCGGTGGAGACCTCGGACTCGGTGATGCCGGGGGTCGTCTGCCTGCCCCACGGTTGGGGGCACGACGTGCCGGGCATCCGGATGGAGGTCGCCGCACAGCATGCCGGCGTCAACAGCAACGTGCTCACCGACGACGAGCGGATGGACGTCGTGAGCGGGAACGCCGTGTTGAACGGGATTCCGGTGCAGGTCTCGGCGATCCGCTGAGACTCTCGCGCTCGCGCGCCGGTGCCGGCCACCGGCGGCTGATGTCGGGCGCAGGCGGCAGTGGCCGGCGCCCGGGGCGGGACTCTGCTATTCGGGCTCGGCGATCTGGAGCAGCTGCTTGCCGAGGTTCTTGCCCTGGAAGAGGCGCAGGAAGGTCTTCGGCGTGTTCTCGAAGCCCTGCTGGATGTCCTCCTCGACCACGATCCGGCCGTCCGCCGCCCAGCGTCCGAGATCGGCCATCGCCTTCGGCGCGTCCGCCAGATGGTCGAGCAGGATGAATCCGCGGACCGTGAGGCGGCGGGTCACGATCTGCCGGATGTTCTTCGGTCCGGCCGGGAGCTCCTTCTCGTTGTAGCCGGAGATCGCGCCGCACATCGTGATGCGGCCATGGTTGGCCATGCGGGCCAGCGCGGCGTCCAGGATGCCGCCCCCCACGTTGTCGAAGAAGAGCTCGATGCCGTCCGGGAACTCCTGATCCAGGCGTTGGGCTACGTCCTCGTTCTTGTAGTCGATCGCGGCGTCGAGCTTCGCCGTCTCGCGCAGCCAGCGACATTTGTCGGGACCGCCCGCGATGCCCACGATCTTCGAGGCCCCCTGGATCCGGGCGATCTGGGCCACGACGGAGCCGGTGGCGCCAGCTGCCCCCGAGACGAGCACGGGCTGACCCTCGCGGATCGGATGGACGTCGTGGGTGCCGAAGTAGGCGGTGAGGCCGGTCGTGCCGAGCAGACTCAGCATGCGGGTGGGCGGCACGCCCTCCGGAACCGGGTTCAGGCGGCCGAGCGGGCCGAGCTCGCCGGGCGCGATCGCGTACTGCTGCCAGCCGAGCATGCCCGAGACGAGCTGGCCCTTGGGATGCTCGGGATTCTTCGACTCGATCACCTGGCCGACGGTCGAGGCGCGCATGACGGCGCCGAGCTCGACCGGAGGGATGTAGCTCGGGGCGTCCTCGATCCAGCCACGCATGGCGGGCTCGAAGGCGAGGTAGAGATTCCGGACGAGCACCTCGCCCTCGCGCAGCTCGCGCACCGGGACCTCGGCGTACTCGAAGTCCGATTCCTGGACCATGCCTTCGGGCCGTCGATGCAGTCGCCATTGTCCGTTCGTGAGGGATCCGGGAGTGCGCGTCATGAGTCTTCCTCTGATTCGTTGGTCTCTATGTTATTAGTTATGATCCGCCGGCTCGAGGCCGAGCTCGCGGAGGATCTCGTCGGTATGTTCGCCCAGGTTCGGGGCGGGACGGCCGAGATCGCCGAACGTCTCATCGAAGCGAGCCGCCGGACGTGGCTGGCGGAGGCGACCGGCGCTCGGGTGCTCACTCTCCACGATCAGACCGTTGGCCTCGATCTGTGGATGCCGGATCACCTCGCTCAGAGGCAGGATCGGCGCGCAGGGGACCTGCTCGGCGTCGAGTCGCTCGAGCCATTCCTGCGTCGTGCGCGTCCGCAGGACGTCGGCCGTCTGGTCGAGACGCTCCTTTGCGTAGGCCACCCGCCCGCCCGCCGTGCGGAAACGCTCGTCGTCGAGCCACTCCGGATGATCGAGGGCGCGGGTGAGCCCCTCCCACTCCGAGTCGGATACGGCGCCCGCCGTCATCCAGCCGTCCGCCGTCTCGAAGACGAGGTCCTGGGCCAGGGCGTTGCGGGGAAGCTCGTTCTCGTCGCCGATGAAGGTGAGCCCCGCCATGCCCTCGGGCCAGGCGAGGGCGACCATCGCGTCGAGCATCGAGAGCCGGACGTGCCGTCCCTCCCCCGTACGCTCGCGGCCGAGCAGGGCGGCGGTGATCGCCTGGGCCGCCGTGAGAGCCGTGATCTTGTCGGGGATGATGAGGCGCACCATGCGCGGTCGGCCTGCACCGCGATCGCCCTGGATCGTGGCCAGCCCCGAGAGTGCCTGGATCAGCGGATCGTAGACGCGCTTGTGCGCGTAGGGCCCCGTCTCGCCGAAGCCCGAAATCGAGACGTACACCAGATCCGGTCGCAGCGGACGCATGGCGCTCTCGCCGATTCCCATCCGCTCGGCCACCCCGGGTCGGAAGTTCTGGACCAGCACGTCCGCCGTCGCGATCAGGGCCTCGAAGGCCTGCCGGCCCTGCGACTGCTTCAGGTCCAGGACCATCGAGCGTTTGTTGCGATTGGTCGTCGCGAAAGTCGCCGTGATGTCGCCGCGCGGCTTGCCGAGGCGGCGAACGAGATCACCCGTCCCCGGCGCCTCGACCTTGATCACGTCGGCGCCCTGGTCCCCCAGGATCATCGTGGCCATCGGTCCCGAGATCATGCTCGTGAGGTCGACGATGCGGTAGCCAGCGAGGGGGCCGGGCATGGGGGTCTCCATGGCGCCAGGGTGAGGTGGCGAGTGTCGTGCCCACCGTCTGTGGCGTCCCCACCGTAGCAGTCGCCGCGGGCGCTGTGGCGCCGGCTGGATCGGGTATCGTCGGACCAATGAGTCGAGAAGAATCCGTGCGGAAGCGGCCCGCTCTGCCCCCCGGTGTCGTGGCCTTCGTGAAACGGGACTGTCCCACCTGCGAGCTCGTGGCTCCGGTGCTCGCCGAGATCGGCCGGCAGGTGCCGCTGACGGTCTACAGCCAGGACGATCCGGAGTTTCCGGCCGACGTCGCGCGCCGGGACGATCGGGATCTCGCCGTCTCCTGGCAGTACGAGATCGAGGCGGTGCCGACACTGCTGCGCGTCGAGGCGGGCGAGGAGGTCGAGCGCGTGCTCGGCTGGCATCGCGAGGAGTGGGAGGCGCTCTGCGGGGTCGAGGGTCTCGGAGCGGACCTGCCCGCGATGCGTCCGGGCTGTGGCTCGTTGTCGGTGGATCCGGCGCGGGCGTCGGAGCTGCGGGTGCGGTTCAGCGGATCGAAGCTCCGGGCCCGGCGGGTCGAGATCGCGAGCCTCGAGGACGAGATGGAGGTGGGCTTCGAGCGCGGTTGGAGCGACGGGCTTCCGATCGTGCCGCCTACGGAGGACCGCGTGCTCGCGATGCTCGAAGGGACCTCCCGCGCGCCGGACGAAATCGTGGCGACCGTGGCTCCGGATCTCGTGCCCTGCACGGTCGAGAAGGTCGCGATCAACGCCGTCATGGCCGGCTGCAAGCCCGAGTACCTGCCCGTCGTGCTCACGGCGGTCGAGGCGGCCTGCACCGATGCGTTCAACATCCACGGGCTGCTGGCGACGACGATGTCGGCGGGACCGGTATTGATCGTGAACGGACCGATCCGCCAGCGTATCGGCATGAATTCCCGCAAGAACGCCCTCGGCCAGGGCAATCGCGCCAACTCGACGATCGGTCGCGCGCTGCAGCTCGTGATCCGGAACGTCGGTGGCGGTCGGCCGGGGGAGGTCGATCGCGCGACCCTCGGCAATCCGGGCAAGCTCTCCTTCTGCTTCGCGGAGGACGAGGAGGGCTCGCCCTGGACGCCGCTCTCGACGGATTTCGGATTCGAGGCGGGGGTGGATACGCTGACGCTGTTTCCGGGAGAGGGGCCGCGAACGATCGTCGATCAGGTCTCGCGCGAGCCCGATTCCCTGGCGCGCAGCTTCGCCGCAAGCCTACGAACGATGTACACGCCGAAGATGGTGATGGCCTTCGACGCGATCCTCGTGGTCTCGCCGGAGCATTCGCGGGTCTTCCGTGAGGCCGGCTGGTCGAAGGCGGATCTCGTCGCCCGGCTGCACGAGCTGACGCTGATGCAGGGCAGCGAGGTGATTCGCGGGGCCGGCGGCATCGCCGAGGGACTGCCGGAGACGTTTCGGGATCGCGCGCTGCCGAAGTTCCGCCCGGACGGCTTGCTGGTCGTGCATGCCGGTGGCGGCGCGGGCCTCTTCTCTGCGATCATCCCCGGCTGGGCGAACGGCGAGCTGGGCAGTCAGCCCGTATGTCGAACGATCGGTGGGTCCGTCACCGCAGTCGGCTGAGCCGAGTGATCGGCTGGGCCGAATGATCCGCCGAGCGGAATGGGCCGCTGAGCCCAATGAGGAGTCCTACCATGACGATCCTGCTCGATCCGACGAGCGAGCGCGTGCCTTCCGCACGACCCCATGCCCCCCGTCTCGAGGGTCTCGAAGGCCGCACGGTCGGCCTGTTGGACATCTCGAAGATGCGCGGCGACGTCTTTCTGGATCGCCTCGAGAGCCTGTTCGAAGAACGTGGCGCCCGTGTGCTGCGCTTCAAGAAGCCGACCTTCACGAAGCCGGCGCCGATCGACCTGCGAGGACGGGGACTGGGGAAGCGACGGGGGGATCAGCACCGGCGGTGACGACGGGGGCTGGGACGGGGGCGAGGGCGGTGACGGCGATGGACCCGGCGAGGGGGGGAGCGAGCCCGGCGGAGACGGGGACGGCCAGGAACCGGAGATCCCGGCGGGTCAGCTCACGGCCGGCGAGTGGCGCGACCTGGACCACTGGAGCTTCTGGCGCGGCCTGTTCGACGGGGACGAGGCGGCCTGGGCCGGCATGGAGGACAAGTGGGACTTCCACACCTCCAATCGCTTCCCGGTGGTGGTGCTCGCCG
>CAYWGW010000279.1:0-5166 GCA_964457385.1 uncultured Spirochaetaceae bacterium
GCGGTCGAGCCTTCCCGCGCTAGACACAAGGTCGATCGCCTGCGGGATTACGTGGGCCGGCTCGGGATTGCCTCGGATCACGAGCGACGGCTGACGCTCACTCCGTCGGAAATCGAATGGGCCAGCTCGCACCTCGCCCGGGAGCGGCAGGACGCGCGGGTCGGCATCTTCGTCGGGGGACGGGAACGGAAAGGGAAGGGTTGGCCGCTCTCGACCGCTGCCGGCGTCGCGGCGAAGCTGCGCGACGACGGACTCTGGCCGCTGGTTTTCATCGGTCCCGAGGAGCGGGTCCGGGAGAGCGAGATCCGCTCCGCGATCTCGCCGGCGACGTTCGTGGACGAGCCCGATGTGCGACGCGTCGCTGCGCTGCTCTCGCGCTGCGCCGCGGTCGTGACTCCCGATTCCGGACCGATGCATCTCGCCGTGGCATCGGGCGCGCCGACCGTTGCGGTTTTTCGTCAGCCCGACGCCGACCGTTGGGGCCCGCGCCCACCCCACGGAGAATCGATTCTCGACCCCGACGGGCACGCTATCGATCCGGTCGTCGACGCCGTGCACCGACACGTGAGTCGCCGTTCGGAAGAGAACTGCCGCCGACGTCTTTCTTTTCGATGATCCGAGACCGTCCTCCGTCAGGAGGCGGGTGATGGCAGCCGATGTTTCTGGATCTTTCCTGTCACCGTTCGCGGCAACGTATCGACGGCGACGAAGTGACGGGGAATCTTGAACGTCGCGAGCCGCTCGCGGCCCCAGGCTTGCAGTGCATCGGCATCGAGCGTCGCCCCCTCGGCGAGGACGACGTACGCGCAACCGACTTCGCCCCAGCGCGGATCCGGCACGCCGACCACGGCCAGCTCGCGGACCGCCGGATGCGCGGCATAGCACTGCTCCACCTGGGCCGGAACCACGTTCTCACCACCCGAGATGAACAGCTCGCGCGCTCGGCCGACGAGCGTCACGAAGCCTTCGCCGTCGACCGTGGCGAGGTCGCCGGTGCGGAGCCAGCCATCCTCGCGAAGGGTCTCTGCGGTGGCTTCGGGACGTCGCCAATAGCCGGTCATCGTGATCGGGCCGCGCACGACGATCTCGCCGGTCTCGCCGGGTTCGACGTCGGCCCACGCCGCCGTCGGTCCCTCGAGATTCGCCGTGCGCACGATCCGGAGTTCGACGTGGAAGACCGGGCGCCCCACACTACCGGCCTTGCGAATGGCGTCGCTCGCGTCGAGGCAGCAGAGGATCGAGGTCTCGGTCTGACCGAAGCCCTGCTTCAACAGGATTCCTCGCTCGTGGAAGGCATGGATCCGGTCGATGGGCATCGCAGAGCCGGCCGTGAAGGCGAACCGGAGGGCGGCGAGGTCGCGCGGCGGACCGGCATCGAGCGCGTCGAGAAGCGTGCCGAACTGCGTCGGTACGCCGCCGAAGAGGGTGATCCGTTCCGATGCGACGATGTCCCAGAGCCTTGCCGCATCGAAGTGACGTTCGAGAACCAGACTCGAGCCGGTGTAGAGCGCGGGGATGGCGAGGATCTGGAGCCCGAAAGAATGGAACAGCGGCACCGGGACGAGCACTTGGTCGCGACTCGAGAGATCGAGGAAGAGCTGGGCGTTGAGCGAGTTGAACAACGTCTTCCGGTGGGGGAGCAGAGCGCCCTTGGGAACGCCCGTCGTGCCGGACGTGTACATCAGGATCATCGGCGCATCGGGCGACACCGCGGCGACCTCGCGGCAGGGCTCGCTGGCGGCCAGCGCCTGTTCGTAGCCATCGCCCGGGTCTCCGACCACGAGTCGCCGCGGGGGCTTGGCGGCGCCCGTGCAGGCGCGCTCCGCAAGCGGGCTCAGCGAGGCGTCATGAAGCATTACTGCGGGCTCGGCGTCGTCGAGCAGCTCGCGGACTTCGGGCGGGGCCAACCTCGTATTGATCGGCACGGCGATGGCACCGAGACGCGCCGCGGCGAACACCGCCTCGAGGAATGGCGTCCCGTTGCCCAGGAGAAGGGCCACGCGATCGCCGCGGGCGACCCCACGTGCCCGGAGCCAGCCGCCGAGGCGGCTGCAGCGCTCTTCGAGCTCTGCATACGAAAGCGCGCGGTTCGGCTCGCGCACGGCGATTCTCGCGCCCGTGAGGGCGGCGCGTCGCCGGAGCCAGCCGCCTGCGTTGTGGAGAGCGCTCTCGCCCATCGGAGGGGTCGATAGCGGAGCGGGCGGTGCGCCGCGAGGCTACGTACCTTCGTCCATCGAGGAGGCTTCATGAATCTGAAGGGAGAGCCGGCCCGCGTCGGCCGACACTGCGGGTCGCATCGCTACGAAGTCACTCCCGAGCTCGTCCGCTTCTACGCCGACGCGCTCGACGATCCGAGCCCGCTCTATCGCGAGCTGGCGCCCTCGTTGTTGTTTCATTCCGAGTGCTACAAGGTGCTCGGGGAGTGGTACCTCGCCAATCTGTTCGGAAATCTCCACGGGCGGCAAGACTGGGAGTTGTTCCAGGCGATTCCGATCGGGGCGGCGATCCGTACGCGATCGACCATCGTCGAGCGCTACCACAAGCGCGGCCGCGACTACGTCGTCAACGAGACCGATGTCCTGGCCGACGACGACGGCCGGCTCCTCGTGCGCGGCCGCACGCATCAGTCGTTCCTGCCCGCCCAGTCTGCACCTGGGGAGGGTGCACCTGGCAAGGGCTTCGTCGTCGACGAACGGTCGGCGCAGCGCAAGACACGGCCGCCGGCGGTTCCCGAACCGGCTTCGGGTCCGGAACTGGAGCCGGTGATGAAAATGGTGGACGCGCGCCGCTGTTGGATGTTCTCCGGACCGGGCCGGAACTACCACACCGATGCAGACGAAGCGCGAAAACTCGGCTTCCCGAACATCGTCGTGCAGGGCATGATGAGCACGTGTTTCGTCCATCAGCTGATGCAGGATGCATTCGGAAAGGGTTGGGTCCAGGGCGGGAAGACGTCGCTGAAGCTGACCAACGTGCTGTGGGTCGACGAGCAGGTGACGGCGCGCGGGCGTGTGCGGGAGGAGGTGAATGAAGGCCGCGACGTCCGCGTCCATTGCGACGTCTGGGTCGAGAAGAGCGACGGGACGAAGGTGATGGTCGGCGAAGCGAGCGCTTTGCGCTGACGATCGCCAACGGGGCACGCGGCGGATCGAGAAGCGGCGGGAGAGCGAGCGATGGAAGCGGGGCGAAAGCGACGGCCCTCGACACGCCCGCAGCTGCTCCGTCGGCTCGCAGAGGATTTGACGGCACTGGAACTCGAGGGCCAGCACCTCGCCATCGCCGTTTCTGGCGGCATCGATTCGACGGCGCTCGCGTGGGCGTTGGCGGAGCTCACGCCGCGTCACCGGTGCGTGCTCTCGATCCTTCATGTCAATCACTCGCTGCGCGGGGCGGAGTCGGATGCCGACGAGACCTTCGTCGAGGAACTCGCCGCGAAGCTCGGTGTCGGCTTCGCGACGAAGCGAGTGACACCTCGGATCGTGCGGGAGAGCGCGGACTCGAGTCACAGCCGTCCGACGATCCAGGAAGCCTCGCGACGCCTGCGGGACCGCTCGCTGCGGGTCATGGCGGGGGATCTCGGCGCGCAACACATTGCCACGGCGCATACCGCCGACGATCAGGCCGAGACGGTTCTGCTGCGGCTACTGCGCGGCACGGGTCCGTCCGGGCTGGGCGGCATCGCACCCCGCAGCGAAGACGGCTTCGTCGTGCGGCCGCTGCTGCGGGTGACCCGAGCCGACGTGCTGGCATACGCCGCGGCGCGGAATCTCGAGTGGCGCGAGGATCCGTCGAACTCGGATCCGAGCTACGCGCGGAGCCGGATGCGGCACAGCTGGCTGCCCGGCCTCCGTGAGGCCTTCAATCCCCAACTGCTCAGGACGCTGGGCGATCTCGCCGAAGCAGTCCGAGAGGAATCGGAGTGGATCGATCGCGCGGTCGCCGGGGAAGCCGCACGGCGCTTCTCGGTGGCTCCGGACGGAGATCAGGACCCGGTGCTGTACATCGAACCCGAGGGCTGGGATCCCGAAACGACCCCTGACGCGCTCGCGCGACGGTTGTTCCGACTGGCGCTGCACGTCGTCGGCTCCGGGCGGGATGTGACACGGCGACATCTCGATCGCGGGGTCGCGTTCCTGCGAACGGCGCAGACCGGCGCTCGGCTCGAACTCCCGGACGCTCTTCGCCTCGAGCGCAGGCCGCGGGGCTTCCGCCTGGCACGCGTCGGGTTGCCGTCGGGGCGCACATGCTAAACTCGCGCTGCATCCACGGTTTCCGGCAACGCTCGCACTCTTGATGCAGCCAGTCTTCCTGCAGCCAGGCCCTTTCCGGAGTTCCTGGATACCCTGGAGCCTCTGATTTCTCTGGATTCTCTTGATTCTCTGGATCGTCTTGATTGTCTTGATTGTCTTGAACTGGGACCGCTTGGTATGGCCCCTCCCCGGGATGGTTCCGGGGCAACTGCCGGATCGAGGTGCTCGTGACGCAGCAGTTCTACAAGAACATGGCTCTCTGGTTGGTCATCCTGATGATGATCCTGCTACTGGTCACCATGCTCCGGCAGGGCCAGACAGCTCCGGCCGAGATGCCCTACAGCACGTTCATGAGCCAGGTCGAGGCGGGCGAGATCGCCGCCGTCACGATCGAAGAGAAACGCATCCAGGGAACCACCACCAGCGGCGAGGAGTTCCTCACCGTGGCACCCGCTGTGGGTGACGAGCTGATCAAGACGCTCGAAGCGAAGTCCGTCGAGATCTCTGCGCGCGAGCCCCGAGAGTCTCCGATGTGGCAGCAGATCCTGATCATGTGGTTCCCGTTCCTCCTGCTGATCGGCTTGTGGATCTTCTTCGTGCGCCAGATGCAGGCCGGCGGCGGCAAGGCCATGAGCTTCGGCAAGTCCAAGGCACGACTGCTGAACGAGAGTCACAACCGAGTGACATTCGCCGATGTAGCCGGCGTCGAGGAATCGAAGGCCGAACTCGAAGAGATCATCGCCTTCCTCCGCGATCCCAAGAAGTTCACTCGGCTCGGCGGACGGATTCCGAAGGGAGTGTTGCTCGTGGGTCCCCCCGGCACCGGCAAGACGCTGCTCGCCAAGGCCATCGCCGGCGAGGCGGGCGTTCCGTTCTTCTCGATCTCGGGATCCGACTTCGTCGAGATGTTCGTCGG
>CAYWGW010000280.1:0-5146 GCA_964457385.1 uncultured Spirochaetaceae bacterium
AGGGCCGGAATGGCCTGGGGCCCGCCGAACTCGCCGAGAAGTTCGATGGCCCGCCAGCGCTCATGGGGCTCGCCGTAGGCGGCGAGCTCGAGCCACTCGGGCCAGTCGAAGCGCTCGAGGGCCGTCGGATCCGCCGGCTCGGAGGCAAGAATCGTCGAGCGGCCGCAGGAAAGCTCCGCCGTGAGACGGGCCTCTTGCAGGCGGCGATGGAGATCGTCGTCATTCGAGCGCAGGGCGAGCACCGCGAGCGCGGCAGCGACACCAACCGCAAGCGGCCCGACCCGCGCTGATCCTCGTCTCATCGGACGTCTCGCCGGGGCGGATCGACGATCCACGCGGCGCGCTCGAAGCTGCGCGCCGTCTCGGGTCGGGCCGCCACGACGGCGATGGTCTGCCCGGATCGGCGGAAGGTGCAGAGCGTGTCGTCGCCGATCCAGCGACAGCTCGCTTCCCCGGCGTTTCGACCCTTTCCTTGCTCGTCCCCTTGCTCGTTCCCGTTCCCGTCCCCGTCCGGGCCCCCGTCCGTGCCCGTCATCAGCCGGGGTGCGACGAAGACCGAGACGAGCTCGCCCGCTCGCTCATACTGCAGGTAGGCCGCTCGGCCTTCGGCCAGGGAGCAGTCCTGGCCGCCGCGCAAACTTGCCCCGACGATCCCGGCGACGCCGATCTGGAAGGGCAGCCGCGCGGAGAGTCCGCGCGCGATCTCGCTGGCGTCCGAGGACGAGACGGCGAGCGCCGTCTCGCCCGAGGTCCAGCGATGATGATCCTCGATCAGCTGCAGGGCGGCCGCCGCATTCGGGTTCGACCCCGACCCCGACCCCGCATCCACGAGGCTCTCGTGGCTGAGTTCCGCTCTGCCCCCATCGATCGTGCGCCCTAGCAGCAGCGTCACCGCGACGAGGGCCGCCACGCCGGCGAGCCCGATCGCGATCTGCTGTGACCTGTTCGGTCGCCGCAGCACGCCGACGCGCCGGGCGAGGGAAGCGGGGGCGCGCTCGCGACCCAGGGAGCGGGCCAGACCCTCGGAGAAGAGCTCGAGACGGTGGTGCCAGGCGGCGCAGAGCTCGCAGTCGTCGAGATGGCGTCGCAGCTCGAGCTCTTCGTCGCGGTCGAGTTCGCCGTCGAGAAAGGCGGAGATGTCCTCGATCCGACCGGGGCAGCTAGGCATCGGGGGGCTCCTTTCCCGTTCGCGTGGGTAATCGTGTTGGCTCATTCCTCCGGGACCCTGCGGTCTGTTCCCGGCCGGTCGACGGCTCTTCGAGCTCGACCACGAGTCGGGCCCGCAGTCGGGCCAGCCGCGAGCGGATCGTGCCGACCGGGACATCGAGGACCTCGGCGAGCTCGGTGTAAGCGAGCCCGTCGATCTCCCGGAGCCAGAAGAGCCAGCGGGCGTCCTCGGGCAGCGTCGCCAGCGCCGCGTGGAGCCGCTCCAAGCTGATCCGGGCCGAGACCGAGTCGACGGGATCGCCTAGCGTGCGCGGATCGGCGAGCTCCGGCAGATCGTCCCCGACGACGACGAGGCGGCGGCTGCGCCGGATCTCGTCGATGTGGACGTTGTGGAGGATGCGCAGCAGCCAGGCGCGGCAGGCGGCGGGATCGCGCAGGGTATGCGCTTTCTCGAAGGCGATGCGATAGGTCTCCTGCACCAGGTCCTCGGCACGCTCTCGATCCCGGCTGGCGCGGACCGCCGTTCCGTAGAGCAGGTCGAGGTGGCGCAGGGCCAGCCGGTGAAAGCTCGAGCGACGCATAGGTGAAGAATGGACGAATGGGCGCCGGATGAGTTCCCGGAATCCCGGACGCCGTGGGATCGCGACGGAACTTTTCCGCTCGCCACCCGTCCTCGTTCAGCGGACGCGTTCTCGGGTGCTGCCCGCGGGCGCATGCTCGCCGTGAGCTCGTCGCGAGTCCATGGGCGATTCTGCCCATGGGCAGCCCGGTCCAGGGGCGGGGCAGGCCCCATACCCAGGGCCAGTGCATCCATGGATAGAGTGGATCCATGGATAGCCAGTGGATAGAGAGAGGACGCGATTCATCCGATGCAGGAACGAGACGGAAGAGCGCACGGGTATCGGATCATCGCGATCGCGATCGCGATCGTATGCGTGGCAGGGCTGGCGATCGCGGCCGCCGCGGTGCTCCTCGGCTCTTCCGATCCCGATCCTGCCGGGGATCGCTCGGGGGACGGGCGCGGAGGCGCGGGCACGGCGGAGGGCGCGGACGCGGAGGACGGGGTTGCGCATGTCGGCGCCGAACCCGGGAAGCCGCCCCGGCACCAGAACCGGCTCGCCGCAGAGGCGAGCCCCTACCTGCAGCTCCACGCGCACAATCCGGTCGACTGGTATCCCTGGGGCCCCGAGGCGCTCGAGCTCGCGCGAAGCCAGGACAAGCCGATCTTCCTCTCGGTCGGCTACAGCACCTGTTATTGGTGCCATGTGATGGAACGCAAGGTCTTCTCGGACCCCGAGATCGCGGCCTACATGAACGCGCATTTTGTCTCGATCAAGGTCGATCGCGAGGAGCGACCCGATCTCGACGAGATCTACATGAAGGCCACGCATCTGATGACCGGCTCGGGAGGCTGGCCCAACTCGGTCTTCCTCACTCCCGACGGGCGGCCCTTCTACGCCGGGACCTACTTCCCGCCGGAGGATGCGTATGGCCGTCCGGGCTTTCCAAGGGTGTTGAAGGGCCTCCACGAGGCCTGGATAAACGAGCGTGAGAAGGTTCTCGGCGTGGCGGCGGAGACGACCCGGCGGATCGCGGCGCTGAGCGATCCGAGCGGGAACGCGGGCGCCGGGAGCGTCGCGATGCCCGATGTCGCCGGGACGGCGAAGCGGGCGATCGAGCAGCTCGCGGAGGGATACGACGAGCAGCAGGGGGGCTTCGGTGTCCGGATGAAGTTCCCGCGCGCTCCCAGCCTCGATCTCCTGCTCAGTCGGCTCGAGCAGGGGCAGACGTCCGAGTCCGGGTCGGCATCCGGGCCGGCGTCCGAGTCCGGGTCCGAGTCCAGGGCCGAGCGGGCCGAAGTCGAGCGCATGCTCGTCGAGACTTTCGACGCGATGGCCTTCGGCGGCATCTACGATCATCTGGGCGACGGCTTCCATCGTTATTCGACCGAGCCGACCTGGTCGATCCCCCACTTCGAGAAGATGCTCTACGACAATGCCCAGCTCCTGAGCGTGTACGCGCGTGCGTACGCGCTCACGAAGCGACCGCTCTACCGACGCGTGGTCGAGCGAACCGTCGCCTACCTCGAGAGGGAGATGAGTCATCCCGGAGGCGGCTTCTACTCGGCACAGGACGCCGAGGTGGACGCGGTCGAGGGAGCCTCATACGTCTGGCGTCGGAGCGAGATCGAGGAGCTACTCGGCGGCGAGCGGGCCGAAGCCTTCTTCCGGGTCTACGAGCTGGCGCCGATGCCCGAGGATCCGGAGGTCGGGGTGCTTCGCGTACGACGGCCCGTCCCGGCGTTGCTCGAGCAGACGGGAGCAGCCGATGCGGCGGCGCTCCTCGCTCGCTTCGATGGGGAGCGGGCCGAGCTGCTGGCGGCCCGGGCGCGTCGGCCGCAGCCCCTGCGCGACGAGAAGGTGCTGGCGGGCTGGAATGGTCTCGCGGTGCGCGGCCTGGTCGACGCAGCGGCGGCTCTCGAACGACCGGCCCTGCTGCGCCGCGCCGAGCGGGCGGCGCGCTTCGTGGCGAGTCGGCTGCAGCAGGAGGATGGCACGCTGCGGCGATCCTTCATCGCGGGACAGGCGCGCGAGGTCGGGGTGCTCGAGGACTACGCCTTCCTGGCGGATGGGCTGCTCGGGCTCCACGCTGCGACGGGCGATCCGGAATGGCTCGACTCCGCGCGCCGGCTGGCGGACGTCCTGCTCGAGCGCTTCGAGGACGAGGCCGGCGGCGGCTTCTTCATGACGCCGGAGGGATCGGATCTGTTGGTCCGGCCCAAGCCCTTCGAGGACAACGCCGTCCCGTCCGGCAATGGCGTCGCCTTGCGGGTTCTCCGAGGCCTCGCCGCGCGTCTCGAGGCGGAGCCCGCCGAGGCCGCGCGTTATTCGAGGGCGGCGGATCGACTCGTCGCGGCGGCGGCGGGTCTGCTGGAGCGAGCGCCCTCGGTGATTCCGACGACGGTGGCGGCGCTCGGGTCCGCGTCCGGCTCGTCCGCGTCCGGCTCGTCCGCCCCCGCCTCGTCCGTTTCCGTGGCCGACCGTGAGCCCTTCCGGCTGCCGCGCAGCCAGGATCGTGTGAAGGCACGCCTGCTGCGAGCCTCGGCGACCGATCCGGGTCGACTCCGGGTGGAGCTCGAGATCGACGAGGGCTGGCACGTGAATGCGAATCCCGCCTCTCTCGAGTTCCTGATCCCGACGACGATCGAGGGCGTGGAGGGCCTCGAGACGCGGCCGATCGAGTATCCGAAGGGGCAGCGCTTCCGTCCGGCCTTCGTCTCCGATCCGATCGAGGTCTACGAGGGCCGACTCGAGATTCCGGTGGAGCTGGCCGGGGACGCGCGCCGCGATGGGCGGCCCGACGTGGGTACGTAAGAGCGGGAAGATGGACCGCGTCTCGCACTTCGATTCCAGGCTTGTGACGAGGAGCGCTGTCTGCCGCCCCATCGTGCGATCCTGTCGGTAGACCGATCGGTCGAGAAGTCATCGCCGTGATCCCGGACGTCACGGCACTCGTCGAGACGGCGGGGCTCGCGACCCTGCTGGCGGCGGCCTTCGGCGGCGGTCTGCTGCTGAGCGCGACGCCCTGCGTCTATCCGATGATTCCGGTCACGGTGGCGGCCTTCGCGGGTCGGCGCGCCTCCCGCGGGCGCGCCGCGGCGCTCGCGCTGCTCTACGTCGCCGGCATCGCCCTCATGTACGCGGCGCTCGGGGTCTGGGCGGCCGCGACGGGGCGGCTCTTCGGGGCTCTGCTCGCGGATCCGCGAGTGACGGGGGGCTTCGCGGCGCTCTTCCTGCTCCTGGGCGCGATCGCCCTGGGCTGGCTGCCGCGAGTGGAGTCCTGGCTGGGGCGCACGCCCAGGTGGATCCTGTCGGTGGGTGGCGCATCACCGCTGGGCGCCTTTGCGATGGGGCTCGTGGCGGGGATCGTGTTCGCACCCTGCGTGGGGCCCTTCGTCGTCGGCGTGCTGGCCCACGTC
>CAYWGW010000281.1:0-5083 GCA_964457385.1 uncultured Spirochaetaceae bacterium
CGGGCTGTCTGGCCCCTTCAAAGTGGCTACTTTCGGCCTCGGCGCAGGCGCAGGCGCAGGTGCAGGCGCAGGTGCCGGTGCCGAGCGCGATTCCCGGGAAACAGCGGAGACGAACGACGCATGGATCGAATCGAAGCGGCCCTGAGCCACGCCCTGGTCCGCTGGGTCCGACGGGTCGACGCCCACTCCCGACTGGTCCTCGCGCTGATCGGGTCGGCGACGGTCGCGCTGGGCGTCTACGCCGCCCTGAATCTGGGGATCAACTCCGACAACGTCTCCATGATCTCGCCTCATCTCGAGGCGCGGAAGAACTATCTCGAGTTCACCAGGAGCTTTCCCAACGTCGAGAACGTGATGCTCGTCGTGATCGACGGCGAGACACCCGAGATCGCCCGTACCGCCACCCAGACGCTCCAGCAGGCGCTCGCAAAACGACCCGACCTCTTCCGGGACGTCTACATCCCGGGCGCGGGCGAGTTCTTCGAGACCCATGGGCTGCTCTACCGCGATCTGCCGGATCTCGAGGAGTTCAGCGTCCAGATCGCCCAGGTCCAGCCGATCCTGACCGCCCTCGAGCGGGAGCCCACCGTCGCGAACCTGGCCTCGCTGATCGAGCAGGGGCTCGAACAGGCCGAGGAGACGGGCTCGGACTCGACGCTCGACGATCTGGCGCCGCTCCTCGACCGCGTGGGTGACGCCACCGTCGAGGCCTACACGGAGTTTCCGCTCGAGATCTCCTGGGAGGAGATCTTGTTGCGGGGATCCTCGCTCGAGACCGTGAAGCGCTGGGTGCTGGTGATCGATCCCGTGCTCGATTTCGACCATATCTTCGCCGCCGCTCGGCCGATGGCGGAGATTCGGCGCATCGCGACCGAGCACGATCTCGACCCGGATCGCGGCGTGACGATCCGCCTGACGGGCAACCCCGTGCTCAACTACGAGGAGATGATCGGCATCCTCTGGGACGTGGGCGTAGGCGGCGTGATCTGCTTCATGTTCGTGATCGCCGTCCTCATGCGTGCGATGCGATCCTGGAAGCTGGTGGCGGCGTCGGTGGTCACGCTGCTCTCGGGGCTCGTCTGGACCGGGGCCGTGGCGGCAGCGACGGTCGGCTCGCTGAACCTCGTGAGTGTCGCCTTCGCGATCCTCTTCATCGGTCTCGGCGTCGACTTCATGATCCACGTGGGCATGGCCTACGCGAACGAGCTGCGGCTCGCGCCCCATGCCGAGGACGCCCATCAACGGGCCCTCGACCTCGGCTTCGAGCACGTGGGCAGCTCGCTCATCATCTGCACCGTCACGACTGCGATCGGCTTCTACGTCTTCATCCCGACCGACAATCTCGGTGTCGCCGAGCTCGGCCTGATCGCCGGCACCGGCATGATCGTGAACCTCTTCCTGACGGTCTCGCTGTTTCCGGCGCTGCTCACCACCGGCTTCCGACTCGATCCGGATCGCGACGTGACCCGACAGATGGTCTTCGACAGCACCGCCTGGGCGCGCATCACCGAGAAGCCGCGGCTGGTCGCGATCGTGTCGCTCGTCCTCTTTGCGCTGGGTGCCTGGAAGGCTTTCGACGTCCAGTTCGACGCCAACGTCGTGCGCATGCGCGACCCGGAGACCGAGAGTGTCCAGACCTTCAACGAGCTGCTCGACGAGGCCGGCCTGCGCTCGCCCTGGCCGATGGATACGATCGCCCCGAACCTCGAAGAGGCCCAGCGCATCGCCGGAAAGGTCGAGAAGCTGCCCGAGGTCGAGGCGGCGCTGACCCTGGCCGACTACATCCCGAAGAACCAGGAGGAGAAGATCTGGCTCCTCGAGGACGTCGGCATGCTCCTCGACGCGCCCCGGGACACGACTCCCTACAGCGAACATCCCTCCACCGAGCGGCAGATCGAGGATCTGCGTTCGCTGCGGGACTTTCTTGCGGAGCAGATCCCGGAGACCGATTCGAGCGTGACGGCCCGGAGCATGCGCGTCCTGAAGGAACGCCTCGACGAGTTCCTGGCGCGAATCGAGGCCGACGACGATCCGGAGGTCGCCCTCCAGGCGCTCCAGGATGTGCTTCTCGGTGGCCTCACGGATCAGCTCCGCCGCCTGCGGGAGGCCACCTTCGTCGAGCCGGTCGAGCTCGAGGACCTGCCGCATCAGCTTCGCGACCGCATGATGACCGAGGACGGACGCGCGCGCGTGACCATCCTGCCGAGCGAGAAGCTCTCGGACGAGGCGGCCTTCACGCGCTTCGCAAAGCAGGTGCAAACGGTCGTCCCCGACGCCACGGGCCTGCCCGCCAACATGATCGCCTTCGCGAAGGCCACCCGGGACTCCTTTCACGAGGCACTCAGCTATGCCGCCATACTGATCAGCGGGCTGTTATTCCTGCTCTGGCGCCGCGTCGTCCCGGTCGTGCTCGTGCTTGCGCCACTGGTGCTCAGCAACACCCTGACGGTCGGCACGATGGCGACCTTCGGCATCGACTTCAACTTCGTGAACATCGTCGTGATCCCGCTGCTGCTGGGCATCGGCGTCGACAGCGGCATCCACCTGGTCCACCGCGCCGAGGCCCTCGCCCGCAGTGATCGCCAGGAGCGCCTGCTCGGCAGCACCACCGCTCGCGCCGTCTTCTACAGCGCGCTCACGACCACCGTCAGCTTCGGCACCCTCGCCCTCTCCTCCCATCGCGGCGTCGCGAGCCTCGGCATCGTCCTCACGATCGGCATGACGCTGACCCTGATCGCGAACCTGATCGTGCTCCCCGCCCTGATCGCCTTCCAGCGCGCACATCAGCCGCCTCGGGAATGATGTGTACGTCCATCAATTCGCCATCAGCACATCCCCCGACCGATAGCCCACCAGCGGCGGCTCTTCTGCTCCTGCTCTTCCTACTCCTCCTACTCCTCCTACTCCTCGTCCCCCATCGCGCAGCCCCAGCTCGAAGACGAGCCAGCTCGGCGCCCGCCCCCGCACCCGGGCCCGCCCTGCATGGACGCCGCGGAGATGGTGGAAGGCGCAGAGCCTCGTCGCCTCGGCGCGGACCCCCGGCGCACACAGTTGCCGCTCCGCAGACGGAACCAGATCCCACACCCGCTCGGGACAGACGTCTCCCGCCCCCTCGAGCCGACGGGCCGGGCGCGTCCGGGCGCGTTCAATCCAGCCGTCAACGGTCTCGAGCTTCGCGATCCGGGCGATCAGCCGGACCTTGCACCAGGGGAGCACGTTCCGGCGAAGGCTCGCTTCGAGACTCGGGAGGCCGGCGAGCAGTCGATCGATGCGGGCGAGCTCCTGGACCTTTCGGGCCGAGAGGCCTACCCGCTCGCGCGCATAGTCGCCGAGCCGGGCAAAGCCGAATCGCTCGATCGCCCGCGTCTCGACGAGCCGGCCGGCCAATCGGGCCAGCGTCCGTCGCAGGGGGCCGCGCGCGGCGGTGAGTCGCGCCAGTTCGATCTCGGGGACGGGGGCGGGGACGGGAACGAAGGAGAGAGCGGGGGCGAGATCGGGGAGAGGGAATTCATCCCGAGCCAGGCCCACCGTGGAGGTTCGACAGGGAGCGGAGTCGCGAACGAACGAGCGGTCCGGCCGATCGAGCGACGCGACCGCCCGTGGGAGGGGCCCCGTCAGGAGCAGGACGGTCCGAAAGGAACTCGGGGCATCGGCCGTCTGCGGCGTCTTCATCTTGGAAGGCTCGAGTTTGGCGGGGTTCACTCACGAGTATGGGCAAATAAAAAGCGAAAGTCAACCGTGGGCGGCTTTACCCATCGTGGGCCGACGTGCGGTGAATCATGCGTTCCGAACCCAGGCCTGTCCTTCTTCGAGCCGCCTCGCCAAGGTCTCTCGCGGCGAGCGAGCGACGATCCGTAACGCCAGACATCCGATCGGGGGAGGCAGTGCGTTCCGCGCTTCGCGTCGTGCACTTTGCCCTTCGGCGTTTCGTGCAGGTCTTGCAGTCAGGCACGAGCCGGCATTCCGCACCGATTCCGTTCTGCCCGACGTCTCCCCGCGTACAAGACCCGTGGACGAGCGTGCGGAGCGTCCGCGAGCAGGAGCGACAGCAGCCGGGCTCCGTCGCAAGGTTGCTGTCAGCAGGCACTCTCGGCAGCCAGCAGCAACCGGTTCGTCGCAACGCGGAGCTCGACTCGATCCTGAAGCTTAATCCGAAAGGGAAGGATCGCATCATTTCTTGCTCCCCGGGAAGTCGGGAAGTCAGGGAGTCGGGAAGAAACGAATGAGTCTATAGCTATCAAAATAACATCCAATATCGATTGGATGAAATCGAGAAGATGGCGCTTGCGTGAGAGAAGAAAGCGACAGCCCCCATGGAGCGAACCATACGAGTCCGTGTCACAAGTCGATCGACTTTGGCCTCCGGGCCCCACCCAGCTCAATCCGGCCGATCCTCGATGCGCGACGCCAGGACCCGATCGAGGCGCGCCGGCTCGCGACGCAGATGGACGGACTTCCCGCCCGTCACGTAGACCAGGCCGCGCTTGGCGCCCTTCGGCTTCTTCACGTTCTTGATCGGCACGACGTGGACATCGGCGCGGCCGGCGTTCTTCTGCTTCGAGAAGTGGACGGCGAGCTCGCAGGCATCGAGCACCGACTCCGCCGGCACGTCGTCGCGCCCTTCGGTGCGCAGCACGACGTGACTGCCCGGTGCCCCGTCGAGATGGAAGAAGAGATCCTTGCCCCGCGCGAGACGGGTCGAGAGCACGTCGTTCGCCTCGTCGCTGCGCCCCACCCAGATCTCGAGCCCATCGACGCTGCGATAGCGCCGCGGATGCAGCTTGCGGGGCAGGCGCGCGAAGGCGGCGGGCAGATTGGGGCGGGCGGGCGAGGCGGACCGGGCGGGAACCGCGCCCTCGATGGCCGTTCCGGCCGCAGACCCGGGCACCTGCTGCACCGACCCCGGGTCCCCCGACCCGTTCCCCTTCCCCTTCGAAGAGGCGAGCAACCGCTGCACCAGCGGACGCGCGAGCAGATCCGCCAGCGCGGCGTCGCCCGGAGTCGCCGCGGGCGGGCCTGCCTCGCTTGAAGTCGCCGCGGCCGAGGTCGCTGCGGCCGAGTCCCCCTCACCCGAGGCCGCGTC
>CAYWGW010000282.1:0-5038 GCA_964457385.1 uncultured Spirochaetaceae bacterium
TGAAGTCCGTGCAGCCCTCGGCCATCCCGTAGGCCACCAGCCCGAGCTTCGGCGCGCCGATCAGCGCCAGCTCGGGAATCCCCGCCACCGCCTCCTCGATGCGCTCGCGGGCGCGGACGACGTCCCGGGCCTTCTGGCAGTAGCCCTCCTCGCCGAGATAGCGCATCACCGCCCAGGCCGCGGCGATCGCCCCGCCCGGGCGCGTACCCGCCGCCGTCGGCGTCCGCATCACGCCCGCCGGCCAGGCGTCGCATTCGAAGCCCTGGAAGGCGCGCTGATCCTCGCTGCGGTGGAAGACCGTCGACGCGCCCTTTGCCGCATAGCCGTATTTATGCAGATCCGCCGAGATCGAGCGGACCCCCGGCAGCGAGAAGTCGAAGGGCTCGACATCGACCCCGTTACGCCGCGCGAAG
The DNA here is from genome assembly GCA_964457385.1 of uncultured Spirochaetaceae bacterium. Lineage (GTDB taxonomy): Bacteria > Myxococcota_A > UBA9160 > UBA9160 > UBA4427 > UBA4427. Next base: position 414 of record CAYWGW010000282.1, read on the forward strand.
GGATTGAAGTAGCCGCCCACGCAGGCGTCGACGTGGAGCCAGAGGTCGTTCTCGAGGGCGAGCTCGGAGAGCGCGTCGATCGGATCGATCAGCCCGTACGGAAAGCAGGGCGCCGAGCCGACCAGCATGATCGTCCGCTCGCTCACGGCCTCGGCCATCGCCGCCACGTCGGCCCGCAGATCGCTGCCGACGGCCACCCGCACGATCCGCAACCCCAGGTAGTGGGCGGCCTTGTCGAAGGCCAGATGGGCCGACCACGGCAGCACGATCTCGGCCCCGGCCGGGTCGACGCCCCGGGCCGCCGCCTGGTCGCGGCAGGTCTTCACCGCCATCAGGATGCTCTCGCTGCCACCCGAGGTCAGGTTGCCGCAAGCGCCCTCCGGCGCCTGCAGGAGCCCCAGCCCCATGTCGACGACCTCGCTCTCCATCCGCGCCAGACTCGGAAAGGCCGCGGGCCCCAGCCCGTTCTCGGATTGGTAGAGCGCATAGGCCCGCTTCGCGACCTCGAGCACATCCTCGCCCGCATGAAAGACGTAGACCGCCGCCCGCCCCGAGCGCCAGTCGACATCCCCTTCCCCCATCGCTCGCATCGCGGTCTCGAGCTCGTCCCAGGACGTGCCCTTTTCGGGCAGGCGCACGCGCTCGGGCGGGGGGACTCGCTCCGCCGGGCGAAGGGAATCGGGCTTGGTCATGGTGTCGTCCTCCGTGGGGCTGGGCCGCTTTCGTTGAGCGTCGCGGTCCGATCCGGCGTGTCGGCCAACTTCCGGTCGCGCCCGGACTCTACGGCGGGCTTGTCGTGTGGGCTCATCGGCGCCGAGACGAGACGGGAATCCACGATGATCACTCGAACGTCGCCGGCTCGGTCGGAGTCGGATCTCGGGTGGTGTCGAGTTCGACCTCCCGAAGGCGCCGGCCAAAGGCAGCGAGCTCCGATCCAATCTTGACGCGGGCCCCCGGGCGAACCGCCTCCTCCAGAAGCACCCGAATTTCGGCTTCGATGCTGCGTCCATGTTGGGCCGCGCGCAGCTCGAGTGCCAGGTGAGTCTCTTCGGGCAGATTCCTCAAAGTGACGACGGGCATTCGAAAGCCCCCTTCATCCTTCGTTCGACGCTTCGTGCAACAACTTCAATGCTGTCACATCGATCGAGATGAAATCAATCGATGGGGACTCTCGCGAGCAATGCGCGAGCGAGGATCACATCTCCGCGGTCCGAATCCCCCCGGACGCTTCTCGCCGCAATCGGGTCAACCCAGGCCTTCCACGAGTTCGGTCCAGCTCCCCCTCAGATCGTGGCGCCGTCGAGTGGCGCCCAGCGTCGTCTCTCCGAGGCGCGACTTTGAGACGACATCGTCTTCGTTCTTGGCTGGCTCCATTGGACCGACGAAGCGGGCATCGACCACGCGTCGACGGGAACGGCGCGGAAGCGTCGCGACGGGGTCGACTCGAGCTCGGGCGTGCCGGGCGTCGCATGCGCGGTGGGAGCGGTGGAAGTGGTGGAAGTGGTGGAAGTGGTGGGAGTGGTGGAAGTGGTGGGCGTGCAGCCCGGCGAGTTCGTCAGGGTCGGGACGGCGAGGGGGGCTTGGTCGGGGGAGGCCTGACGGGGGAGGCTGGAATCGTCGGTCGGCTCGTGGGTCGTCGTCATGGCGGGCATGTCTCCTGGAGTGGTGCGTGGTGGTTGGGTGGGTCGGTTCGCTTCGGTCGTTTGCGGTCTCGTCGGGCCTGTCGAGCTGATGGGGCTCGTGGGAGCGATGGGAGCGATGGGATCGATGGGGCCTGGTCGGGAGGGTTCCTTGGGTTGCTCGACAAGGTTGACGAATAAAAAGCGAAAGTCAAGACCGGGGCGTGAAGTCCGCGCGCGCCCGCCGCGTGGGGCCCGAGGCGGGCGGCCCGTCCGGGCGAGAGCCTCGACGACGCCCGGGGCCGGTGGTATTCAACGCGCGGGCCCGTAGCTCAGTTGGTAGAGCAGGAGACTTTTAATCTCACGGTCCGGGGTTCGAGTCCCCGCGGGCTCACCAGTCTCGCCGTCGGATTCGGCTGGAGACGAGCGTCGAGGTCGAAGTCAGCCGAGCGCCGATCGTTCGGGACACGGCGGGGAGCTGCCGGTCCCGAGTGATCAGGCGACGGCCCTCGAGGTTGGGCTTCAGCAGGGCCGCCCCCCGGAAGCGGCCGAGCGCGTGCTTCGGGTCGACGACGACGGCGCGGCCCTGGCTGCGGGCGAGCGCGATGATCCAGCTGCCGACTCGAGCTGGTGGAGCGGGCGCTCAAGGACCGCCCTTCACGGCCCGGGAGGTCTCGACGATGCGCCTCCCCACGTCCCGGGGTCGTGCGACGGTGGGGCAGCTGTGCGAGGCCTTCGGCATCTCGCGTCAGGCGTACCACGCGGCCCGCAATGCGCCACAGCGAGAGTCGACGGACATAAGGACGAGGCCGCGCCGTCCCGAGCGTGAGGGGCCGTGGGTGTCGGATGCGACGCTGATCGAGAAGATCAAGGCGGTCGTGACTGAGTTCCCGGCTGAACTCGAGGAGGCCCTCACGGACTTCCTGCGGGCGTCCCGGTCCGCGAACACCCACCGCGCGTACCGGGCAGCCTTGAAGGCCTTCGCGGCTTTCTGCGAGGCGAACGCGCGGGACGCCCTGCCGGTTCGGCCCGCGACGGTGGCGGGCTACCTGGCGCATCAGGCGCGCCAGGGCCGGCGCCCCTCGACGCTGGCCGTTCACGTCGCGGCGATCGCCTACGCCCACCGCGTGGGAGGCCATCCGAATCCGTGTGATGCACCCGCCGTGCGGGAGGTCGTGCGAGGCATCCGGCGGACGCTGGGCGTCGGACCGAAGCAAGCGTCGGCGCTGACGCTGCCGCGGCTCGGGATGGTGCTCCATGGAATCGATCGCGGGACGGTCCGGGGCAAGCGCGACGCGGCGCTCCTCACGCTCGGATTCGCGCTGGCGGCGCGGCGATCCGAGCTCGTGGCGCTCGATGTCGAGGATCTCGAGGACGACGGCGATGGGCTCTTCGTTCGGATCGCACGCTCGAAGTCGGACCAGGAGGGGGAGGGCGCGCTGCTCTACGTGCCGCGGGCCCAGCAGATTCTCGAGGTCTGCGCGGTGCGCGCGACGCGCGCCTGGCTCGAGTGCGGCGTGGGCACCTCGGGACCGCTCTTCCGGAGCGTGCGCAAGGGGGGAGCCCTGGGTGGCCGGTTGAGCGCACGGGCGGTCGACCTGGTCGTACGCGGGGCCTGCTCGGCGATCGCAGACGGGGCCTCGTTCAGTGCCCACAGCCTCCGAGCCGGGCTCGTGACGACGCTGGCGTCGCAAGGCCGTACGGAGCTCCAGATCATGGAGCAGAGCCGCCACAAGAGCAGCGCGATGGTGCGCGTGTACGCGCGATCCTCGGACGCGAAGCGGGCGTCGCCGCTGACGGGCGCGTGGTGATCGCGGCGCCGGTCGCGTAGAGGACTCGAAGCCCTGCCGTCGATGAGAAGATCAGACGAGGAAGCATCGAGATCGACCTGGCTGATGGCGGGTGTGGGAGCCCCTTAGCGTAAACGATCTGCCACGCCGGACCGCCTGGGCCGATCTCCTGCAACGTGTCTTCAAGATCGACGTGCTCGGATGACCGGAGTGCGGCGGGCGGACGCGCATCCTGTCCGCAATCACCGAACCCGACGTGGCGCGCCGGATCCTGGCGTGCCTCGAACTGCCTTCGAGGGCCCCGCCGGCCGGGTCGTCCACGGGACCGCCGGAGCTTGCTGAAGGCGAGCCCGTTCCCGAGGTCACCGGGGGTGAGTGGGACGAGTACGCGGGCTTCGACTTCAACCAATCGCCTCTGGACGACGGGCCATCGGCCCCGACGGCTGATCCTTAGCGAGGGGTGGTCAGTCGAGAGTCGCCTCGGCTCGGGCGTGGGCACTCGCTCGTCCTCGAACGGTCGGTCCCGGGGGCGAAGCTCCGCCGCGAGCCGACTGGGCGGTCCAGACAAGCTTGAAACCGTCCCGCTACGGGGCTGAAGAGCCCCATCTCAATCTCATTTGTCAGAAACGGGCCTATCGGCGAAGCCGAAAACGGGCCTTGAACCGCTTATCCTCTCCTCTCCTCTCCTCTCCTCTCCTCCCGATGGAGTTCAGCCGCAGGGTGAAGGGCCGCCTGATCAGCGCGATCCGCGTGACGCGCATGGCGAAGGGGAAGGCGACGCCCGATACCTTAGAGGTGCCGAGCCACTACGCGCTCCGTCCCGGCTTCGAGTTCCTCGCAGGTGGCGAGATCGCCGGACCCACGGAGCCCGCGAGCCCCCACCCCGCGAGTTCCGCGCGCGACTGAACGTCTCGCCCCCTTGCGCTGGGGTACCATCGCCGGCTCTTCACGCTCGGGGGACCAATCAGATTCCCGGAAGTCGAGACCTTCTTCGACTGGATCGCGCGGCACGAGCAGGTGTTGTCCGGCGTGGCGGCCGCCATCGTCATCGTGGGCGTCGTCCTCGGGCCCGTCGCCCGGGTCGTACGGAAGGTCTGGCGGAGGCCTGCCGACGGAGCTGCGGCGACGCGTTCCGCCGAGCCCGACGGCCTGTCCGAGCCCGGAGGCGGCCGGCCGTCGATCGCCGTGAGGCCCTTCGCCGACCGGACGCCGCAAT
>CAYWGW010000283.1:0-1705 GCA_964457385.1 uncultured Spirochaetaceae bacterium
AACGGCGCCGCCGCCGGCGTGGGCAGCGCCTTCGCCATGAACTGCGATCTCACGGTGATGGCCGAGGACGCCTATCTCTACCAGGCCTTCGGCGCGATCGGCCTGATCCCGGACGGCGGCGCCACCTGGCATCTCGCCCGCACGATCGGCAAGAAGCGCGCCTACGAGCTGATGGTCACCGGCGAGAAGCTCGCTGCCGCCCGCTGCCTCGAGCTCGGCCTCTGCAACCGCGTCGTGCCCGCCGACCGCCTCCTGGAAGAAACCCGCGCCTGGGCCCACGAGATCGCCGAGAAGGCCCCGCTCTCCCTGCGCTTCGCAAAGCGCGCCCTCCAGACCGCGATGGAGTCCGGCCTCGACGCCGCCTACTCCCGCGAGGCCGAGCTCCAGGGCCTCTGCATCGCGAGTGAGGACGCCAGGGAAGGGGTCGCCGCCTTCATGCAGAAGCGCAAGCCGGCGTTCAAGGGGCGTTGAGGGCGGCCGACGTCGACTTCAAGCCAGCCAGTTCTCTCGAGGCATCCGAAGGCGCTCGAATGCCCGGTCGGCCGTGACGAGGGTCAGATCGTAGACCAACGCGTGGACGGCGATCGCGAGGTCGAAGTCGCTCATCCGACGACCGCCCCGCTCGAGCCGGGCCTTTCGATCCCCGAAGCGTCGACTGACCTCGTCGCTCCAGGGCAGACGGATCAGCTCCGAACCCACTGCGGACCACTGCTCCTCGAGCACCTTCCGACGTCTGGAAGCCGGGAGACGGCGCAGTCCGAACTCGATCTCGGCCGCGGTCACCTGGCAGATCGAGACGCTCTCGGGCGACATTCCGGCCACGCGCGCCGCTACGCGCGAGTCGCCACGCATCAGGGCCGCGACCATGTTCGTGTCGAGCAGGTATCTCAAAGGTCGGGCGCTTCGTTTCGCGATCGACGGTCACGGATGGCCTTCAGCATCTCGTCCGTGGTCTCCTGCAACTCCGGCCTCGGCGTCCGGATCGCCTTCAGGAACTCCGGCGACCAGGCGGAGCGATCCGCGAGCGCCTGCTCGACCGCCTCGATGATCAGCTGGCTCCGGGTGACGCCGAGCGCAGCAGCTCTTTCGTCCAGCGCCTGGACGAGATCTTCCGGCAGGCGGATGCTCGTGGTGCTTCGGGGCATGGCCCACAGTGTAGTACGATCGCATTGCGTTGCCTAGAGTCGGGGCCCGCCGACCCGGAATCGGAACATCCGTCCACGACGTGCATGATGGTCGTTCGAGCCCGGGGGAATGCCGAAACGCTTCGCCGAACGCGCCCTCCAGACCGCGATGGAGTCCGGCCTCGACGCCGCCTACATCCCGCGAGGCCGAGCTGCAGGAACTCAGCATCGCGAGCGAGGACGCCAGCGAAGGCATGGCCGCCTTCATGCAAAAGCGGAAGCCGGTGTTCAGGGGGCGTTGTGGGCGGGGGATGGTCGATAGCCCGGCCCCCTGGGCGAGACCCCCATGCTCAGGCTGCGTCGACGACCGCCTGTGGCTAGCCTGTCTGGATGACCGAGTCCGCCGGATGACCGAGTCCGAACGAGAGCGCGAAACCCTCTGCCGGATCGGGCGCTTGAAGGCCACCTCCCACGCGGAGGCCCTCGCGGCCCATCTGCGGCTCTCGCTGGACGAGCGCCTGCAGCGGAGCTGGGAGCTGTACGAGCGATTTCGCGACGCCCAGCCCAACGACACCCGGCCC
>CAYWGW010000283.1:1805-4969 GCA_964457385.1 uncultured Spirochaetaceae bacterium
GCCCAACGACACCCGGCCCGACGAGGGTCGTGCTCGCGATACGCCGCGTGCCTTCTACGACCGCGCCCGGGCGCTTGGGCTCTACCGGGGGTAGGGGGGGCGGTGAATCCCCTCCGCTTTCTCGCAGGACTGCTCGACGCCGCGGGCGTCGAGTACGCCTTGATCGGCGGTCACGCCGTCAGCATATGGCTCGAGCCCCGCTTCACGGCCGACGTCGATCTCACGATCGAGGCGGGCTTCCAGTGACGCTGAGCGCGGCCGCTCTCTCGTCCAGCTCCCGGTCGAGGTCTCTCGGGAATCGAACGCCGATGGTTCTTCGAGGCATTCCATCAAAGCTACCAGCGTTCGCCTTACCTGGGAGAGGCCCGGGACACGCCGTCTCTGGATTGGGAGATCCATTCACGGCGTGAATGATCATCATCACGCCGTGAATCCCGATACGGTCGCCCACCTCGTCCCCGCCTCCGTCTTCACCTCCGTCCCCACGGGTTACGGCAGACAGCCTGAGCCCCGTACCCCAGGGAGAGCAAAGCGCTGTGGCAGCCCAGAGCCGCAATGAACCTTGCAAATCTTGGAATGAAATTCCTTGATCGCAAGAATGAAGAATCGCCGCCTATTCCCGGTCCTGGAACGACGGCTCAGTGAGGTGCCCGCCTTGGCACTGCTCGGCCCGCGCCAGGCGGGCAAGACTACCCTGGCCCGGGCCCGGGCCGCGGGGCAGGCGGACGACGCACTGTACCTGGACCTCGAGTCCGAGCAGGATCGCGCCAAGCTCGCCGAGCCCGAGCTCTACCTGGTCGATCATCTGGATCGGCCCCGGCTGCGCGGTGGCTTCCCCGAGAGCTTCCTCGCAGCGAGCGACGCCCGCAGCCTGCGCTGGCGACAGGACTTCATCCGTTCGTACCTGGAACGGGACATCCCCCAGTTCGGGCCGCGCATCCCCGCCGAACGGCTGCGCCGCTTCTGGACCATGCTGGCCCATCATCAGGGCGGCATGCTCAACGTCGCCCAACTGGCGCGCAACCTGGGCGTCGATGCCAAGACCGCGGCGGCCTACATCGATCTGCTCGCCGACCTGCTGCTGCTGCGCCGGCTGCCGTCCTGGCACGCCAACGTCGGCAAGCGGCTGGTCAAGTCGCCCCGGGTCTACGTGCGCGACAGCGGCCTGGTCCATGCGCTGCTGGGCCTCGGAGACAAGGAAGCCGTGGTCTCCCATCCGGTGGTGGGCGCGAGCTGGGAGGGCTTCGTCGTATACCCCGGCGGCGAGGCCTATCCCGTCGGCCAAGACGTCCTGGCCATCCCGCTGCTCGAGCTTGCCCGATGCTCGCCGAGGCTGGGGCATGATCGACGGTCGAGCGCATACCCGATCGAGCCCGATCGAGCGAGGAAGGATTCCGGTATGTCGCACGTCGTGGCTGAAGGAGGTCCGGGCGCTGGAGAAGGAGACCGAGGAACTGCGCGGAGCGAATCATCGGGGGGACGGCCCGATTCTGGTCGCGTATCCCATGATCTTCGACCTGACGTATGCTGCGGAGCGGCCTGATTGAGCCCCCCGTCCGTACGCGCCCACCCGTCGGAGCGACCCGCCTGCTTCGACATCTACACTCCAGCCCGAACGGTCCAGCCCGCGGCGACGGCGCCGTTCCGAGGAGACGAACAATTGACCCAGAAGATCGCTTTCGACGACTCCGCCGGCCGCGCCCTCGAGATCGCCTACGCCACGGCGGACGTCGTGGCCCAGCGACGGGCCGTGCGCGAGGCGCTCGCCCTCGCGCACGGCGAACGCGTCCTCGACGTGGGGTCGGGGCCGGGGCTGCTCGTCCAGGAGATGGCGGAGGCGGTCGGCGCCGAGGGCGAGGTCGTGGGGCTCGACGCCAGCGAGCCGATGATCGCGTTGGCGCGGCGGCGCTGCGAGGGGCTCTCGCAGGTTCGCTTCGAGCATGGGGATGCGCTGCGGCTGCCCTGGCCCGACGGCCATTTCGACGCCGCCGTCTCGACCCAGGTCTACGAGTACGTGGCCGACCTCGACGCGGCCTTTCGCGAGCTGCGTCGCGTGTTGAAGCCGGAAGGGCGCGTCGCGATCCTCGACACGGACTACGACTCGCTGGTGATTCACACGGAGGAGCCCGAGCGGATGCGGCGGGTGCTCGAGGTCTGGGACGAGCATTTCGTGCATCGCGATCTGCCTCAGCGCCTCGCGCCGAAGCTGCGCCGGGCCGGATTCCGGATCCGCAGCGCAATGGCCATCCCGCTCTTCGACATCGACTATCAGCCCGACCGCTTCAGCTATCACCTGACGGCGCTGATGGCTGGCTTCGTGGCGGGCCGCTCGGGCGTCTCGGAAGACGAAGCCCGGGCCTGGCATGCCGAGCTCCGGGATCTCGGCGAGCACGGCGAATACTTCTACAGCCTGAACCGGTATCTCTTCGTCGCGGAGGCGGTGGGGTAGCCGCGTGAGGGTGGGCGAGGCCGTCGATTCAAAGCCCGACCCGATTCAGCCGGGGCCGTCGGTCTCCGACTCGATGCGCGAGATGAAGAGCGCCTTGTCGAGCACCCGATAGAAGGATTGGTAGGGCTCGGCCTCCTCGATCGGTCGCACGAAGTGCTGAGCCGAGGCGCGGACGATCAGCTGCGACTCGTTGCGCGGCCGGACCGTCACCGTCAGCCGGACGAGATCCGACCGCTTCCAGAACGGCCCCCAGGAGCGCCAGGCCCGCTGGAACACCACCAGGGACTCCTCGTCGTAGCGTAGATAGTCGTTGCGCCGCCGGCTGTGGGAGACGACCGCGGGCCGGTACTGCTTCGCGGAGACGACGCCGAGGGTCTCGTCGAGCAGCTCGACCTGAAACCCGAGGTCCTGGAGCGAGGCGAGCACGGCCCGGAGCACCTGGACCTTGTCGCTCGTATCGTAGACGCGGCTCTGCACGCTTCGCACGGCGACCTGGCTCGACTCGGAAGCCGAGATCTGAGAGCTCGAGTCCCATTGGATCGGATGCCGCGTCGAGTAGCCGATGCAGCCCGTAGCGAGCAGGGCCAGGATCCCGATCGCCGCGGCCAGAGGCACGCCGAACGCAGGGCGGCGGCCCGAACCGACCCGGATGCCCATTTCAGAGCCTCTCGACGAACATCGAGCGCTCGAGGGTCGCGAAGAAGTTCTGGTAGAC
>CAYWGW010000284.1:0-4933 GCA_964457385.1 uncultured Spirochaetaceae bacterium
GACGTCGTGCTCGTCATGAGCAACGGCGCCTTCGGCGGGATCTGGGAGAAGCTGCTGCGGGCGCTGGAACGGGCTGCTTGAGGAGTTGCTTCATTCGCTCGGCGCGCTGGGCCCGCATGCAGTCTCGAGTCGATGCTTGCGCGCCGCACGTCCGAGCTCGCGGCCGGGGGATCTGCTGCGGGATCTGCTGTGGGATCCTGCCGCGGGATCGTGCCGCGGGATCATTGTCGGGAGGCGGAGGCGCGCCAGAATTCGGCGACCTGATCCGGTGTCAGCGGGATCGAATCCACCTCCTGGACGCGGCGATGCTCGATCCGGCAGATGAGCACATAGTCGGCGTCGAGCGTGCGTCCGTCGATCTCCGCCTTGATGTGGCAGAGTACGGCGGCGCGCTCGTTGCTGACGAGCACGTCTTCGATGCTGATGTCATAGCCCGAGCCGATCTCCCCCATCTGGGCCAGGTACTCGCAGATCGCGTCGGCGCCACGCATCTCGCCGTGCCAGGGAGAGGCACCCTGGACGCGCCAGACGATGTCTTCGGCCCAGAGCGCGCGGAGCGTCTCCGCGTCGCCTCGCTGCGTGGCCTGGATGCATTGATGGACGAGCAGGGCGTGGGGATGTCGGATCATGTCGATCTCCGGGAGGACGACGGGCGTAGCTCCAGCATACTCTCGTTCGCAGCGTTTGGGGGAAACATAATGATGCGCCAACCCAAGTCGCGGGCGACACCATGATGTTGCATGGCTCAAACCCAACGTCGGACCTCGAGCTCTGCCTGGAGGAGCTGACGATGCGTTATGAGTACGACGACCGAGGACGGATCGTGGGGTCCCGGTCCGATGGCGTCTACCCGCGCTTCGTGTTCGTCCGGGCCGCCGAAGGCTGTAGCTGGCGACTGGCGGGCGAGCTGCCCGAGGTGCTGGTGATCGCCGTCGCCAGGCTGGCCGGGCGGGAGCCCGGGCTGGGCGGGTTGGGCGGATCGGGCCGGTCGGGCGCGTCGAGCGGGCTGGACGGAATGGGCGGGCCGGCTGGCGCGGTGGGTGCGGCTCCGGTGCAGCCGGGGCAGGCGCCGCCTCCGGAGCGTCTCGTCATGATCGAACGTTTGTTTGAGGGTGCGGGGGTCGAGATCTCGAGCCGGCGGGAGATCGTCCAGCACGCGGGGCGGGCGATCGGCGAGCTGTGGATCTGCGATTGAGGATCGGCACCGCCCCCCGGTCCCAGCTCTCGTCATCGAAGGCGGGCTGCGCGGGGGGTGGGGGGGCCGAGCTCAGACGTCGAGGCCGACAGAGCGCATCAGCTCGAGGGCGTTGCTCTTCTCGACGATGCCGGGGCGCAGCCGGTAGTCGAAGTGCATGACGCCGTTCTCGAGATGATCCTCGAAATGCGCGTTCTCGAGCCGACCGCCGCTGCCGGGCACGATCTGGGTGAGCGCGAGATCGTGGGTCGTGACGATGCCCAGGGCGCCGGCGTCGACGAGGCCGGCGATCACCGCCTCGGCGCCGATCCGGCGGTCGTGGGAGTTGGTGCCGTGCAGGATCTCGTCGAGCAGGAAGAGGGCGGGGGCGCGCGTGCGGGCGATCTCGACGACCTGTCGCAGGCGCACGATCTCGGCCATGAAATGCGATTGCCCCTGCTGCAGCGAGTCGACGATCCGGATCGAGGCGGCGAGATGGAGCGGGGAGAGCACCAGCCGCCGGGCGCGCACGGGTGCGCCCGCCAGCGCCAGCAGCGTGTTGGTTCCGACCGTGCGCAGCATCGTGCTCTTGCCCGACATGTTCGAGCCGCTCATCACGATCGCCTGGGGATGGCGACCGAGACGGAGGTCGTTGCGCACGCAGCCTTCTTCGGGGAGCAGCGGATGGCCGAGGCCCTCGCCTTCGAAGACCGGCTCGGCGTCGGCGTCCCGGATCTCGGGGAAGGGATCGTCGGGATGCTCCCAGGCGAAGCTCGAGAGCGCGCAGAGGGCCTCGATCTCGGCCGCCGCCGCGACCCAGCTGGACAGCCGCGGACCGCAGCGGGCGCGCCAGCTCTCGAGGGCATGGGCCACGTGGGTGCCCCAGAGCAGCAGCGCCGCGAAGGGCGCGAAGAACTGGTTGCGTCGGGCATCGCGCAGATCGACCAGCCGATGCAGCGCCTCGAGCTCGCGCGAGGGCGGTCGGCCCGTCGTCTCGAGCTCGCTTCGGAGCTGCGCGAGTCGGGGGGAGACGAAGCGCTCGGACTCGATGCAGGCGAGCAGGGCCGCCGTGCGGGCCAGGGCCTGGACGGGTGTCTCGGCGGCGGCCAGCACGGGGGCGACCCGGGATCGCAGGAAGCTCGCGAAGCCCGCCTGCAGCAGGCCGGCGGCGGCGAAGGGCAGGGGGCCCGCACCGGTCCAGATCCAGAGCGCGAGCCCGCCCAGGGTGAGCCCCGTGCTCGCGATCGCTAGCCACGAGATCGCCCGCGAGAGCGGCGCCGCCGGCGCCGAGGCCCAGGCCTCGAGCGCCTCCTGCTGGAGCGCCGAGCCCGTCTCGTCGCCCGCGAGCGCCATCTCGAGGCGCAGGTCGAGGCGCGGCCGGAGCTCTTCGACCGCGGCCTGCCGTGCCCGGATCGTCGCCGGCTCGGCCGGGGCGAGCAGCCAGTCGGCGAGTCGATCGCTGCCGGGCGCCGTCCGTGTCGTCGCCAGCAGCTCGAAGAGCGAGCCCGGGCCGAAGAGGTCGAGATCATCGGCGTAGGGATGGGTCGCGTCGCGGTAACGCTCGCCCGCATCGCCGCGGCCCGCGAAGCGTCCGTCGAGCCGGGCCAGGCCGTCCTCGAAGAAGCGCCGGACGCGAATGGCGCGTTCTTCCCGTCGCAACACACGATCGTGTCCGACCACGAGCCCCAGGAAGACGGCCGCCGGCAGCAGCGGCCAGGCCCGCCCGATCTGATGGGTGCCGAAGGCCAGCCATCCGAGCAGCAGCAGCAGCGCGAAGCTCGCCAGCCGGGCGTGGGAGAGGCGCCGGGAGCGCTGGCTCCAGAGCGCCTCGTCGCGAACCGCGCCGGCGAGCCCCTCGTCGTAGACGCGCCGGGCCGCGGCGGAGGTTTGGGGTGCGGCTGCCCGGTCGGCCTCCGGCGGGGTCGCGATCTGGCGGCCCCGCCGATCGGCAGGATCGGGAGGATCGACGGGATCAGGACGGTCGTGGGCGGCGGTCGGGCGCGTCATGAGAAGGCCAGCAGGCGCGCGCCGTTCTCGAGGGTTTGCGCATTCTCGATCGCCTTCGCGACGAAGCGGCGGGCTTCCACGACCGCCTCGCGCAGTGGCCGACCGAGGGCCAGCCCCGCCGCGACTGCTGTCGAGAGCGCGCAGCCCGTGCCATGCACCGGCGGCCCGGGGATCCGCCGGCCCGGCAGCCACTCGCATTCGATCCGGTCGCCGTTCGCGCCCCCGGCGTCGTCGCTCGTTCGCTCTCCGGCTGCCCCGACGCGGTCCGCTTCTCGTTCCCGTCCGCCGACGCGCCAGACCAGCAGGTCGTCGGCGTCGCCCTCGAGATGGCCTCCCTTCAGCAGCACGCCCTCCAGCCGGCGATCCAGCAGCAGCTCGCGGGCGGCCTCCTCCCCGTCCCGTCGTCGTGGCAGGGACCGGCCGGCGAGAATCTCCATCTCGGGCCAGTTGGGCGTGACCAGGCAGCGTCCGAACATCAGATCGCGCAGCGCACCGTAGGCCCGGCTCTCGAGCAACGGCGTGCCGTCGCTCGCCGCCAGCACGGGATCGATCACGATCGGGACGTCGCGCACGGTCGCCAGGGCGAGGATCACGTTGCGGACGACGTCGTCGCTGGCCAGCATGCCGATCTTGATCGCCGCCGGCGAGAGCGCCGCCAGGGCGCCGCGCAGCTGCTCCAGGATCACCGACGGAAACACCGGCAGCACCCGACGCACCTGCAGGCCGTCCTGCTCGGTGAGCGCCGTGGGCACCGCGGCGCCATGGACACCGAAGGCATGACAGACCTGGAGGTCGGCCTGCAGGCCCGCGCCGCCGGTGGGATCGGAGCCCGCGATCGAGAGGACGCATTGCATGGACCGCGTAGGGTATGTTCCCGCGGCCGGGGGCGCATCCCGGGCGTCGGCCCGGGGCTGTCGATCCCCGCGCCGTGTCTGTGCCGTGCCAGCACGCTGCCTGCACCGCGTCCGCGCCGCACCCGCGCGGATCGGCCCGGTGGCTCCGCTCCTGGAGAGATCGCCTCCAGGCCTAGCATCGTGCGCCGAGTATCACCCGAGTCCCATCCGAGGTCCGCCCTGTCGAACGCGCCCCAGCCCAGCCTCTTCGGCCGCCGCCCCGAGCAGCGGCTCGATCGCACGACCGCCCTGGCCGAGCTGGCCAGTGCCGATCCGGCCCTGGGCCGGTTGATCGACCGGGTCGGGCCTTTTCCGCTCGAGCCGCCGTCGCTCTCCCCCTTCGCCTACCTGCTGGCCGCCATCACGCGGCAGCAGCTCTCCGGGAAGGCTGCCGCCACGATCCACGCCCGGGTGCTGGCGCTGTATCCCCGCGGCCGGGTCACGCCCGAGCGCCTGGCTTCGACTTCCGACGACCGGCTCCGCGCGGCTGGGCTCTCCGGCGCCAAGGTCCTCGCGGTGAAGGATCTCGCCGCCCGCGCGCTCGCGGGAGAGGTGCCGACCCGGGCGCGACTGCAGCGGCTGCCCGACGAGGAGGTGATCGAGCGGCTGACGGTGGTCCGGGGCGTCGGCCGCTGGACGGTGGAGATGCTGCTGATGTTCTACCTCGGGCGGCCCGACGTGCTGCCGGTCGACGACCTCGGCATCCGCAAGGGCTTCGTGGTGGCCTTCGGCCGACCCCGGAAACGCGACGCCCAGGGGCTCGTCCATCCGGACGCGATCCGGCGGCGGGCCGAGCGCTGGCGCCCCTGGCGATCGGTCGCCAGCTGGTATCTCTGGCGGGCGCTCGAGTAGCGCGGCC
>CAYWGW010000285.1:0-4870 GCA_964457385.1 uncultured Spirochaetaceae bacterium
CCCCGCCCCCGAACGCCGCCTCGCAGCCGGAGCCGCCGGCACTGCCCCAGGCGGTCGTTCGCAAGAGCCGGCCCTTCTCGCTGGTCTGGCTGATCCCGCTGGTGGCGGCACTCTCGGGAGGCTTCCTCGCCTGGAAGGCCTTGTCCGAAAAGGGTCCGACGATCACGATCGTCTTCGAGGACGCGGAGGGCCTCCAGGTCGAAAAAACGAAGATCAAGTACAAGGACGTCGAGGTCGGCGTGGTCGAGGAGATCGGGTTCACGGAGGACCTGTCGAAGGTCGAGGTCGTCGCGAGCCTGACGAAGCAATCCGAGCCCTTTCTCACGGAGGGAACGCGCTTCTGGGTCGTGAAGGCGCAGGTCTCGGCCGGCCAGGTCAGCGGTCTGGGGACGCTGCTCGGCGGCGCCTACATCGGCGTCGACTTCTCGGGCGAAGGCGAACCCCAGCGACGGTTCACCGGACTTCCCAGAGCCCCGCTCGTCACGTCCGAGGAGCAGGGCCGCTACTTCACCTTGAAGGCCGATTCATTGGGCTCCCTCGCCGAGGGCGCTCCCGTCTACTACCGATCCCAGAAGGTCGGGCGTGTAGTGGAGGAGAAGATGGACGAGTCGGGGGACTCCTTCACCCTGCGCGTCTTCGTCGAGGCGCCCCATGACCGCCGCATCACGACGGAGACCCGATTCTGGAATGCGTCGGGCTTCGACGCCGTCATGAGTGCCGAAGGCTTCCGCATCGATACACCCTCGATCGTGTCGTTGTTGATCGGCGGCATCGCCTTCGACAACTTCTCGAGACTCGCAGCCGGCAAACCGACCGACGAAGACTCCGTCTTCACGCTCTTCGACAACAAGCACGACACCCTGGTCCCCCGCTATGCGCGCAAGCTCCGCTTCCTCATCCACTTCGACCGCTCGGTCGGCGGTCTGGCGCCCGGGGCGCCGGTCCAGCTGCGCGGAATCAAGGTGGGCGAGGTCGTCGACGTGAAGCTCACCTACGACTTCGAGCGGGACGAGATCCGGATTCCGGTGGTGATCGAGATCGAGCCGGAGCGCGTGGAGCCGGCAGGCGATCAGCGGACCGACTACGCGGGCACCCACGTCGAGGAGCTCGTTGCGAAGGGACTTCGCGCGCGGCTCGCAACGGGCAATCTCGTGACCGGCCAGCTCAAGGTCGAGCTCGACTTCGTCGAGAACGCCGAGCCCGCCGAGATCGTCCACGGCGGAATCTACCCGGAGCTGCCGACCGCCCCCGACACCCTCCAGCAGCTCACGACCAGCCTCGCGAGTACGCTGGCGAAGATCGAAGCGGTTCCGATCGACCAGATCGGCCAGCGCCTCGACGGCCTGCTCGCGCAGCTCGAGGGCGTGACGGGCCAGATCAACCGCGACGTCGCACCGGCGCTGGCGTCCTCGCTGGCGAGCCTGGAGAAGACCCTGGAATCGGTCGACTCGGTCGTGGGCCCCGACTCCGCGGTGACCGTCGAGCTCGAGCGGCTGCTGCTCGACCTCTCGGACGCCGCCCGCTCGACGCGCCTGCTGACCGAACGACTCGAGCAGCATCCCGAAGACCTGCTGCGGGGGAAGAGCCGATGAACGACCGAACGCAGTCCGCGGGCGCCCTCGCGTCGCTCGTTCCGTCCCGCGCCGCGCTGCTCCTGCTGCTCGTGACCGCCGCCGCGGCCGGGGCCGCTTCGAGCGGCTGTCTGGGCCGAAGCCCCGAACCCCGCCTCTTCACGCTGGGCGCCATGGCGCGCCCGGCCGACGCGCCGCTCGACTCCGAGCTCGCCGTTCTCGTCGGACCCGTCCGCTTTCCCCGCTACCTCGAGCGTCCGCAGCTCGTCCATCGGCTCGAGGGCGGCGAGCTCCAGCTCGACGAGTTCAACCGCTGGGCCGGCAGCTTCGAGGAGAACGTCGTCCGCGCCCTCGCCCTCGACGTGGCGGATCGACTGCGTTCCGACCGCGTGGTCGCCTACCCCTCGGATCCGCCCTTCGCCCTCGCCTATCGTGTCCGGATCCACTTCGACGAGCTCGTCGTCGGACCGGACGACGTCCTGCGGATGCGGGCCCGCTGGTCGATCCGGAACGGACGCAGCGACGACCCCCCTCGGATCGGCCGAACGGATCTCGATCGACCGGTCGCAGGAAGCTCGATCCGAGCGGTGGTGGCCGCCCACGACGACGCGATCGCCGCACTCGGGGAGGCCCTGTCGAGAGAGATCGAGCGGCTCGAGCGCACGGCGGAGTCCGCTCCCTGAACGATCCGGGCGGAGTGGATGTGCGGATCTGGGGACGTGGTGGGGAGCCGCTCGTCCCGGCCGGGCGCATCGATCCCGTGCCTCCTCGATCAGGACGTCAAGCCGCGCCCGACAGACGGGGTGCCGTCACGTAGGCATTCGAGATCGTATCGACGAACGCCTCGTCGTGGAGGGGCGCGGCGGGGCGGGGCATCACGATCCCTCGGTCGGAGAGATCCGCCTCGAAGCGATCGAGCACGGTCTCCAGGTCCAGGTCGTCGCTGTGGCGATCGTAGGCCTGCTCCTCCTCGGCGCTCGCGAAGACGATCGCCTTCCAGGACATGCTGATCCGCAGCGAGGGCCAATCGAGCTCGGCCAGGGTCCGCGAGCCATCCTGAATGCGCCAGGCCTCCCCGCCCCGATGCTCGAGACGGCTGTCGAGGCTCAGGCCGCGGGGCAGCCCGGCCGCGCGATCTCCCACCGGACGCACACGATGGAACATCCGGTCGTTGTCGCCCACGATGGCCGTGTTGTGGATCCGACCCTCATGGACCCGAAGCGGACCCGTCGGACCCTCGGGCCAGTAGTCGAAGCCGCCATCCGACCCCTCGTAGAACCACGCGACCGCCGTCGCGATGTCCACCCGCTCCGACTCGAAGAGGCCCGAATGACCCATGGCGTTCAGCAGCCAGGTCGGATAGCTGGTGCGATTCACGCCGCGGAACTCGGGCACGTCGGTATGGCCGCCACCCTGCGGAAAGGGCAGCTGCCAGGTGAGATTGGCGTAGACCGCGAAGGGGCGGACCCGTTCGCTCCCGAAGAGCGACGCTGCCGCCGCGATGAAGCCCTCGTGCTGGAGGAAGATCTCCGCTCCATCGATCAGCGGCTCGGCGTAGGCCCAATCGCCCCGGAAGTTCGGCGCGATGACCATCGGTCCCTGGGACGACTGCGAACGAGCCTCGGCGGCGTTCGCGAAATAACGCTGGACCGGAGCGTAGGGAGCGTTCGCTTCGACGAGCTCGCGGAAAGCCTTCGGATCCGGAAGAACCTCCTCGACGAAGACCGGCGGGCGGGCCTTCTGTGTAAAATCGGCGCGAGCGCCCACTGAAACCGGAGTCGATTCGGACATTCTGGAAACCTCGCACGCGGGCGTCGTCCCATCACGACGAGCGGCCGGCCCCGACTGCTCGAAGCCCATCGGGAGCACGGCTGCGCGTCCGGATCCTAGGACCGACCCCGTGCGCACCGCAACGCCCGGACCGGGAACGTCGTGGAGCCGACTCTTCGGCGCCGCCTGGCATCGCCCGCGAGAGCGATCCGGCGCCGGGCCGCTGGGATCGGGAAAACGGCTTCGGATCGGCTGCCCGCGCGTACGAATCCCGACGGGGGCGCGCAGCGACCGCCATTTCCTGCACGACCCTGCACGATTCGTGCATGCTACCGGCCGGGCTCGGCCAGGGCTTTCGCGCGGATCTGGCCGCGTCGCGATATTCGGAATGACCGGGCGGCGTCGACGACTTCGAAGGCCGTCGAGATCACAGATCTGCGACGCGGTCGCGATCGCGCAACCCCCCACTGGAGCATCGACCGAGCACCATGCAGGACCGATCCAGCTTCCCTCGCGCGATCCCGTTCACGCGCGCATGCGCACTCGCAGTGGCCCTCACCGTGGGGTTGTTGAGTCTGGGTCTCGGGATCGCGACACCGCGATCGGCGGGGGCCGCCTGCACACCCGATCCGCCGACCGCCGATATGAAGGAAATCACCTGCTCGGGCACCGACTCGACCGGCTTCGACGGCAGCGCCGAGGACGGCCTGACGGTGAACGTCGTCGCCGGCGCCGAGATCGACGACAGCGACCCCACCCTCGACGCGGCGCTGCGCGTCGGTGAGGGCAACACGATCACCTTCGAGAGCAACACGATCCTGCGCGTCGTCGACGACGGCGGCGCCGGCGTGCGCGGCGGCGACGACAACACGGTCACCCTCAACGGCCTCGTGCGCGTGCTCGCCGACGACGCCCGAGCCGTCTCGATCGGATCGCGGATGCCCCCCGACCCTTTGACTTCGGGCCCAACCCCTCCGGGCCAGATCACGCTGCCGTCTGCGAGCGCGCGCATCGACGTGCTCGGGGATCGTTCGATCGGACTCGAGGCGGGCGACGATCTCGGCGTCCGTGTCGTCGGCCAGATCGTGGCCGAGGGCGACGAGAGCGTGGCGATCTCCGTCGGCGATCGAACCCGACTCGACTTCCAAAGCGAGGTCGACGTCTCGGGCACGCTCGAGGTCTCCGGCGACGGGGCCATCGGGATCCGCGTCGGCGACGGCTGGTTCGCCAACAACGTGGCGGCCACTACTGAGGAAGCGCTGGCCACTCCGACCGGGGCCGCCGTCTCGCTGGGGGCGGGCTCTTCGATCGAGGTGACCGGCGCGAACGCCTTTGGGCTCTGGCTCGGCGACGCCGACAACCCCACCGGCGAGCACGACAGCTTCGCGGAGCTCGACGGCTCGATCTTGGTCCAGGGCCTCGACGCCGTCGGCGTCTCGCTCGGGGGCAACGGCCGGCTGCTGCCCGATCCCGACGAGTCCCTCGCGATCGAGCAGGATCTGCTTGGATCGGGCACGGTCCAGCCCAGC
>CAYWGW010000286.1:0-4846 GCA_964457385.1 uncultured Spirochaetaceae bacterium
CGCGTGCACCTCTTCGTGGGCGCTCTCGAGCAGCAGCACGTGCTCGACCAGCAGCATCAACGCGAAGGCCATTGCCGCGAGCGCGAAGGCCATCGGATACTGCCAGCCCAGGCGGGTCCAGAGGCCATCCGCGTCGGGCAGCACGTGGACGATCCCGGCTGCCAGGAAGACACCGGCGGCGAAGGAGTTGCCCCAGCCGAGGAGACGATCGCTCGGCCTCGTGCTGCGACGCAGGATCGGCAGTGACGCGCCGGCGGCGCCGACGAGCAGGATCACGAGCAGGAGGGCGAGCTTGACTGTGAGCAAGGGGCTTCCGATCTCGATGGGCGGGAAGGCTTCCTTCGCGCGGGCGGCGGTGCCCGTTCGGGTCGAGACGACGTGCCCACCTTCAGTCGATCACCAGTCGCTCGCCAGCCGACCGGCCCGCCCGCGAAGCTCTGCGCAAATCACTCCGGGGCGGCGACTTCCTGGAGGAGCATCGAAACGCCCTCGAGCGGCCGACCCGGGTCTTCCAGCAGATGCCGTTCCAGGGCGTCGGCACCGAGTCGCCGCGCATCGTAGACCGCCACGATCGAGGTGTCTCCGGGCGCGAGGAAATGGGTCTCGCCGAAAGGTGTATAGCGCGTCGCCCCGATGCTGATCAGCGCCCGGGAGGGCTTGCCGGCGATCTCGAGCCACTGGGCGATGTCCTCCAACGGTCCCTCGTCTGCCTGATGGCGGAGGCGGTCGACGAGCCAATCGAGGAGCGCGTCGTAGAAGTAGCTGTAGCTCGAGACGGCGCTGTCCTGCCCGTACTCGTGGAGCTCGCCGTCCCGGAGCAGGAGGCAGGCGATGCGATGATGGTCGAGCACGCCGCCCGGCTCGAAACGATCGATCGGGATGCGACCCGCGGCGGTGCCTTTGGATGCCGGTCCCCAGTTCTTCTTCTCGCTGATCTTGCGGGCGCCCTCGCGCCGGATCGAGCAGTCGTTATGGGCCATCGCCTCGCGCGGCGTCACGCGGATCACGCGACCGTCGGCGTACTCGAGTTCGCAGAGCAGCGCCAGCTCCGGCTCGATCTGATGGTTCTCGTCTAGGGAGGCGAGGCGGATCCGGTCGCTGGAGATCGGGTAGACGTGCAGGAAGTGGTCGCGGTGCCGGCCCGACACCCGCGGTACGTAGAAGGGGAAGACGCCCTTGGGCGCCTTCTGGTCCCGGATGTCGAGGTCGATGAAGTCGTCCGCCTCACCGGCCTGCTCGAGATGACCGGCGAAGTTGCCGGCGATGCCGAGACCGATCGCATGCTCGAAGCTCAAGGCTCATTCCTTTCCGGGGCCGCTGGTTGCGGAGGAGGCCCCGGGTTTCGGGGCTTGATCGGAGTCGAGGAATCGGGTCGCCACCGACGCGTGCAGGGCCGCACCGAGAGCCATCGCGTCCTCGTCGAGCTGCATCTGGCTCGAATGGCAGGGCGCGGGCGTGTCGACGCCCGGTGGCCGCACGCCGAGGAGCATCATCGCGCCGGGTGCGGACTCGAGCACGTAGGCGAAGTCTTCGGCTCCCATCACCGGACTCGGCATCCGCAGGACGCTCCGCGCGCCGAGCAACTCGCCCGCGACCGTACTCGCGAAGGCCTCGAAGCCCGCGTCGTTCACGACCACCGGATAGCCCGGCAGGATCTCGATCGCGGCCGTCGCCTCGTGGGTCTCTGCGATGCCGCGGGCGATGCGCGGGAGGCCTTCGAGCAGCAGCGCGCGGGTCCGGTCGCAGAGGGCCCGGATCGTGCCCGAGATCTCGACCGTATCCGGGATGACGTTGCGGGCCGTACCGCCCTGGATCTGCGTCACGCTGATCACGCCCGGATCGGTGACGGGGATGCGGCGGGTCACGAAGGACTGCAACGCCATGACGATCTCGCAGGCGATGGGCATCGGGTCGATGCAGTCGTGGGGCATCGAGGCATGCCCGCCGCGCCCCCGCACGGCGATGGTGAAGTCGTCGAAGGACGCCATGATGGGGCCGGTCCGAGTGGCGATCCGGCCGGTCGGGATCTGCGGGGCGACGTGCAGCGCGAAGGCGGCGTCGAAGGACGGCATGCCTTCGTCGAGCATCACCCGGGCGCCGCCCCAGGTCTCCTCGCCGGGCTGGAACATGAAGACCACCTCGCCGACGAGGGCCTCGCGGCGTGCGGCCAGCAGCCGGGCGGCCCCGACCAGCATCGAGGTATGTGCGTCGTGGCCGCAGGCGTGCATGCGGCCGGGGTGGTTGGAGCGGAAGGGGAGCCCCGTCTCCTCGGGCATCGGCAGCGCGTCGGTGTCCCCGCGCAGCAGGATGCGCCGTCCCGGTCGCGCGCCACGCAGGACCGCCACCACGCCGGTCGACCTGCGATGGAGCGAGACGTCCAGATCCAGATCCGCGAGCGCCTCGACGATCTTCTCACGGGTCGCCGGATTCTCCAGCCCGAGCTCGGGCTCGCGATGGATCCGACGTCGCAGATCGACCAGCCGGGGCTGGAGCGCCCGCGCCGCCTCGAGCAGCTCGCCAAGAGCGGGGAGCGAATCCGAAGAGGCGGGTACGGAAGGGGTCTGCGGGATCTGCATGGGGGCTCGTTGTCTCGCTGGAGGCGCATTCCTGACGTAGGCTCTGGCGGCCGCACGATACCACTTCGCGGCCGCGCGAGACGCGCGAACGAAGAACGATCGGGAGGAGCACGGCATGGCGGGTGCAGAGGGCCGGGTGGCCCTCGTGACGGGTGCGGCGAGCGGGATCGGTCGGGCGACGGCGGAGCTGCTGGCCGAGCGGGGCGGTCTGGTGGTGGTGGCCGACATCGATGAGCAGGGCGGAGAGGAGACCGTCCGCCGCATCGGGTCGCAGGGGAGAACGGCAAGCTTCGTCCGGGTCGACGTCGGCGACGAGGCTTCCGTGGAAGCGATGATCGCCGAGGTCCGGGAGCGCCACGGCCGCCTGGACGCCGCCATGAACAACGCCGGCATCTCCGACGCCCAGCATTCCTGGATCGGCTTTCCCACCGATCGCTGGCAGCGCATGATTGCCCTCAACCTGGGCTCGGTCTTCCTCTGCCTGAAGCACGAGCTGGCGCTGATGGCGTCGCAGGAGCCCGTCGATGGACTCCGCGGCTCGATCGTGAACACCTCCTCGGGTGCGGGATTGATTCCGGCTCCGGGCCAGCCCCATTACACGGCCGCCAAACACGGGGTCATCGGCCTCACGCGTTCCGCGGCCCAGGAGTTCGCGTCGCAGGGGATTCGCGTGAACGCGATCTGTCCGGGGCTCACCGAGACCGGAATGATCCAGAGCCAGCCGAAGGCCTTTCTCGAGGGCATGGCGCGGATGTCCCCGACTGGTCGGCTGGGGCAACCCGTCGACGTGGCCCAGCTCTCGAGCTGGCTGCTCACGCCCGAGGCCCAGTGGGTCAACGGTCAGGCGATCGTCGTCGACGGCGGCAGCGTGATGCACTGACGAGTATTGCAGTGTTGCATGGACGTCGGGGGGCGGTCCGCCCCGCGCAACTTGGAGCGATTCGATGACGACCCTGAACCCGGAGCTCGGTTTCTATGCCCTGGCGGGTCAGCCCGAGTCCCCCCGCGACCTGATCGAGGAGCTGCGGCGTGCCGAGGCGCTCGGGCTCGGCACAGCCTTTCTCTCGGAGCGCTACAACTCGAAGGAGATCTGCACCCTCAGTGGCGCCGCGGGCGCCGTGACCGACTCGATCCGGATCGCCACGGCCGCGACCAATCACAATACCCGCCATCCGATCGTGACGGCGGGCTACGCGCTCACGATGCACGGGCTCACGGGGGGACGCTTCATACTGGGTCTCGGACGCGGCATTGCGGCGATGCAGAAGGCCTATGGGATCCCGCCGATCACGACCGCCGAGCTGGAAGACTTCGTCGGCCTCGCCCGCCGCCTGCTGCGGGGCGAGGCCGTGATCGGACACGACGGCCCGGTGGGCCGATTCCCGTATCTGCAGCTCGGGCCCAACGTGGCAGACGAGTTGCCCTTTCTGCTCTGCGCCTTCGGACCGAACTCCCTCGCGCTCGCCGGGCGCTGCTTCGACGAGGTCGTCCTGCATACCTACTTCACCGACGAGACGACGGCCCGCGCCGTCCGGATCGTGAAGCAGGCGGCCGAGCAGGCGGGGCGCGATCCCGCGGCGGTGAAGGTCTGGTCGTGTCTGGCCACGATCGGTGATCACATCCCGGAGGATCGCCGGCTCATGAAGTCCGTGGGTCGGATGGCGACCTATCTGCAGGGGTACGGGGATCTGCTCGTGAAGACGAACGGCTGGGATCCGGTCGTGCTGGAGCGGTTCCGGGCGGATCCGTTGATCTCGACCTTCCGGGGTGGCATCGACGTGCATGCGACGACCGAGCAGCTCGAGCGGATCGCTCCGTTGATTCCGCCCGAGTGGCTCTCGTGGGCGGCGACCGGCTCGGCGGAGCGCTGCGCAGGTGCGGTGCGGCATCAGCTCGAGCTCGGCTGCGACGGGGTGATCCTGCACGGGGCCACGCCGACGGAGCTCGAGCCGATCCTCGAGGCCTATCGCAAGTCGGACGCGTAGATCGGATCGACGACACGAGGGTGGGCAGTCGACGAACGGGCGAGCCGATCGGACCGGGGAGGAGGCTCGGATGGCAACGGCGTTGGTGATCGGGGTAGGAGCATCGCGCGGGGTGGGGGGCGCGGTCTGTCGCCGGCTCGCGCGCGAAGGGCTTCACGTGGTGGCAGCCGGTCGGACCGGAGAGAGGCTCTCGGCGATCGTTCGGGAGATCGAAGCCTCCGGCGGTCATGCGAGTCGGGTCGTCGCCGATGCCACGACCTCCGAGGGTGTGGGCGCCGCCTTCGA
>CAYWGW010000287.1:0-4800 GCA_964457385.1 uncultured Spirochaetaceae bacterium
GGAAGGGCGTGATGTTGCCGTTCGAGCCGTGCATCAGGTTGCAGTCGAAGAGCAGCGCCGAGCCCGGCGGACCCGTCGGGCTCTCGACGCCGCCCTCTTCCACGAGGCGGGACAGAATCTCTCGCGGCGGAACCCCGATCTCCTGACGTCGCAAGGAAGTCCGGTAGTGCTCGTCGGGCGTCCAGCCGGGGCACGAGACGAAGTGGCGATGGGAGCCGGGGATCACCATCACGGGCCCGTTGAGGGCGTGATTCTCGGTCAGGCTGATCGAGAGGCTGAAGGCGCGCATGCGCGGCATCCCGTCCTCGACATGCCAGGTCTCGAAGTCCGAATGCCAGTAGAACTCGCGACCGACGAAGCCCGGCTTGTAGTTGATGCGGGACTGATGGATGTAGACGGGTCCGCCGAGGATCTGCTCGGCGGTCTCGACGAGGCTCGGTGCGCGAAGAATACGGGCAAAGACCGGATCCTCCTCGTGGACCGCGAAGATCGAGCGGATCTCGTCGCTCTCGGGCTCCCGGATGATCTCGGGGTCGCTGCGGCCCTCGACCGCCGCACCCTCGCGCAACTCGTCGGCCCGGGCCTGGATCTCGTGCAGGGACTCGGCAGAGAGGATCGCGTCGAAGGCAAGATAGCCGCTCTTCTCGAGGAGCTCGAGCTGGGCCCGGGACAGCGGTCC
The DNA here is from genome assembly GCA_964457385.1 of uncultured Spirochaetaceae bacterium. Lineage (GTDB taxonomy): Bacteria > Myxococcota_A > UBA9160 > UBA9160 > UBA4427 > UBA4427. The sequence continues at coordinate 680 of CAYWGW010000287.1, forward strand.
CTGGCCGACCGCATCGGGGCTCGCGGTTGGACTCGCAGTCCCGGACCCCGATCCGGCGTCCAGACTCGCGTCCAGACTCGAATGAACGACCGGATCCTTGCGCGGAATCACGATTGCCTGGCCGCCCTTCCGGGACGGGTAGAGGTCCTCACGATCCGATGCAGTCATGCCATTCGATGCACTCAAGACGGCTCTTCCTCCTCGGCGCTTTGCCTGGCCTCCCGCGTCGCTGCGACCCGATGGATCGCTGCCTCCAGCAGCTCCAGGCCTTCCTTCAGGTCGACCTCGTCGATCACCAGGGGCGGCAGGATCTTGGCTACCTCACCCTCGGGCCCCGCACACTCCATGATCAATCCCTTCTCGAAGGCCGCCCGACAGATGCGCTGGGCATCGGCCGGATCCCGCGTCTCGATGCCGAGGATCAGGCCGCGCCCCTTCACGCCGGGGACGATCCAGGGATGCTGCTCGGCGATCGTCTCCAGCCGACGACGGATCAGCTCGCTCTTCTGGTCGACGGCCCGGGAGAGTTCGGCGTCGCTCCAGTAGGTCTCGAGAGCCGCCGTCGCGGTCACGAAGGCATGGTTGTTCCCGCGGAACGTCCCGTTGTGCTCCCCCGGCTCCCAGACGTCGAGCTCCGGACGCATCAACACCGCCGCCAGCGGCAGCCCGTAGCCCGAGAGGGACTTCGACAGACAGATGATGTCCGGCGTGATGCCGGCCTGCTCGAAGCTGAAGAAGGGACCCGTCCGACCGCAGCCGACCTGGATGTCGTCGACGATGACGAGGGTGCCGAAGCGACGGCAGACCCGCTCGAGGCGCTGCAGCCAGGCGTCGCGGGCGACGTTCACGCCGCCCTCGGCCTGGATCGTCTCGAGGATGACGGCGGCGGGCGGCGCGATGCCGCTGCCCTTGTCGGCGAGCATCGCCTCGAAGACGTCGAGGGTATCGATCTCCTCGCCGAGAAAGCCGTCGAAGGGCAGCGCGTCACCGAAGGTCAGCGGCACGCCCGCGCCGCGACGCTTGAAGCCGTTGCCCGTCACCGCGAGGGATCCGAGGGTCATGCCGTGGAAGGCGTTCGTGAAGCCGATCACGCCCTCCCGCCCCGTCACCTTGCGCGCCAACTTGAGCGCTGCCTCGACGGCGTTCGTCCCGGTCGGCCCCGGGAGCTGCATTTTGTACTCCATGGCCCGGGGCTTCAGGATGCAGGACTCGAAGGCGTTCAGGAAGTCGGCCTTGGCCGTCGTCGCCATGTCGAGACCATGGGTGATGCCGTCGCGGCCGATGTAGTCGACCAGCGCGTCGCGAAGCTTCGGGTTGTTATGGCCGTAGTTCAGCGCGCCGGCGCCGGCGAAGAAGTCGACGTAGCTGCGCCCGGACTCGTCCTGGAGTCGCGCGCCCGTGGCGCTCTCGAAGACCACCGGGAAGCTACGGCAGTAGCTCCGGACCTCGGACTCGAGGCGCTCGAAGGTCTCCATCGCGTCCGGGACGGACTCCGACGAGACGAACTCCGGCGAAGTGTGCAATGGCGTGTCCGACGGAATGGCGGCTTTCCGGGGTCGATTCGGATGGGTCACGGGTCTCCTCTCTTCTTCTCTGTTTCGATCCACTGTGTGTAGGTTTCGTCTATCGGATCCGTCCTGCCCTGTTCGTTGGCCTCATCATCCATTGGTCTCGTCGTCGTGCGTCGCCGTGAGGTCTTGATCATGGCGATCGCAATGGCTCGGGCCGTGGATTTCGCCCACATCACTTCCCGACTCTAGTCCCGCCTGGAGTCCCGTCTGATCCCGCGTCCCCGCTCTCGACGTCGTGGGCATCGGAAGTGCCTCCGCTCGGGGGTCCGCCGCTCGCGCACCGCGCGGCGGCAGAGATCGCGAGTGCCCATCGTTTGTCCCCCTCCAACCCGGGGAGGGCATGTCCTGGGAGGGCATGGGAGCGCCATCGTGGATGAACAGGAGGTCCATGGGCGGCGATGAGCGATCGTCGTCCGGCGCAAAACACGCCCGCGGAATTCCCCGGTCGCCATCGCCATCGAGGGCGTTGCTCCGGCAGGGGCATTCGGCGCTCTACGACGGACAGGCCATGCTCGCTCTGCGACGCCCGGCGCGGGATTGCGGCCCAAATAAGCCTGCCCCCTCGGGATCCGATCGCGGACCCACCCAAGGCCACCCGACCGATTGGACGTCCTGGCTTCGAACGCTGAATACGTTCTGGCCTATGCGTTTTTCTATCCACGGCAGGCCGATAGGTACCATAAGAGCGTTTTGATGTCGAATTCGTTTGACTTTTCCCGATGATTGAGTACTCAACGACTCAACCACTGATTCGTCCACAATGCGAATTCCGCTCTCGTTTCAGCCCGATACCGCCGGTCTGGTGCGTGACCGGCGCGCCGCGGTGCTTATGTTTTCCTTTGCAACCAAGTGCCGACCGGGCGAGCGAGTCAGCCAGCGAGCAAGTACGACGCGAAACGCGTGAGGGAAGCCATGCCCAGAACCCTGCCCCCGAAAGCAACCGACTCGAAAGACCACGACGACCAGACGGAGGCCCGTGAAGCCGCAAGCAAGAGCCCCAACCCCACCGACTCAGCAGAGGCGAACACGAGCCAGGCCCAGCAGGAGGCTCGCGAGCGCGGGGAGTCCGCGGGGAACGTCGACGAGGCGAGCGCCGGTCCGTCGAGCTCGGTCCGGCAGCCCCGATCGTCCTCGTCCTCGTGGGTCGTACTGAAGTTCGGCGGCACGAGCGTCTCGAGCGGCGAGTGCTGGGAGACCATCGCCAAAGTGCTGCGCGATCGGGTCGGAGAAGGCCTGCGGCCCCTGGTCGTCTGCTCCGCGCTGTCCCAGGTCTCGAACCAGCTCGAGCAGGCCGTCGCCGAGGCCCTCGAAGGCCACAATCCCACCGAGCGACTCGACGCCCTGCGCGGGCAGCACGTGGCGCTGGCCCAGGAGCTGGGCTGCCCCCTGCCGCCCGAGATCGACCAGGAGCTGCAGGATCTCGCGGAGCGCCTCGAAGGCATCTCGCTCACGCGCGAGGCCAGTCCCCGGTTGCAGGCGGAGATCCTGGGCGTGGGGGAACTGCTGTCGACCCGTCTCGGCGCCGCCTGGCTCGAGACCCAGGGGCTGACGACGCGCTGGCTCGACGCACGCGAGCTCCTCCAAGCAGACGAGGAGGCGACCAACGATCCCCAACGTCAGTTCCTTTCGGCGACCTGCGCCCCCGGCGCCGACCCCGAGCTGGCCCGCACCCTCGCCGCCCACCCCGAGTCGGTGCTGCTGACCCAGGGCTTCCTGGCCGGAGCACCAGACGGCGGCACCGCCCTGCTCGGCCGCGGTGGCTCCGATACCTCGGCCGCCTATCTCGGCGACCGGCTGCAGGCGCGACACGTGGAGATCTGGACCGACGTCGCGGGCCTCTTCACCGCCGATCCGCGCATCGTGCCCGAAGCGCAGCGCCTGCGTCGCCTCGGCTACGACGAGGCGATCGAGTTCGCCACCCGCGGCGCCAAGGTGCTCCATCCCCGCAGCCTCTCGGCAGCAAGGGCGGCGCAGCTGCCGATCCACGTGCGCTGCACCAAGGACCCGGGCTCGAGCGGCACCGTAATCGACGACGAGTACCGCATCGACGAGCCCGTCGGGCTGGCGATTTCCTCACGCCATCGGATGGCGGTCGTCACGATGGACGTCGAGGGCTCCTGGCAGCAGGTGGGCGTGATCGCCGACCTGGTGGCCTGCTTCGCCCGCCACGGGCTCTCCCTCGACTCGATCACCTCGTCCCAGACCCGTGTCACCGTCTCCCTCGACCCCTCTGCCAACACCCTGGACGCCGACACCCTCGGCGCCCTGATGGAGGATCTCGCCGAGCTCTCCCAGCCCCGGCTGATCTCCCCGGTCTCGTCGGTGAGCATCGTCGGCACCCATCTGCGCAGCGTACTCCACGACATGCCCACCCTCTTCGGCGAGCTCAAGAAACAGGAGGTCTACCTGCTCGCCCACGCCGCCAACGACCACAGCCTCACCTTCGTGGTCGACGAGGAACGCACCGACGAGCTCGTCCGCACCCTCCACCGCGACCTCATGCAGGCGCGACTCGCCAGCCCGGCGGTCATGGAAGCGGAGGGCGGGAAG
>CAYWGW010000288.1:0-4800 GCA_964457385.1 uncultured Spirochaetaceae bacterium
CCGCCATCACCGCGGCCGGATTGCGGGCCCCGTTCATCCGGATCGCGGCCGCCACTTCGGAGAGCGCCTCCCGCCGCGTTCCGTACACGTGCATGTGTCTGCGGGCCATCAGTGCGAACTCGGCGGCCGTGTAGAGCCCCCAGCACTCGACGAACTCGTTCTCGGGGCGCGTCCAGGAGACGGTCGAGGCCCGGTCCGTATAGTCGCCGCATTGGGCGGTCGCGATCAGCACCGTATGGCATTGCCCCGTCGCGATCGCCGCGGCCGCCTCGAGCACCGCCTCCACCCCGGGATGGGCCGTCCCGGTCCAGACCGGCCGCCCTCCGAACCATTGGGCCACCGCACGGGGGTTCAGGCCCGAGACCCAGGTCGAAACGTTGAGCCCGTCGACGTCCGCCGGCGAGAGGCCCGCGGCGTCCAATGTGCCCCGGATCGCGTCGAGCACGAGCGCCTGCTCCGTGGTCCCGGGAAGCGTCCGGGCCTGCTTCGTGTCGTAGGCGCCGACGACGGCGACGCCGCGATAGGGGCTCTTCACGAGCGACTCTTCACGAGTGAACCATCACGAGCGACTCCTCCCCGGACTCCTCGATCCAGCGACTCAATCCAGCAGCGGGATCACGCGCTCGACCTCCGAGAGCTCGTGGGTCGCCGCCACCAGGTAACATTCCTCGCAGCCCGCCGCGCGCAGGTTCTCGAGCCCCTCGCGCACCGCCTCCGGCGAGCACCGCGTCATGCTCGCCGCACCGCGCCGCGCGACCCGCTCTCCCGCGATTTCGAGATAGCTGAACACGTAGTCCCGCAGCTTCGTCTCGGCGTCGTCGGCAAGGCTGTACCAGAAGCCGCCCGCCAGATGGGGCGGGCCGTCGCGTCCCGCCTCCTTCCAGGCCTCCCGGGCCAGATCCAGCATCCGCTCCATCTCCGCGCGATCCCCGTTCATCGAGAAGGCGTAGATCCCGTCGGCCCAGCGGGCGGCGCGATGGATCGCCTTCGGTCCCATCGCTCCGATCAGGATCGGCGGTCCACCCGCTTGAACCGGCCTGGGACCGACCGGATCGGCGCCTTCGAAGGGCGGTTCGCCGGCCCAGATCCGACGCATCGTCGCGATCTGCTCATCCATCCGCTGATGACGCCTCGCGAAGGATGCCCCCACGGCCTGGTAGTCCTTCTCGCGTCCGCCGACGCCGACCGTGACCGTGACCCGGCCTTCGGAGAGCAGGTCGAGGGTGGCGATCTCCTTGGCGGCCCAGACCGCCGAGTGCATCGGCAGCACGTAGAGCGAGGGCACGATCCGCACCCGCTCCGTCCAGGCCGCGGCGGCCGCCAGCGCCGTCCGCATCTCGACCGTCGGCCCCGTAATCCGCTCGCCGCAAGAGAGGCTCTCGAAGGGTCCCTCGTCCGCCAGCCGACACCAGTCCCGCAGCACGCCGCGATCGAGCTCGTTCTTCATGTAGGGCAGGCAGAGACTGGGCTTCATCGAGTTCGGCTCCCGAGGAGGTGTGCGGGGTGTACGAGGCGTGCGACGTCTGGCGGATCGCCGGCTCGCAGACGTTCGGCGATCGGGCGGCCGCGACTGTAGCCGAATCGCGGCGCGTCCATCGATGCGCGCGACACGGGCCGCTGACCCTTTCCCCCTCGATCCTCGGCGATCGTCGGTCGACCCCGGCAGCTCGACCAGAGGCCGCTCGAGCCCCGGCGCTCTCCGCCCGGCGCTCCGCTCTCAGCCGCCCGCCGTTTGCCGTTTCTCGTCCGAGTCGAACGCTGCCATTGCTCGCGCGAGCAGCGCGCCGGTTGCCGGGGAGAGCTCGATCGAGGCCGCCGCCGCCCGCCCTTCCGGACTCATCTTGCGCAGGCTCTTCAGCAGGATCTCGACGATCTTCTCCGCCGGATGACGCGACGCGAACGCTTCGAGCTGGGTCTCGACGAAGACCAGGCAGAGCGCGTCCTCGAGTCGCTGGACCTCGGGATCCCGACCCAGACCACGCTTCTGGATCAACGCCTGCACGCGCTCGATCTCCTCCGGCTCGAAGCCGCATGCCTCTAGCAACGTGCCCGCCTCCTCCGCGTGGCGTCGCTGAAGCTCACGCCGCCAGGCGTGGTAGCCGGCGCGGCCTTCCGGGTATTCGCTGCGGGGCAGCTGCCAGCGCCGCAGGTGATGAGCCCGCGCCGCCAGCCGCAGCAGCTCGCCCGCCTCGGGATCGAGCCGCTGGATCCAATCGCTCGCGCGCTCCGCGTGCAGCTGCTCCCGGGGCCATTGCTGCGCCTGCCACTCGACCCGGTTCGGATCCTCGGCGTGCACGGCATCGATCCGCCGGATCGCGCGCCCGAAGCGCGAGAACTCGTCGTCGTGCAAGGACATGACGGCAGGCTAGCAGCCGGGGCAGGCGAGCCGTCGCGTCCGCTCCCTCGCGACCCCATCACGACCCCGTCACGACCCCATTGCGACCTCCCAGCGATCCCCCGTGACCCGGGTCACCCGCCGGCGAACGGACCCGTCCGATTTCTGGGATCCCAGTGCCACGCCACCGCAGGGGTTCCCGTTGCCCGAACCGATCTCCGCACCGATCACCAGCCCCCTCCGCCCCGTCCGCGGCCGCGAGTACCAGCTGCTCACCGAGGCCCATCGCGCCCGCAAGCGGGGACGCGGGCGGGCCGCTCTGCGCCTCTACAAACGCATCCTGATCGAGAGCCCGCGAAATTTCGAGGTCGCCCTGCGCGTCGCGCCCCTGCTCGCCTGGTCGGGCAACGGCTTCGAGGCCTGGCAGCTCTACCGTCGCGTCGCCCGCGATCTCGCGCGGCGGGGGCAGCTCCCGGATTGCCTCGCCATCTACCGCGAGGCCTGTCGCTTCGTGCCCCACGAGTTCGAGGCATGGCGACTCTGCGCCGAGCTGCAGATCAAGCTGAACCGATCGGAGGGCGCCTTCGAGACGCTGGTCGAGGGGCGCACCCACTTCGATACGCCGCAGACCCGGGGACAGGCCATCGCCCTGCTCTCCCGGGCCCGGGAGATCGAGCCCTGGGACGACCCACTCCTGATCGATCTCGCCCGACTCTACGCCGACGATGATCAGCCCGAGATGGCTCTCGAGCTGCTCTCGATCCTCGCCTGTCGGGTCGGGGGTCGAATGCTGCGCCGGGTGCGGGCGCTGCAGCTGCGGATCACACTGTCCCCGCGCTACCTCGGGCTCTGGCTGCGCGCCTTCGGTCGCGACGGCGCCTCGCTCGCGGCCGCTGCGAAGAACCCACGACCGGTCCCTCTGCGCGTCCGCTCGGCGGAGGAGGATATGCGCCCCGTGCTGCGGGAGGTGGGGACCGGCGCACCTTCCGCCTAGCATCTTCCATGGAGGTGCAGGTCCGGCCGCCGAGGCGGATGCCGATTCGGATGCGAGCTCGGATGCCGACGCGGGTGCCGACATCGCCGCCGACCCGGGTCCAGGCGAAGCCGTGCGAGGCCAGGCTTCAAGGCCGTGGCGGCGCGTCCGGACTCTCGGCCGGATCGCAGGCCTGGTCGAGACGAGGCAGCACCTCACAGATCGAGGGCAGCAGCGGCGGCAGGCGCGGCGTGCCCGACGCATGGATCGTCCGGAACAGCTCGGCCCGGGCCAGCCGCGCATCCTTCGTCACGCCCGTGAGGACTGCGAGCATGCCCGTCACATGGGCCGCCGCCAGGCTGGTCCCGTTGCCGAAGGCGAAGGCATCGCCGGGCACGGTCGAGATCACCTCGACCCCCGGCGCCGCCAGCTCCACCCACGCCCCGCGATTGCCACGCGCGAAGGCAGCGCCCTCCCGATCATGGGCGCCGACCCCGATCACCGTGGGATAGGCCGCCGGATAGCGGGGCTCGTCGAGAGCCTCGTTGCCCGCCGCCGCCACCACCACGACCCCGAGTTCGTCGAGCCGCGCCACGCCGCGGGCGAGCAGGGGATTGGCCGGGCCGGTCAGCGAGAGGTTCAGGATCTGCGCCTCGGCCTCCCAGGCGAGATCGAGACCGCGGAGCAGGTCGTAGAGCAAGCAGCGTCCACCGGCACCCGCAGCGCCCCCCCGCTCACCCGAAGGTGCGCAGACGGGGACCGAGACCAACCGGACACCCGGCGCGAGCCCCGCGATGCCGAAGCCGTTGTCCTCCCGTGCCGCGATCACGCCGGCCATCAACGTCCCGTGCAGCCCGGGCTCGATCGGCGCCGCATTGCCTGCCCCGGCCGCCTCCGCTTCCGCTTCCGGCAGACGATGGATCTCCACCACGGCGAGATCCCGATGGCCCGAATCCGGCACCGAATCGAGCAGCGCCACGCCCACCCCGGCACCGTCGCTCAGTCGACGTGCCCGGCGGACCCCCGACGCCTCGAGCCCGTACTGCAGCGAGTCGTAGGGATCGCCGCTGCGTCCCGGACGCAGCTCCGCGCTCCGATCCGGATCCGGATCCGGATCTCCGACAGCGTTGGCCGCGTTGGCGTAAACGTCGTTCGCGACTGCCAACGCCGAATCCGGAAGGCCCGGCACGAGATCCCGGGGCGAGGCGCCGGCCGGCCCCACGACCCGTGCGATGGTCGCGCACAGGACGGGACTGAAGAAGGAGCGGACGATGCGCGCACCGGGCGCCAGCTGGAAATCGGTCGGCAGCCCGCCGCTCGCATCCTTGGGCAGCGCGAGCAGCGCCTCGCTCGGCCGCTCCGGCTCGGACTCGTTGCCCCGGGACCCGCGATCCGGGAGCGGCAGTCGGCGGATCTCCCCCGCGCCCGCAGACCTGGCTGCCGATGCCGGGACAATCGTCGGGAATGCGGCCGCTCCCGCAGCCAGTCCCAA
>CAYWGW010000289.1:0-4747 GCA_964457385.1 uncultured Spirochaetaceae bacterium
CCCGCCTGACGCGCCGCGCCCGACGCGCCCTGCCTGACGCGCGGCGTCCGAGGCGCTCTGTCCGACGCGCCCTGTCCGCCGCGCGCGGCGGGACGCTGGGGCACGCCTCCGAAGCTATCCTCGCGACGTCATGTTTCCGACCCACGACGAGAATCCGCGCTTCCTGACGCCAATCGTGACCTACGCGTTCGTGGCGCTGAACGTCGCGGCCTGGATCTTCCTCCAGGGCCTCGGTCAGGAGGCAGCCCTCATCCAATCGATCTGCGAGCTCGGCCTGATCCCGGGCGAGCTGCTCGGACGCGTACCGGCGGGCACCCGCATCGACCTCGGCTCGGCGAGCTGCGTGCTCGGCGGAAGCGGCGGAGTCGGTGGAAGCGGACTCACCGTGCTGAGCTCGATGTTCCTGCACGGCGGCTGGATGCATCTGATCGGGAACATGTGGTTCCTCTGGATCTTCGGCGACAACGTCGAAGACTCGATGGGGCACGCTCGGTTCCTCGTCTTCTACCTGCTCTGCGGAGTCGCCGCGGCCGCCCTCCAGGTCCTGGCGGCCCCGGACTCCCGGGTGCCGATGGTCGGCGCATCGGGCGCAATCGGCGGCGTGATGGGAGCCTACGTCGTGCTCTATCCCCGGGTCCGGGTCCATCTGCTCGTCGTGCTCGGCTTCTTCGTGACGCGCTGGGCCGTGCCGGCGTTCTTCATGCTCGGCTACTGGTTCCTGCTCCAGCTGCTCGGCGGCGCCGCCTCCCTGGGCCGGGTCGGCGAGGGAGGCGTTGCGTTCTGGGCGCATACGGGAGGCTTCGTGGCTGGCGCCCTGCTCGTCCTGGTTTTCCGGCGACCCGAGCTGGTCGCCCGTCATCCCCATTTCGGTTGGACTGGCCGTCGAGGAATTCGTCGCCGGTGAGGCCGCCGGAGCTCGAGATGCTCGTCGGCGCGGACACGAAGCACGGGAGAGGAATGGGGGATCGGTAGAGGGATGCGACGGATGCAGGATCAGCGGTCGTCTCCCGGCGCGGGCCGGGGCGGGAGGAGCGTTCCGTCCGCGTCGGCGGCGTCCTTCCGCGGGGCATCTGCGCGATCACCGGAGGCCGCGCGGGCGGCGGTGCCGTCACCGTCGGCCTCCGCCGTCTCCCGCTCCAGCTCGCGCAGCTCCGTATCGATCGCACGTCGCAGCCGATCGAGCGTCGCCGCGGGCATGAAGCGCACCTCGTCCTCCAGCGTCGTCGCCTGCTGGCGCAGCGCCATCGTCTCCTCCGCCAGTCGATCGAGTCGCTCGGCGAGCATCGTGGCGATCTCCTCGAGCGCCTGCTCGTTGCGGTCGAGCCGCTCGACGAGGTCCGAGACCTCGTTGGCCCGGGCCTCCACGCGCTCGGCGATCTCGTCGAGGCGCGCCTGATCCTCCTCCCGAGCCGCCTCGACCGTCACTGCGATGCGCCTCTCGACCTGCTGCAAGAGCTCCCTTCGGAGCGCATCCTCGCGCGAGGCAACGTGGTCGGCGGTGGCCAGAGTGAAGGCACCCCCCGCGCCCGAGGTCGGCATGAAGGGCATCGACGTGCAACCCCCAACACCGACGATTGCAGCCGAAATGAGGCCGGCGTTGAAGAACGAGCGAAGAAGGAGCCCTCGCCGCGGCGACGGCGACTGATCGGAGTCCGTGAGGCGGTTGCATAGCGGCGCGGGCGACTGCGTCTGGAAATCCATTCTCACCGCGTTCTCCTCGGGCTTCTCGGGCGTCCTGGTGCTGCGTCGATCGCGACCCGTTCCGTCACATTCTCTCTCGCGCTCTTTCGCGCCAGGAACTCCCGTCAGAATCGAAACGTGAGGCCGGAGCTGAAGGTGGCGAAGTCGATGTCCTGTAACGAGCCGCCGGGGGATACGTAGGCCGCCTCGAGATTCAGGACGAGCGTCTCCGAGATGTAGAAGTCGAGACCCGCCGCCGGCCGGATCACGACATCCGTCTCGTCGTCGCTGAAGCGGGTCCCGTCGCTCGCGCGGCCCTCGATCTCGGCCTTCATGGCGCCGAGGCCGAGCCCGACGAAGGGCTGCAGCACGCCGGTGAACGGGTAGAGCTTCGGCCCAGCCGTGATCAGGAATCCGTCGAGCTCGGCATCGAGCATGGAGGCCGAGGGGTCGCCCTGGGGCCCGATGTCGAATCCGTCGAGGTACTCCCCACGAACCTCGATCGAGACGTGCCGATGCACCCGATAGCCCGCGAAGAGAGCGCCGCCGTAGCTGCTGTCGTCGATCTCGAGACCCGAGGTGGAATCGAAATTCTCGACCGCGTAGAACCCGGCCACGCCCAACAGCGGGCCCGTGCGTCCGTAGCGGTTGCGATAGGCCTCCATCGCCGTTCGCGCCTCGTTGGCGACGGCACGCGCTTCCTCCGCGGCTGCCCGCGCCTCCTCGGAGGCCGCCTCCGCCTCTTCGAGCGCGCGGCGGAGTGCGGCCTCACCGGGCCCCTCGGACGCGGGCGTCGACGTCGCATCCGGCGGACTCGCGGGCTCGTCTCCGGGAAGGGGCTCCGCCGGCCGGACGGGCGCTTCACGCGAAGGGGCGGTCTCCTCGGCCCTCCCGCTCTCGCTCGGTCCATCTCTCCGGAGCTGATCGAGGAGCGACCGCGCCGCGGCCGCGGCCGACTCCGCCCGTGTCGCGGCGGCCTCGACCTGCGCTTCCGTATCCGCCTCCTCCGCCGCGGCGATCGCGACGGGAAAGACCAGGGTCAGGAAGAAGACGCCTAACGACAGCGCCGCTCTTCCTGAGAGAGAGGGTGCGGCTACTGTCCGAAGCTCTCTCGTTTCTCCTCGTCGATGTTGCACGGGAATGCCCTCCCTCCGGATCGGGTCCCGGTCTCACCTGCACGGAGACGGGTAGGACGCGGCGTCACGCGTTGCCCCTTCGACCGGCACGGCGATCGCCCACACACGAGTCGCTCGCGCTATGGAGAGAATAGGATTCGCTTCGAGGAGGCCCCAGCACCGACGCGCGCATCCCTGCCGATTGCGAAGGAAGAGCCCTCGGGAGACGGAGGCCGAAGGCGCTTACGAGAGCAGTCGCCGGACCGAGAAGAGGATCAACGTCCAGGTCAACAGTCCGAAGAGCACGGCGATCATCCCACCCCGCGCGGCGCCCAGACCGTCGTCGCGGTCGTCCGCATCAGGCAGATTTGTAGGCAGATCGAATGGCAAATAGGATGAGAGGAGCCCCTCGCGGGTCTGTGAAGCCTGGTCAGCCCGGCCCCGTAGGGGATCCTCACCTCCCGGCCGACCGATCCGCTCGACTCCGATCCTCCGGCCCGATGCCCGATCCATCCGCTTTCCTGCAAGACCGACAAAAGATGATCGGCGCATTCCGCCCCCTTGTTGCGTCCTACACACACACGTGGGAAGTGATGAATCGGTTACAGCCTTCGGGGTCTGGGTTCTCGAGGCGGTTGGCCCCGGAACAAGGCCCTGACCAATTCATCAATCCATTGCGACAATTTTGTCAATCTAGATTGATCATATGGGTCGTCGTCCCTATCCTGGTCTGGATGATGGACTCCCCCCTCGCCGGGGCCGTCGCCGGCCGGTGCGACGACGATGACGCACAGATGCGGACTCGCTGGCGCTACCGGAGGAATCTGGCGCGCCATCTGATCGGCATCGCACGCGATCTCCAGACCCGGGTCCGTGAAGCCCTGCGCGAGGAATCCGGCTACGTCGACTTGAGACCGGGCTTCGGCCCGTTCCTCGCCCTGCTCTGGGACGCGGATCGGCCGCTCGGTTTTCTGGCCCGCGAGCTGGGCATCAGCAATCAGGCCATGAGCCAGCTGGCGGACCGGGCCGAGCGCGCGGGCTACCTGATCCGCCGACCGAATCCGGGCGACGGGAGATCCCGAATCGTCGCGCTGACGGCCCGCGGTCGCACGTTGCTCGCCGACGGGATCCGGGCTGTGAAGGCGACGGAGACCGAGTACGCCGCGCTGCTCGGTGCCCCCGCCTCGCGACGATTCACCGAGGCCCTCGCCGACCTCCACCGCGGGCTCGGCCTCCCCCGCCGCGGCGACGCCCTCCTGAGCCGACGGGCCGGTGGATCGGTCGGCACGCTGCCGCTTCTCGCCGAGCGAATCCAACGCGACCTGATGGAGGCGACCGCCGCCCGCGGACATCCGGGCCTGAAGATGTCCCATGGCCAGGTCCTGCCCCTGATCGGGCCGCGGGGTGGCCGGGTCGGCCAGATCGCCCGCATCCAGCGCGTGAGCCGCCAGGCGATCAGCGCGACGGCCCGCGATCTCCAGCAGCTCGGCTATCTCCGCAGGGCGCCGGATCCCTCCGATCGACGCGGCGTCGTCTTCGAGCTGACGCCGGAGGGGCGACGACTGATCGAGGATTCGATCGCGGCGGTCGACGATCTCGAGCACCGCTTCGACGAGCTGCTGGGACGGAGCCTATTCCAGGATCTGGAACGGGTCGCCTTCGCGCTCTACGACGCGTTGGGCCTGGAAACGGAGATCTTCGGATCGATCCGGGTTCTCGACACGTCGAAGGATCTCGGAGACGGGGACGACGGCGATCGGCGCACGAGACGCGAGATCGAGGAGCTGGCAGGAAGGCTGCGCCGTTGGCTCGGTCGCGAGGACGCGGCGCGGCTCGGACTCGAGCTCGAGCTCGAGCTTCATTCAGGACGAGAAGCGAAACCGACATGAGCTACGACTGGATGGCTGCCCTCGCATTCCTCGCGACCCTCGTCGCCCTGACCTGGATCGGTC
>CAYWGW010000290.1:0-4624 GCA_964457385.1 uncultured Spirochaetaceae bacterium
GGAAGTCAACCGTCCGGTGCTCCGGTGCGAAGCTCATGCGGAATCCGGCCCGCCCCCCATCCGAGGATCATCGTGAGACCATGAGAGGGACGAGAGGGACAGAGAGAGGAAATGACAGAGAGAGGAGATGAAGGCGATAGAAGAAACGCAAGAACTGTCATCGAACAGTATTGGGCCTAGAACGGAACCAGGAGATCGACGAGCATCGCCAGAAAGACGGCGAAGAGGAACGCGAGGGAGACCCGGAACACGCCTCGGGCCGCGTCGTCCGTGCGTTCTTGGAAGAGACGGAAGGCCCGGAGGAGAAACCAGAGTCCCGCCGCAGCCGCCACGGCCAAGTAGATCGGGCCGACCAGGCCGAGGAAATAGGGCGCGATCGTGACCGGCAGGAGCCCGGCCGTATACGCGACCACGCGTCGGCGCGTCGCCTCGTCCCCGATCACCTCGGGCGGCATCGGAATGCCCGCGGCCGCGTAGTCGGCCTTGCGATACAGCGCGATTGCCCAGACATGCGGCGGCTGCCAGAAGAAAACGATGGCGAAGAGCGTCCAGCCGGCGGGACCGATCGACCCATTCACGGCTGCGTCGGCGATCAGCGGTGCGGCCGCTCCGGCTGCCCCTCCGATGACCGCGTTCCAGATCGAACGAGGCTTCAGCCAGACTGTGTAGACGAAGACGTAGAACAGGATGCTCGCGATCCCGACCAGCGCTGCCGGCGGCCCACTCACCCATGCGAGCAGGGCCGTCGAGGAGATCGCGAGAACGAGACCGAAGACGAGCGCCGCACGCGGTGCAATCAGCCCGGCCGGCAGGGGTCGGTTCCGCGTCCGCTCCATCAAGGCGTCCTTGTCGCGCTCGATATAGGCGTTCAGCGTATTGGCCGAGGCCGCCGCCAGCGCGATCCCGACCATCACCGCCAGACAGAATCCGGGAGCCGGCCATCCTCCGGCGGCCATTCCGAGCACCGGCAGACCCGTGAAAAGCACCATCGGCAGCAGCCGCGGCTTCGTCAGATCGAGATAGTTTCGGGCCGTATCGAGAGGGATTGCGCTCATGAGACTCGTGATGGATCGGATTCGCGAGGCGTAGGGCTGGCGGTTCCAGCGTCCTCCGCCGGATGCCCACCGGCTGACCGAGGGACGACCCACTCCGGGCAGGCCTTCGAGCCGCGCAACGGGTACCACAGTGCCGAATGCGTTGCATCCGAGCGGTCGGATGACGGGAGACGAGAGTCGAGGCGGCTTCGCCCGTCCACCGCTCTAATCTAACCTGTGCATCCGATGGAAGATCCGAGCGATCCACACGAGCAACGACTCGATGCAGGGACCCCCGAGTGGAGGCACCGGCTCGGACTGGCCCTGTTCGGCTGGCTGTCGGCCTGGCTGCTGCGGATCCTCGGCGCGACTTGGCGCGTCCGCATTCTGGGACCCGATCCCCGCGAAGCCGCGACGGGTCGGGACCCGGGATCACGGCTGGCGGCCTTCTACCATGAATCGATGCTGCCTGCGGTGTGGCTCTTCCGCGACCAGGGCTACGGCGTCGCCGTGAGCCGCAGTCGAGACGGCGATCTCGTGAGCGCCGCCCTGCTCGAGCTCGGCTACGCCGAACCGGCGCGGGGCTCGAGTTCCCGCGGCGGCTCGGCCGTGCTTCGTCGGATGGTGCGTCAGATCGACCAGGGTCTCACGGTCGCGGTCCTGGTGGATGGCCCGCGCGGCCCGGCTCGGGTCTCCAAAACCGGCGTTCTGGCCCTCGCCCGCCTCACGGGTCATGAGGTCGTGCCCCTGGGCTTCTCCGCCCGCCCGGCCTGGCGGCTTCGGAGCTGGGACGCCAGCCTGATCCCCCTGCCCTTCGCGCGAGTCGTCTGCGCCTTCGGCGAGCCGCTCCCGGTCGCCGCCTGCCTGGACGAGAAGCAGGAACGATCCCTCGCCCTCGAGCTCGATCGCCGTCTTCATGGGCTTCATCGGATTGCCGATCGGGAGCTCGGTCTGTCGGACGCCGCGCAGGACACCGAGCGCAACGATTAGGCGGGCGTCCTGATCGCGGACTCAGCGCGGACCCAGCGCATCGTCGAGCAGCTGCCCGAGCCAGGTCCCGATGTCCGGATGGTCGAGCAGCCCCGCGGAGCGCAGCCGCAACGCCGAGATGGCGTGTACCTCCGCCGCCGTCCGCGCCGCCAGGGCCTCCCGCGCATCGGCCTCGAGATCGCCGGAGTCCAGCGCCCGGATGATCTCCTTGACGACCGGCACCGTCGCCGGCGTGCCCGAGAGTTCGCCGATGCCGAGACCGATCAGGAGTGGCACGGAGAGCGGGTTCGAAGCCATCTCGCCGCAGACCGAGACCGGGATTCCCGCGTCCGCCGCCGCCTTCACCGTCATGTGGATCAGCTGCAGCACCGCCGGATGCATCGGATCGTAGAGGTGGGCCACGCGCTCGTTGCCCCGATCGACGGCCAGCGTGTACTGGGTGAGGTCGTTGGTCCCGATGCTGAAGAAGTCGCATTCCCGAGCCAGCACCGCCGCCGTGATCGCGGCCGAGGGCACCTCGACCATGATGCCCACCTGCAGCTCCGGATCGAACCGGCTGCCCTCTCGGACGAGTTCGAGCCGGACCTCGTCGATCAACCCGCGCGCCTCCCGCAGCTCCCCCAGACTCGAGATCATCGGCAGCAGCAGCCGTAGGTTTCCGAGGGTGCTCGAGCGCAGGATTGCCCGCAGCTGGGCGCGAAAGGCACGACGATTCTCGAGCGTCAGGCGGATCGAGCGACAACCGAGCTGCGGGTTCTCCTCGTCGCCGAGGCCGATGTTCGGAATGCCCTTGTCGCCACCGAGATCGAGCGTCCGGATGGTACACGGGCGCGGATCCAGGAACTCGACCACACGCCGATAGAGCTGCTCCTGCTCCTCCTCGCTCGGGAATCCGCGATGGGCCAGCGCCAGCAGCTCGGTCCGGAAGAGACCGACACCCTCGGCCCCATGTTTGTCGACGAGTCGCAGGTCGGCGAGCAGGCCGGCATTGGCCGACAGCCGGATGCGGCGACCGTCGACGGTCTCGGCCGGGCGCTCGCGCATCGCGTCGAGATGCTCGACGGCGATCTCGTAGCGGTGCTGCGCCTGCTCGAACTCGCGCAGCAGCAGCTCGTCCGGCGACAGGTAGATCGTGCCGGTCGCGCCGTCGACGACCGCGACCTCGCCCTCCCGGGCCTCCTCGAGGATGCCGGTAGCCCCGGTCACCGCCGGCAGCTCGAGCGTCCGGGCGAAGATCACGCCATGGGAGGTTTGACCGCCGTGCTCCGCCACGATCGCCGCCACCTTGTCCATCTCGAGCCGGGCGAAGAGCGCCGGCAGCAGCTGATCGACCACGACCACCGCGCCCTCGGGCATCGGCATGACCTGATCTCGCACCCCGAGGATCTTCTCCATCACGCGCTGCCCGACGTCGGCGATGTCGGTTCCGCGCTCGCGGAAGTAGGGATCCTCGATGCGCTCGAAGGTCTGGCGATAGGTTTCGAGCACCCGCCGGAGCGCCTCGCGCGCGTTGCCCGTCTCGTCGACGGCCTGGCTCACGTTCGAGACGAAGCCCTTGTCCTCGAGGATCTGGATCTGGGTATTGAAGACTGCTGCGAACTCGGGCCCGAAGCGATCACGCACGACCTCGCGCATCTCGGCGATCTCGCGCCGCGCCTCGCCCAGGGCGCGCTCGAAGTCCGCGTGCTCCCGAGCGAGGTCCGGGCTGGGGGTGTACTCGATGCGATCGAGGTCGACGGGCTTGCCGAGATGGTAGATCGGGCCGATCGCGACGCCCCGCGCCGTCGCGAGACCGCGCATCGTCACGTTCTTCTCCGCCCGCGGCTTCTTCTCCTCTCTGAGGATCGGACGGGAGGCGTCGGTCATGCGGGTGACGAGATCGAGGCGATGTTGTTCGTTGGTCGACAGCAACGCCAGGAGCTGCGCGTTCACGACGATCGGAGCCAGCAGCGACGCACACGTCTGGAGCAGCTCGATGTCCGGCTCGTCGAAGCGCCGGATGTCGACGGTCTGGATCACCAGCACGCCGATCACCACGCCCTGCACGATCAACGGTGCCGCGAGCAGCGATTCGAAGCGCTCCTCGCGCGTCTCCGGGAAGTAGCGGAACTGGGGATTGCTCTTCGCATGCTCGATCGCGATCGGCTCGCCCCGCTCCGCCGCCAGGCCGACCAGTCCCTCGCCGATGTCGAGCTCGACCTGTCCGACGGCGCCGACGTCGAGCCCGATGGTCGAGGAGAGCACGAGCTTCCGACGATCGGGATCCACCGTGTAGATGGAGCAGACGTCCGCGTCGAGTCGCTTGGAGACGAGCTCGGTGACGTTGGCGAGGGTCTCCGTCAGATCGTGCGAGCGCGACACGATCTCCGCGACGTCCGCAAGGATGGAGACCCGATCCGACGAAATGGGCATTTCTCCGCGCGCGATCGGCAGACCGATTCGAACGCAATGCCCCAGCGTAGCAAGAATCGTGAAAGCGCCCGGCACGTTGTGCCCGGGCCCGCGCCGATCCGATCCCGGCGCTCAGGGTCCCGCGGGCGAGCCGATCCGAAGCCGCGACGGCCTCGGATCGGCGGGATCGCGCTAGTGCGAGGTCGGGA
>CAYWGW010000291.1:0-1487 GCA_964457385.1 uncultured Spirochaetaceae bacterium
GTCGAAGAGCTCCTCGAGCAGCACGCCCGTCGGCTCTGCCGAACGCACGTAGCGGAGTGGACCGTCGGAGACGGCCACGGTCGGCCGGGATGCGACGTCACGCTGGCCCCAGGTCTGATCCAGGTGGGCCAGCGACGGCGCTCCCGCGGATTCGATCTCTTCGCCGCGAAGGGCTGCCATCAGCTCCGGAACCCGCGATCGCCCATCGAGGGTCTGACCAGGAGCGAAATCGACGCCCACCAGATCCAGCACGGTCGGCCAGAGGTCGACGCCCTGGGTCCGGGACTCGATGACGACCTCCTCCTCCAGCGTGAAAGGAAATGAAAGGATCAACGGGACCTCGGTCGTCTCGCGGTAGACCTTTCTCGCATGGCCCTCGAAGCCCCGCTCCATGAAGGCCTCTCCATGATCCGAGGTGAGGACGATCAACGTCTTCTCGAGCTGCCCCTGGGCGGCGAGGAAGTCGAAGAGCCGGCGGAGCTCCATGTCGGTTCGCAGGATAGAGTTGTCGTAGATGTCCGAGAACGAGGTCCCGAAACGCGCCGAGTCCACGTCGTAGGTGTACTCGTGAATGTCCATCAGATGCAGATAGAGGAACCAACGCTCGTTCTTGTAGACGCGCAGGAAGTCCTCGGCGGCGACGATGGCATCCATATCCGTCCCGACCATCTTCATGGTCGGGTTCTCCATCCGAACCTCGGGCGGCGGCGGCCGCGAGACCGGCCGATCGTAGACCTCGAATCCCTGATCGAATCCGAAGTAGCCCGCCACCCAGCCGTTGCGCCAGATTCCGGCCGTGCGGAAGCCGGCCTCCCGGAGCCGCTCCGCCGGCATCACGGCTTCGGAGGAGAGCAGGTCGTTGAACCGGGTCACTCCCGTCCGGTTGGGATGCAGACCCGTCCAGAGTGAGGCCATCGAGGCCTTCGTCCAGGAGGACTGCGCCAGATGACGAGCGAAGCGGACCCCATGCCCGGCGAGATGATCCATCAGGGGGCTCGTCTCGCGCTCGTATCCGTAGGCGCTGAGGCGATCGGCGCGCAGCGTATCGATCATGATGAAAAGGACATTCACGTCGTCCCGGCTCGCGAGGGCCGCGACGTCCTCGGCGGAACCCCTCGGACGGGGATCCCCCCTGCGCAGATCGATCGCAGTGGAGAGGAAGAGCGCGACGGCGAGCAGGGCCGCGACGGCGTAGGGCCAGGTTCGGAGATGCAGGGGCTTCTTTTCCATATCGCCCGAGCATACTTCAACCATCTTTCGACTCGCCATGACACGCTGTATTGTGACGCCATGATGCATCGACGCCGTACACTCCGCCTCGTCGCCCCGACCCTTCTCCTCGCACCCCTGCTCATCGCGTTCGTCGCGTGCGGAGGCGAGCGTTCGCTGGAAGACATTCGCGCGCTGCATGCAGCCGGACGTTTCGAGGAGTCTCTCGAGCCGCTGGTCGAACTGATCGATGAAGGCTCGAACGATCCCGAGGTCTT
>CAYWGW010000291.1:1497-4623 GCA_964457385.1 uncultured Spirochaetaceae bacterium
CTTCTATCGCTACGGGGTCGCACTCTCCACGACCGCACGCCCGAGTCAGGCGCTCTGGCCGCTTCGCAAGGCGATGGAGAGCGAGGAGTGGCGGCTGCCGGCGGCCCTGGCCCTCGCTTCGGGCGGACTCGAGACAGGTAACCTCGAGGAGGCGATCGAGGCGGCCTCGACCGTGCTCGAGCTCGAGCCGGACCATCTCAGAGCCCTCCGGATCCGCGCCAACGCGCGGATCCGGACTCGAAAGAATCTCGATTACGAGCGCGCCATCGAGGACGCGGATCGAATCCTCGAGCTCAATCCGGGCGATCCCGAAGGATTGATCGCTCGGGTCACGGCCCTGCTCGCCCTCGAACGAACCGACGAGGCCGAAGAGGCTCTCAGCGATGTCGTCGAAGCCGCTGCGGAATCCTCCTTCGGTACGCAGCACCAGGCCCGTTTCTGCTCCGCCCGCGCCGTCTTTGCCCAGGAGAAGAACGAACTCGAAGAGGCCGAGACGATTCATCGGGAATGCCTCGAGAAGCATCCGACGAGCTCCATCGTCGTACGCTCGGCCATGGATTTCTTTCTGGCCCGGAACCAGCCGGAGGAGGCGACCTCCGCCGTCCTGGCTGCCCATCGCGCCGATCCCGCGAGCCGCGAGTTCCGGGTGGGTTATGCGATGCGCCAGCTGTCCGGCGGCGATCTCGAAGGGGCCGAGCAGACCCTGCGAGCCGCAACCGAAGTCGACTCACCGGGGCTCGCGGCCGAAGCATGGCGCGATCTCGCGGGCTTCATGGCCGACCAGAAGCGCTTCGACGATTCCGTCGCGGCCTACGAAGAGGCTCTCGCGATTCTCCCGAGTCCGAGCGACGAGCTGCTCTTCGCCCTCGGCGACACGCTGGTCCTGGCGGAGCGCTACGAGCGGGCGGGCGAAATCGCCGGACGTCTCCAATCCGACTCCCATCGCGCGATGATCGAGGGGCGCATCCATCTGGGCCGACAGGAACCCGAGGCAGCACTGGAGCGCTTCACCGAGGGGCTGCGACTCTGGCCGGACAACGTCATCGCCCGCTACTACGCGGCCGTCGCCGCGGAGCAGAGCGGTCTGTTCGACCGCGCGATCGAGGAGTATCGCTACTCCTTGCGTGTCGACCCCAGCGCGACGGACGGCCGCTACCGGCTGGCCCGGATCCTCGCGGCGCAGGGCGACGAGGCGGCGGCGATCAGCGCGCTCCACCATGCCGCCCAGAAAGCGCCGCCCACTCGGGACATGGCGTTGCTCGAAGTCGAGCTGGTGGCACGAATGCAACCCCTCGTCGGGAGCCTGCCTCCGAGACTGCTCGCGATCCTCGGAGATCGGGAGGGCTGGAGTCGTGCCGTCGCGGCGATCGCCCGGGGCGCGTGGCATCGCGCGGGTCCGACGGCTGCCGTCCGGGTGATCGAGGGCGGCTCCCGCCTCGACCTGGCGGATCCGGTCGCCGCAGACGCCCTCCGAACGCTGGTGCGTGCCCTGGTCGAGTTGGACCGCCTCTCCGAGGCGCGCCAGCAGCTTGAGCAGCTTGCGAGGTCGGAGAAGGCGGCCGACAACAGTCTGATTCCCGCTCTCCTCGGTGACGTCCAAGTCGCCGCCGGAGCCGAGACCGAGGCACGGCGCGCCTACGAAGCCGCGTTGGCGATCGACCCGGAGCAGCCCGAGGCCCTCGCCGGCCTGGCGTCCCTCGTCGAAGAGACGGATCCCGAAGAGGCCCTGGTTCTCTACTCGCGCGGTCTACGCGACCAGGAGGCACTTGCCGATCCGGCGGGCGGCCGGTTGGCGCGCTCCCGGGCCGCACTGCTCGCTCGCCTGGGGCGGATCGACGAAGCCATCGCAGGACTCGATCGGCGGCTCCTCGCCGAGCCCCTCGACACCGAAACGGCGCGACAGCTGGCCGAGACCTTGCGCCAGCGACGCGGAGACGAGGACCTGGCTCGCGCCGAGAAGCTGATCGAACGCGCCGATCGCTTCGGGCACGCGAAGAACACCGCCGTCGCTCAGGAAGGGTCCAGTCGCCCGAACGCCGCGAACGCCGCCGACACCGCGAACGCCGCCGCAGCCACCGGCGAGGGGGCAGAGCAGAAAGACGAAGCTCCCCCTGCCGGCTGAGCTGACCCGTCGACCGCCTGGCTCGCCCGGCCCTGCTCCGCGCCCTGCACCCTCTCCGCAGTCATGACCCGAGGACGACTACCCGCCTACCCTTCGTCCGGGCTTTCGGGCTCCCCATCCTCCAGAAAGGACGGGAGATCGACGCCGGCGGCCTTCAACATGCCGGACGGGATGGTCGGAATCCGCGCGCGATAGAAGGGCGGGATTCCACTCTCCCGCTCGAGGAACCAGACTTCGGCGGCCTCCGCATCACGCACGTACCAGACGCGCCAGATGCGTCCCACGGTCGCCCAACGGAGCTGCTCGGCGTGGATCGACAGCGCCTGCTCGAGCGCGACCAGGGGATTCGCATCGGGATCCTTGTAGAGGCTCATCGCGTAGAGAGCCCGCGCCGGGTCGAGCCAGGCGGCAGGCTCCCGCTCGGCCATCCAAGCGTGCGCTGCTGCCCTGTCGTGCCCGAGCCACACGCGAAAAGTCTCCCGCAACCCCGTCTCCCGCTCGAAGCCTTCGGGCAGCCCTGCGAACCAGTCCATGGCGGCCTCGGGCTCCCGAATCACCCAGCGCGTGCCGACACGCTGGGGCAGCTGGCTACCGAAGGGACCCGAGATCTGCTCTTCGGCCCAGGCGGCAGCGCGCAGGGGCTCGACCTGCGCCGCGGCGCTCGCGATGCGCCGGAAGAGATTCAGCTTGAACTCCTGGGGCTCGTCGGGCTGACTCTCGGCCCAGCGGATGGCGGCCTCCACGCCGTCCCGGAGCACCTTGCGACGTGCGACGAAAGCGAGATAGCGCTGGCGGTCGTGACCCGACGGCAGGGATCGAACGTACTCGAACGATCCGGGAGTCCCGCCCTGCTCCCATCCGATCAGCACGGCGCCGACCGAAGCACGGCGGACCGAGTGCCGTGATTCCTGCTCGGCGGCTCGGAGCGCCGCCGCCGGATCGCTCCGGGCCGTAGTAAATGAACAAGTTGCCAGAGACATAGACCTCGGGGCGATTTTGAAAAT
>CAYWGW010000292.1:0-4583 GCA_964457385.1 uncultured Spirochaetaceae bacterium
GCCTGCCACGGCCACGGCCACGGAAGCAAAGACATGAATCTCGAGCTGAGCGGACGGACGGCGATCGTGACGGGCAGCCATCGGGGAACGGGGGCGGGGATCGCCCGGGTGCTCGGCCTGGAAGGCGCGCGGGTCTGGGTCCATGGCTTCGAGATCGGGCCCGCCGAGCAGGTGGCCGACACCCTCCGAGGCGAGGGACTCGACGCCCGAGCCGTCGCCGGAGAGATCCGGACGGACGACGGAGCCCGGGAGGTCGCCGAGCGCGTGGGCGACATCGACATCCTCGTGAACAACTACGGCGTTGCCGAGCGCGGCAGCTGGCAGAGCCCGACCGGGGACTGGGTCGACCTCTACCAGAAGAACGTCCTCTCGGGCGTGCGCATGGTCCAGGCCTTCACGCCGGGCATGCGCGAGCGCGGCTGGGGCCGCATCGTATTCGTGAGCACCATGGGGACGTTCCGACCGGGACCGACGATGCCCCACTATTATGCGTCGAAGATGGCGCTTCCGAACATGACCGTCTCCCTCGCGAAGGAGCTCGCGCATACCGGGATCACCGTGAACTGCGTGAGCCCCGGCCTGATCGCGACCGAGGAGATCCGCGAACGCTTCCAGCATCGGGCCGCGCGCGCCGGGGAGCCGACGGATTGGTCCACCGTCGCGGAGAAGATCAGCCGCGAGGTCATGCCCAATCCCGCCGGTCTCATCGCAGATCCCGAGGACATCGGTCATCTCGTCGCGTTCCTCGTGAGCGACAAGGCTCGCTGCATCAACGGGGCGAATCTGCGCATCGACGGCGGCGCGATCGACTTCACTGCCTGAGCTGCCTAACGGCCATTCTCGGGAGGCCGCCGCCGGGCCAGCTCCGCCAGGATCTCGCCGTGGCGCGCCCGCCCGAGTGAATAGCCCCGGGCGATCCAGGCGCTCGCCAGCACGAAGACAATGGGCAGGAGCGCCGTCATCCCGCGCAGCGTCCACAGCACTCCCTCGTCGGCCGCCTTCCCCTTCTCGAAGCCGACCCAGCCGAGCACGTTCAGCGCGAAGGCCACGCCGAGAGCCCCCGCCAGCTTCCTCAGGAACGTGAAGACGCCGACGTAGAGCCCCTCGCGCCGCTCGCCCGAGAGGATCTCGTCCTCGTCCGCCACGTCGGCCACCATCGACCAGGGGATCATGTCGGCCGCCGAATAGCCGAAGCCCGCCAGGCAGATGAAGCCGATCGTCCAGGCAAGCGGCCAATCCGGCTGGTTCACGAAGAGCAGACCCAGCCCGAGCACCCAGCCCACGCAGCCGAAGAGGTAGATCGTGGCCTTGTCCCGCCCCCGTGCGATCCGCAGCCAGAATGGCATCGAAACGACCACCGAGAGCAGGAAGCAGCCCATCACGATCTCGAAGTCCTCCGGACGTCCGAGCACGTAGGTGAAGTAGAGAAGGAAAAGCGCCATCGGGAGATCGATCGCCATGCGGCCGAGGGTGAAGAGGCCGAGCAGGCGTCGGAAGCTCGCGTTCTCGCCGAGCAGGCGAAAGGACTCACGAACGCTGAGCGCCGACTGCATAGCACGATCGGGGCGCTCGAAGGTGACGCGATGGATCGGCAGCCAGGGGAGCAGGATCCAGAGAGCCAGGGCGGAGCCCGCGATCGACCAGGCCCGGACGTCGCCTCCGAGCGCGTCGGCCAGGGGCTTGAAGCAGACCAACGTGACGAAGGTGCCCAGAATCGAAGAGACCGAGCGGAAGGTGGCGAGGGAATTCCGTTCCTGATAGTCGTCGGTCATCTCCGGAAGCAGCGCCTGGTAGGGAATCGCGACCACCGTCATGCTCACGCTGAACAGGACGTAGACCCCACCGTAGTAGGCGAGCTGAAGCCCGGGGCTTCCGATCGGCGGACCCGCCCAGATCGCGGCGAAGGAGAAGGCGAAGGGGAGCGCACCGATCAGCAGGTAGGGTCGGCGGCGACCGACCCGCCAGGTCGTCCGATCCGAGATCCTCCCCATCCAGACGTCGGTCAGGGCGTCCGCCGAGCGTCCGATCAGAGGCACGAGTCCGGCCAGCCCGATCGGCATCCCGACGACTTCGGTGAGATAGAAGGGCAGGATCATCGTGAGCGCGACGAGCGCCACGTTGATCGAATGATCCCCGAGGCCGTAGACCAGCTTGAGGGAGAGGGGTAGCCCTTGGCGCTGCACCCGGGGAGCCTACCCGATGAGGGCAGCGGGGGGCGGGGGTGCCGACTATCCTCCGGCCGCCATGTCGCCCCCCGAGCTCCGTCGCATCGCCGCCTTCGATTGGATGCGCGGCCTCGTCATGATCCTGATGGCGGTGGATCATGCTTCCCAGACCTGGAACGCCGGACGCTTCGCGGCGGACTCGGCCTATCTCCTCGATCCCGCCTCGGGCAATCCGGTCTGGATGCCGGGCGACGAGCTCGAGCCGCTTCAGTTCCTGACGCGCTGGATCACCCATCTCTGCGCGCCGACCTTCCTCTTCCTCTCGGGCACCTCTCTCGCCATGAGTCTGGAGAAGCGGCGGCGCGAGGGTATGAGCGAGTGGGATCTGGATCGTCATCTGCTGATCCGTGCGCTGGTGATCCTCGGCTTCGAAGGCCTGCTCTCGCTGCTGGCGGCCCAGGGCGTCCTGATCCTGCAGGTGCTGTTCGCGATCGGAGCATCGATGCTCGCCATGATCGGGATCCGCCGGCTTCCCACCCGGGCTCTCGTCGCCCTCGCCCTCCTCTGGCTGGTGGGCAGCGAGCTCGTCCTGCGGCATTTCTTCCCGATCGGCCCCGGCGAGCGACCGCTCTGGCAGCATCTTCTCTTCGTGCCCGTCTACGGGAGCCCCGTGACGGTCCTCTATCCGATGAGCCATTGGCTGGCGATGATGGTTCTCGGCTGGGCCTTCGGGCGATTTCGACTCGAGCAGCCCGCCGACGAGCACGGCGGCCAGCAGGTCGAGAAGCTGCTGCTGCTCTCGGGGCTGACGGCCCTGTTGGCCTGGGCCTATTTCCGCAGCCGTAACGCCTACGGAAACATGGGGCTGCTGCGCGATGACACCGCCGTGCTGCAATGGCTCCACGTGAGCAAGTACCCGCCGGCACTCACCTTCGTCTGTCTCGAGCTGGGCTTGATGGCGCTTCTGCTGGTCGTCTTCCTGCGCTACGAGCGGCGCATGCGGGGCGAGCCCAATCGCTGGAATCCGCTGCTCGTCTTCGGACAGACGGCGCTCTTCTTCTACGTGCTGCACTTCCCGATGCTGGGCTTCGCCGCGATCGGGATCACGGGCGGATTGATGCAGCGGGGGCTGGCGGAGACCGGGCTCGCGGCGCTGGCCGTCCTGATCGTGCTCTACCCGATCTGCCTGGGATTCCGCGCGCTCAAGCGCCGGCATCCCCGGAGTCTGCTCCAATACGTCTAGAATATATCTGAGCGACTCCCGCGCGGAGCCCGACCGGGTCAGCTCCCCTTCGCCTCGAGCTCGGCCTTGCGTGCCTTCCAGCCCTTGATCGCGGTGGCGAAATGGATCGGGTTGTAGATGTCCTCCTCGAAGGACCACTTCATGCGGCCTGCGTATTTGAGCAGTGTGAAGTTGTACTGCTGATGGATGGAGCCATCGCCGGGATCGATCATCCGGTTCCAGACCTGACAGACGACCCAGCCCCGATCCTCGTCGATGATGTACCACTCGATCGGAAAGAAACGCATGTCCCGTACCACCGGCTGGGACATCGCGTTCTGGATCCAGTCGTAGATCGCCTCGCGACCGCCCAACGTGCCGTAGTGATGCTCGATGTAGGTCGCATCCTCGGTGAAGAGATCGGCCCAGGGGCGCCAGTCGCCCGTGGTGCCGGCGCGCAGCGCCGTCTCCTGATACAGCTGGAAGGCTTCCTCGAGCTCCTCGCGACTCCAACGACCCATTCCGATCCTCTCCTTTTCGAACGACAGTGCCTGATCGAGCATCTGGTTCCTCTCGAATCCCGACCGCTCACGGATCCGTCGACAGCAGCTCCAGAAGGTTGCCGTCGGGATCCCGGAAGTAGATCGACTGCCCGAGCTTCCCGTCCGCCGCGGGCCGATCGACCGGTCCGAGCTCGATCTCGACGTCGTGATCGAGGAGCATCTGTTCCGCCTCCACGATCGACCCCTCGAACCGGAAGCAGAGATCCCCCGATCCCGGCATCGGTACCCGGGCGTGGGGCTCCGCCGGCGAGGTCGCTGCATGAATGCTCAGCCGACTCCCGCCGATCTGGAGCAGCACGACGGGGATCTCCCCGGCGCGCCAGAGCGCCTCGAAGATGCTCTCGGCCCCCAACACGCGCTTATAGAACTCGAGAGTCGCCTCGGGATCGGCGCAGGTGAGCGCCACGTGATCGATTCCCCGGATCGGCATCGCCGCCTCACTTCCTTCGTCGACTCATCCGAGCGCGCTCAGTCCGGATCCCGACAGAGCTTTGCCACGATCTCGCCGACGGCGCCATCTGCCAAAGCCCTCATCTCGTCGTCCGTCCGATCCTGGATCGGATGCTCGACGTAGACCGCAATCGGCGTCGTACCGAGCGCCCGGGCCTGGGCCTCCGCGCCGTCGACGAACTC
>CAYWGW010000293.1:0-4559 GCA_964457385.1 uncultured Spirochaetaceae bacterium
CGGTCGGTCGGAACGGCGGGGCGGGGCCTCTAGTTTGGCGTCGCCCCGGCCGATGAATGCCGCGACATGCGCGAACAGAAGCCGCCGATCCGATCCACCCGGGAAGACACCCCGGAGCTCGCCGACGACATCGATCGCTTCGTGATCGGACTGGCCGAACGGATCGACGGGATCCAGGACGCGGAGCTGCAGCGGGCCGCGACGCGGGTCGCTGAGCTCGCGCGTCAGCTCGCCTCGGAGTCCGAGCGGCTCGGCTATCCGAGCATGGCCGTCAGCGCGAAGGCGGTCGCCATGGCCGCCGAGGACGACGTCCAGCACGAGCTGCGCGATACGATCGTGGAGCTGACGGAGCTCGCCCAGCGGATCCGTCGTGGCCATCGCGGCGCCGCTTGAGCCCGATCCTCGCCCCGTCCCGACGCCACCCGCCGCATCGCCCCGCGCTACACGAAGAACCAGAACGACAGCCACGATCCGTCGACGTCCCGGAAGAGCTCCCCCCCCCAGATCGCGAGCGCCAGCAGCGACGCGTTCGTCACGCCGTGCACGAGCATCACGGACGAGAGGCTCTTGCGCCGGTAGAACCAGAGATTCGAGAGCAGCACCCAGGGCACGCAGACCCACCACTCCCAGGGCACGTGTCCCAACGTGAAGACGATCGTGGTCACGATTGCGCTGCGGCGGGAATAACGGCCGATCGGCTGGTCGCGGAAATCGCGGTCGCTCTCCCAGACGTCTGCGATGCGCATCACGAAGCTCCGGATGAAGAGCTCCTCGAAGACGGGGGTGACCAGCGCGTACCCGAAAAGACGCAGCAGCAGGATCAACGGGATGAGATCCGTGCCCGCCATCGTCGGGTCGAAGGCGTCCGCGGGATCTGGTCGCAGTCCCGGGATGAGGACGTAGGGCGCGACCCAGAGCACGGTGAGCCCGAGCCCGACTGCGACGTCCTGCAGCCCCCCCGCCCAGCCGATCCGCGCGCCCTGCCCTCGCCACTCGGGATACGCCCCGCGCGAACGGAACCAGAGAATCAAGCCCAGGACGATGGCCGGCTTCAGAAAGAGCAGCCAGGGATCCGTTTGGTCCGGCAACCGTCCCCCCAGCTCCGAGAGCAGCAGGAACAGGCCGTAGGGCGCCACGTAGGGCCACCAGCCGTGGCCTTCACGGTCTGCATGGTCACCGTGGCGGCCGTGGTCGCCGTAGTCATCGTGGTCACCGATGGGATCGTGCTCCGACGATCGATCGGCGCGAGTGGGCGTCTGCATCGGATCCTCCGAACGTCCGTCAGCCCGGCAGGCCGATCAGCTCGATCGCCTGGCGCGGGGTCGCCACCGGACGCCCGACTTCACCACATAACGCCACGGCCTCCTCGACGAGCTCCAGGTTGCTCGGCGTGCGATCGCCGGCGTAGTCCTCGAGCCCGACCCGCAGATGCCCGCCCCGCTCGAGCGCGTGGCGCGCCACCCCGCCGTCCCAGGGCTCACCGGAGAGGATGGCCACCGACCACGGCAGCTGGCGCTCGCCCAGCATCTCGAGATAGACGTCGAGACAGGCACGGCGCGGCGGCAGGCCGAAGAGCAGGTCGATCCGCCCGGCGCCCCGATAGCTGCGCTCGCCGCCGAAGTAGAAACGGAGGAAGGCCCCACGAGGCAAGGCTCCGGCCGCCTCCCAGGCGAGCACGCTGCGCAGGAAGCCGGGCTCGAAGATCGCCATGCCCGGTCCGACCCCGAGCCGCTCGCAGAGCTCGAACTTGTAGGCGATGTCGGCCGGGGAGTTCGCATAGACCCAGCGCGCCGGGAAGGGCTTGCCGGCGTCGTCGGTCGGTGTGAGATTGACCGAGCCCGGATCCACGAACCCCATCCGGAGCGGAAAGGCCTTCGCAAGCGGCGCGAGATGGCTGGTCTTCTCTTCGATTGCATCGGCGAAGACCAGCGTCGGATAGAGGATCGCGTCGGGATGACGGGCGTGGATCGGCTCGAAGTGGTCGAGGTACTGACGAGCCCCCGCCTCGCCGGGGATGCGGATGTCCGGCGCGTGGGTATGCACGATGCTGGCACCCGCCTCGATGCATCGGATCGCGTCCTTCACGAGGGCCTGCTGGTCGACGGGGACGTTCGGGTTGCGCTCCGGCGAGGTCGCGCCGTTGAGCGCGACCTCGATGATCACGGGGCGGTTCGGGTCCATCGGGCTCTCCTCGTCGATCGGGGCTCGTCCGCCCCCGAAGCGTCAATCCTCGAAGCGCGCGGACCGGCCTTCCTTGCGGGCGGCGACGGCCTCCTCGAAGTTCCGGGTCGTCAGTCGCACGAAGAGCTGGGTATGGCTCTCGAGCTCGATGGCGGCGGCGAGGCTGGCCGTCTCGAGCCCCGACCAGAGCATCCGCTTCGTGAGCTGCACACCCTGGGTGCTCCAGCCGTTGATCCGATCGGCGAGGTCGAGGGCCGTCTCCATCAACGTCGCGTCGGGCACCGTGCGCGAGACGAGCCCGATCTCGGCGGCCTCCCGCGCCTTCACGTCGCGACCCGAGAGCATGATCTCGAAGGCCCGGGACGAGCCGATCGCTCGGGGCAGCAGGAAGCTGATACCGAGCTCGGTCGCGGTGAGCCCGTTGTGGATGCCCGCCGCCCGGAAGTACGCGGACTCGGCAGCGATCCGGATGTCTGCACCCAGAGTGAGGCAGAAGCCGCCGCCGATCGCCGGCCCGTTGACGGCGCAGATCACGGGCTGGGGCATGCGCCGCAGCGCCGGCACCAGATCCGCCAGGATCGTCATCGAGCGCGTGGCGATGCGCGTGAGCGTGAGGCCCTCGATGTTGGGCGGGGGCTCGCTGTGCTGGGTATCGGCGCCGGAGCAGAAGCCCCGACCCGTTCCCGTGAGGATCACGCAATGGGTGTCGTTGTCCTGCGCCACCTCTTCGAGGGCTCGGTGCAGCGGCACCATCCCCTCGAAGGCCATCGAGTTCATCCGCTCGGGCCGGTTCATCCGGATCACCGTCGTATGCGGCCTCGGCCTCTCGAGGACGACGGGCGCACCGGGCGCCGACCCGCTCGAGGTCGGCTGGCTCAACGAAAGCCCAGCTGCTTCGGACGCTGCCCCGGTCTCGAGTCCAGGCGATCGACGAGGGGCTCGCCGCTCTCGACGATCGGCGTGCCGTTGACCAGCACGTGCCGGATGCCTTCGGGCGCATCCGCCGTCAGGCGATCGGCGCCGGCCGGGAAGTCCCGCACGCGACGGATCGCCCCCGGCCCGACGCGATCCGGCTCGAAGACGCAGATGTCGGCGTGGGCCCGGGGGCGCAGGATGCCGCGATCCTCGAAGCGGAAGATCCCGGCCGGCTCGCCCGTCAGCTTGTGCACCGCCGTCTCCAGCGGAATCACCCCGCGCTCCCGCACCCAGTTGCCCAGCAGATCGGTGGGCAGCGGCGCGTCGCAGAGCATGCCGACATGGGCGCCGGCGTCCGAGAGCCCGAGCGCCATCTGCGGCTGCTGGAGCAGATGCGTGATCCCCTCCTCGTCGTCGTTCGCCTGGATGTAACGGAAGCGCGTCTCGAGATTCTCCTCGAGCGAGAGCGCGAGCATCGTATCGAGCGGGCTCTCGCCGCGCTCCGCCGCCAGATCGACGAGCCTGCGATCGACGAGGTCGGCGTGGACCTCGCTCTCGGCCAGCTCGAAGTTCTCCCAGCGCGTGGCCAGGGCCGTATGCGCCAGCTCCTCCATCGCCCGAGCCCGCCAGGCGGGATCGCGGTAGCGCGCGATGCGGACCTCGGGTGGCTCGCCGTAGAGCTCCGAGAAGCAGCCGGCCTGGTCGAAGGGAAAGGGCCGGGAGAGCTGCATCTGGAGGGTGAGCTTGCGGACCGAGATCTGGGGCCAGACGTCGGTGCCCCGATCGCGCTCCTTCGCGTGGACGCTCGACCCGTGCTGCCAGAGGCCGGGGATCGCCAGCAGCGCCGTGTACGTCAGCGGGACCCCCAGGCGCCGCTGGAAGGCGTAGATCTCGTCGAAGGCGAAGCCGCTGCCCAGGGTCGCCTCGATCACGCCTCGGCCGAGACTGGCGAGCTCTCCGGCCATCGCCTCGAACTCGGAGAGCGCCGCGAGACGGCTGCAGATCGGCTTCCCGCCGATCCCCACATGGGTCGGGGCAAAGCTCGTCGCGAGGCCCACGGCGCCCGCTTCCATCGCCTCCCGGACCGAGCGCGCCATTGCCTGGACCTCGGCCTCGGTGGCCTCGCGCTCGTAGGCGTCGGCGCCCATGTGGTAGAGGCGCAGCGCCGTATGTCCCACGTAGGCCGCGTAGTTGAGCAGCGTCCCGCGCCGCTCCACCGACGCCAGATACTCGGGAAAGGTCTCGAAATCCCACGGAATGCCCGCCATCAGGCAGGCGGGATTCATGTCCTCGACCTTCTCGAGGGTGAGCGCGATCGTCTCGCGGTCGGCCTCACGAGCCGGCGCGATCGTGAAGCCGCAGTTGCCCGCGACGACCGTCGTCACGCCATGGAAGCAGGAGGGCGTGAGCGCCGGATCCCAGAAGACCTGGGCATCGTAGTGGGTGTGGATGTCGATGAAGCC
>CAYWGW010000294.1:0-4547 GCA_964457385.1 uncultured Spirochaetaceae bacterium
GCCGGCGGGTCGGCGGCCGGAGACGGAAGGGCGGTGGGGCGGGGGGAGTCCCTGCTGCCGAGAGTCTGGGTGACGACGGAGGATCTCGAGGTCCGCCGGATCGATCGGGTCTCCGGCGAGTTCATGATCCTCGGCCCGATGGTGCGCTTCGAGCGGCTGGAGGTTCCGGCCTGGCTCGAGATCCACGAGCCCGACAGCGAGCCGATCCGCTTCGAGGTCGATCGGGCGCTGACCGTGAACGCGGTGCCCCAGGCGTTCAGCCGCTCGTGGCTGATGGCCCCGCCTCCCCGCCCGCCCGGCTCCGAGCCCGGCTCCGACTTCGACTCCGGCGAGGACGAGCGCGGCGCGCGGGAAGAGATCCCGGGCGGATCCGGATCGGGGACTCGCCCCTAGACGCTCGTCGATCTTCTCCCGGCCTACGGGCTGGGCGGAATTCCTCGGTAATCCCAGAAAAACCCTCAGGAAGCTCGGGTAAAAGACCGATTCCCCCTGCAACTCGTGCGCAGCGGCGGGGCAATCCCATCGAGGGTGCCGCCCGCGGCCACGGAGCCACCAGGCATGCATGGCATGCGGATGGAAGGCGGAAGCGGGATGGGCCAGCAGAGACGAAGACTCGACGTACTCGTGATCGATCGGGACGAGGCGTCCCAGATCGAGATGAAGGAGCTCTTCTCCCAGGAGGGCTTCGGGGTCACGGGCCTCAGCGATCCGGAGCGCGTCACGGAGCTGATCCGCGAGCAGACCTTCCAGCTGATCGTGCTCGACGTGACCCCCGGAAGCGGAGGCGGGGAAGCGCTGGCGGCCTTGCGGGCCTGCGATCGGGACGTCTGCGTGATCGCGACGACCGCGGTGCCCTCGGTCGAGCTGGCGGTCGCGACCATGAAGCACCAGGCCTTCCACTATCTGCAGAAGCCGCTCGAGCCCGAGGAGATGCAGGCTGTGGTCCGGGAGGCGATCCGCGAGCGCGGGCTCCTCGTCGACCTCGAGACCCAGCTCAACAGCGAGGTGGGTCGACGCATCCGGACGCGGCGCCACGAGGCCGCGCTCACCCTCAAGCAGCTCGCCAACCGCACGGGTCTCTCGGTCAGCCTGATCTCCCAGATCGAGCTCGGCAAGAGCGCCGCCTCGATGTCGACCCTGCACAAGCTGGCAGCGGCGCTGGGCGTCCCGATGACCTTCTTCTTCGAGACGCTCTAGCTTCGGTCGCGACCTCCCGGCTCGGCGGGACGTTCAGGCTCGTCGAGACGTTCCGGCAGCCCGGGAAGCGCCGGCTCGCCGGCTCGGCGGGACGCGTCGGGTCGGGCGGCCCCGGGCTCGCTATGCTGCGCCGTCGAGTTCTTCGAGTTCGACGGGAGGGTAGAGCGATTCAGAGCGTGGAGGATTCGAAGCCGAGGCCTGGACTCTCGGTGCCCGTGCTGACGATTCTCGACGAGGAGGGCGGTCTCCTCGAGGAGGATCAGCGCGCGCTCGTGCGCCATGTCGTCCAGGACGGTCGAGGCGCCGACATCATCTTCTCGGCCGGCACCACCGGCGAGTGGGACAAGGTCGACAACGAAACCCGGCAGGCGGTGATCCGGGTCTGTGCCGAAGAGGTCTCGAAGCTGAACCTGCAGCTTGCGGGAGCCCATGGACGCGGGGTGGAGAGCTGGGCCGGCGTGACGGCGCCGACCGCTCGGGAGACGCTGGCGAATCTCGACTTCGCCCTCGAATGCGGTGTCGACGCAGCGGTGATCGCGCCGCTGTCGATAAAGGGCGTTTCCGATCCGGTGCGCTTCCTGCTCCGGGACGTTTCGGATCTTCTGGACGCCCACGCGCGTCGCATTCCGATCTTCCTCTACGACAACGCGGACATCGCCATCGATCCGAAGGTCCCGCATATCCGGACGAAGCAGGTGAAGGCGATGAGCCGGCTCGACTTCGTGCGCGGGATCAAGGTCTCGGCTTCCAACAAGGTTCTCGGCAACTACACCCGCGCCGCCAAGAGCTTCAAGGACCGCGGCGAGTTCGGGATCTACGTCGGCAACGCCCGGCTGATCTTCGAGATCTACCGGCCCTACCGCGGGCTGTCGGGCAGCGTGCGAGAGCATTGGGATCGCTGGCGTCGCGCGGGCGGGCTGCCCGTAGGTGTCGTCTCGGGGCCGGCGAACGCGATGCCGCGGGAGTGGGCCTGGGCCTGGCAGGTCTGTCGAGCGGGGGACGAGGAGCGCATGGAGCGGGCGCGGCGCGTGGTCGAGGCCTTCAGCGCGCGGACCTTCGCCGCCGGTGGCAAGCGGACCCTCGCGTGCCTGAAGCGGGCGCTCTATCGCGAGGGCGTGATCTCGAGCGCCCACGTGGCGCCGGGGACGCCCGCGCTCACGAGCATCGATGCCGAACGTTTCGACGAGGCCTTCGAAGAGGTGAAGGCGATGGCCGCCCGCGAGATCGGCGAGCCCTGGACGACGCGATTCGAGCGGAGGCACGGATGAGCCCGTCCGCTCCGGACGACGGCCGGGCCGACAGCCCGTCGGACGCGCTCGACCTCGATCTCGTCGGCATCGGCAGCATGGTGCTCGATCGCATCCACCGGACCCGTCGCGCCCTGGGCGCGGGCGAGAAGGGGCTGCTCGAGGCGATCTCGAGCGGCTCCCCCGTCCAGACCTGCATCGGCGGGCTGATGCTGAACCAGCTCGGCTGGGCCAGGCTGCTCGGTCTGCGCAGCGGCATCTTCGGGCGGCTGGCGGACGACGAGGCGGGTCGTGCCCTGCGCGCGGCGATGGCGAGACACGCGATTGCGAGCGACCTCGACCTGACGGGCGACGCCTCCTCGGTGGCCGAGATCTTCATCGATGCCTCGGGCGAGCGCGTCATCTACATGGCCGCGGGGGCGACGGCGCAGACGCGGCCCGAGCACGTCCGGTCGAACCACGCGGACTTCATCCGGCGAGGCGCGCGCCTCTCGACCGAGATCTCCCAGCTGCCCCTCGACACCGCCCTCGCCGCGCTCCAGATCGCCCACGAGCAGGGGCTCTCGACGGTCGTCGATCTCGACGTGCTGCCGAGCGACGCGGTCGAGAGCCTCGGCGATCGCGCCACCTTCGACGCCGTGCTGCGCGAGGCCGACCTGATCAAGCCGACCGCCGCCGCGGTGCGCGAGCTCTTCCCGGATCTGCAGGAGACGGAGGCGCTCGCGCGTCGGCTGCGGGAACACTACGGCGTGTCGCGGGTGCTGATGACCGACGGCGCCGGGGGCGCGGTGCTGGCCGACGCCGAGGGCGAGACCCGCATCGCCGCCTATCCAGTGGCCCGGGTGGTGGATACGACCGGGGCCGGCGACGCCTTCTTCGGCGGCTTCCTGGCGGGCGAGGCGCTCGGGCTCTCGGCGATCGACGCGGTGAAGCTCGGCCATGCCTGTGGCGCGGCGAGCGTCGAGCGGGTGGGCGCGTTTCCGGACGAGCCGGAGACCCTGCGCGCGCGGGTGATCGAGCTCTACGACGGCGCCCCGGCCCCGGATCCGCGCTGGCAGAGCGTCGCCCGGCCGCTGGTCGGTGTGCCCGGGGCCGCCGGCCGACGGGTGCTGGCGGTCGCCTGTCGCGAGCTGGCGGCCCTCGCGGAGCGCCACGACGGAGTCGCCTTGCAGGCCGCCGCCGAGCTGATCGAGCGCGCGGAGACCCGCGGCGGAAGGGTGCACGTGACGGGGGTGGGCAAGCCCGAGCACGTTGCCCACTACGCGGCCTCGCTGCTGTCGTCGACCGGGACCCCAGCGACCTTCCTGCACGCGACCGAGCTGCTCCACGGCAGCCTGGGACAGATCGTGCCCGGCGACGTCGTGATCGCCGTCAGCAACAGCGGGACCACCGTCGAGTGCATGCTGGCCGTCGAGGCCGTGCGCGCCTTCGGCGGCCGCCTGATCGCAGTCACCGGCGGGCTCGCCTCGCCGCTTTCGCAGGCGGCCGAGGTCACCCTCGACGCGGGCGTGAAGGAGGAGGGAGGGCCGCTGGGACTGGCGCCCCGGGCCAGCGTGGCGGCCGAGGTGCTGGTGCTGGCCGCGCTGGGTGCCGTTCTGCAAGAGCGGCGGGGGCTCGACCGGGTGGGCTATGCGGCGCGGCATCCGGCGGGGGCCCTGGGCCGACAGGCCCGCGGCGAGGGCTCCTGATTCCCGAGAGTCCCGAGAGCCCTGTCCGGGCGCCGCGCAGCGCCGGTCAGTGTCGAGTGTCGAGGAGCCGTCCAGCCATTGACGCTGGCAGGAGCGGAATCTACGGTCTAGTGCTCGATCCAGCCGTCTGTTCGTCCGTATGCGTCCAGGCGATGAACTTGGATCCCTGCTTTCTGGGGCCGTAGCTCAGCTGGGAGAGCGTCGCGTTCGCAACGCGAAGGTCGGCGGTTCGATCCCGCTCGGCTCCACCATCCTCGAGGCGGCGTACGCAACCGTGTGCGCCGCCTCTTTTCTATTGCTGCTCGTGACTGCTCGTGACTGCTCGTGACTATTCGGCTCCTCCCGGCTTGCCAGCGTCCTTCCCTGTTGGGTTTTGCCTTGGATGTGTGCGTTCACTGTTAGTGATGAAACCTGA
>CAYWGW010000295.1:0-4516 GCA_964457385.1 uncultured Spirochaetaceae bacterium
CCTTGCCCAACCTGAACTGGGCCGGGCCTCCGAATTGGGCGGCACCTGCGCTGTACTGGATGATTCCGCCGCTCGGAGTTCCCAGGACCCCCGCCGGAGCTCCACCCGGTGCGAAGGTCGCGGTCACGGCGGGAAACTTGTGATCCAGCGAGGTCGCCACCTGCAAGACCGCCGGATTGCTCGGAAGCACGGCCACCTTGCGCGGCGTTCCCGCGGCCGGCCGAGAGAAGGCAGCGGCGGGCACCTGGATACCGCCGTTGGTAGTTCCCATCACGGTGGCGCCCGGCACCGCAGGCACGTTCAGGATCGGAATGCTGTCGGCATCATTCACGGTCTGGCCGCCGAAAAATATCCCTTCCGGGCCAACGGGCAGCTTCAGACCGGTTCCGATCTGCCACTGCGCACCGCTGTTGATCGGACTCAATAGGAAAGTCTGCTGAGCCTGAACGACGCCTGCCCAGCTCAGGGCAAGTAAGACCCCAACCAGACACGCAGCTCGGCTTTTCATATGCATCATCGGATGCCTCCTCGATTCGCTGATGGCCATGCTGGGGCACGGTCTCTGGCCCGCAGGAAGCACCAATCTTGAGATGCGTAATCCGCCCGCGATCCACTCGTCCGCCAAAACATGACGTGAACTCCCTCGATACGTTCGAGGGAGTTCCTACCCTAGGGTCGATCCTATCCTACGCGCGGCCCTGAAGATTGTCGCATATGTGACATTTAGAATCTGCCGACCCACTTTTTTCATGACCAGCGGTCAATCCCCCGAGGCACTGCCAACAGGATTGAGATCAGATGCTCCGAGGACCTCTCGCGGTGGCTCGTCGAGCAGGAATCACGGGCTGGTGGGCTCCTCTAGGGCGTCGACCGCTCGGATCCGACCTCCACAGCAGGCCCCGAAGGCACCTGCGCGCTCGCACGCCACTCTTTCAGGCGTTGCGCCTGGGCGTGACTCTGCTCGGCCGCCTCTGCATCGCCCAGCTCGGCCTGCACGCGAGCGAGCCGCTCGTACGCAGAGGGACCGCCTCCAAAACGAGCAGCCCGTCGGGCCACGCCCAACGTCTCCATCGAGACCTGCCCTCGTTCGAGATCCACCTCGACCCACGCAGTGGCAATCGCGGCCTCGAAAGGATGATCGCGCAGCATCGTGTCCAGACGTTGCATCACCTCATCATTGCGCCCCAGGGCCCGCAAGGCTTGAACCGCGGCAAGCTTCCATTCGACCTGTGAGGAGTCGATGGCGATCGCCCGGTCGAAGAGCGCGAGGGCCCGCGCCGGGTCGGCAGTGGCCATGAGTCGACCCAGCCCTGCAAGGGCACTCGCTTGATCCGGATCCAGCTGCACGGCGCGTTCGTAGGCCTCCCGGACAGCGTCTCGCGCCGCGCTACCGAGCTCCAGCTCGAGCCCTCGAATCGCGTGCAGCACCGCCGCGTCGGGACGCGCCCCGAGCGCCGCGTCCAGCAGACGTCTCGCCTGCTCAGGCTTGCCCGCGGCGTGGGCTGTGCGGACGATCGCCCGCAGGACCGCGGAGTTTGCTGGGTCAGTCCGATCCAGAGGCGCCACACTCGTGAGCAGGTTCAGCGCCGACTGCGGTCCGAGTGACTCCGTCATGCCCTCCGCCCCCCGAACCAGAGCCTCCGGAAGCAGAACCGGCCTGGTCAGGGCCAATCGGGACAAGGCGTCCTGAAGCTGAAGAGGATTCGCGACGCGACCCATCAGATACATCGAGAGCAGCTCGCCCTCCGGCTCGAGCGGCGCGGTCCCGACCTCCACGAAGAGAATCTGATAGGCGCGCAGCAGCCGACCTTCCGCGATCAGGAGTCGGGCAGCTCGGGTCCTCGCGTCCGTTGCGCCCACTGAGGCTCTGACCGAATAACGATACTCCTCGAGTGCCCGATCGAAGTCTCCCAGACCTTCGGCCGTACGCGCCGCGTAGTAGCGCGCCGAAGCGTTGTTGGGCCATAGACGAATGGCCTCGTCGAAATGCTCCATGGCCTCTTCCAGATCGCCCCGTTCCTGAGCCACTCGTGCGCGGATCAACCGCTGCTGCGAAGGCACTTCGATCTCCTCGGCGACCTCGAGGGCGTCCTCCAGACGACCCGAGACGACGAGGGCATCGGCATAGGGGAAGAGCAGGGAGACCGGAGGCTCCTGGCCCCGGTCCCGGAAGATCTCGACAGCCTGTCCGAACGCCTCTGCAGCCTCGGCATGGCGTCCATCGGAATGCAAGAAACCAGCCAGATCGACGAGGGCGTTGACTGCCACTTGTCGATTGCCCGAGACCGCCGGCTCCCGCAACAGCGCCTCGCCTTCCTCGACCTTCCCGGCCCGCCTCAATCGCTCCGCGAGGCCGATCCGGAGTTCCCTGCGACCCGGCTCCTGCTCGAGCGCTCGGCGAAGGATCGCGGTCGAGCGCCCTGACTCGGCTCGAGCGTCGAAGAAGGGGACGGCTCCTCCCACGACCGTGGCGTCGGCGGGGAAGCGTTCGAGACACGCCTCCCATCCCGCCCGCGCCCGTTCCAGGTCGCCAGCCTCCGCAGCGAAGATCGCAGTCGTCGCGCAGTGCCAGGCCAACTGGTCTGGTGCGGCTCCGAGCTCCTCCATTCTGCTACCCACCTCCTCGAGCTCGGCACTCGCCTCTTCGTGCCGCCCCAGGGCGAGCAGGGCGAGGATCAGCGGCTCGTAGGCCTCGAGGAGCTCCGGCGCCTGATCGAGTACCTGGTGGGCATCGACCAGCGCCGCTTCGGCATCCTTCTTCCAGTGGGCATTT
Source organism: uncultured Spirochaetaceae bacterium (assembly GCA_964457385.1). Classification (GTDB taxonomy): domain Bacteria; phylum Myxococcota_A; class UBA9160; order UBA9160; family UBA4427; genus UBA4427. The sequence goes on from CAYWGW010000295.1 coordinate 2,774, forward strand.
GCCTGGGCACGGTAGAGCCGCGCGGTCACGTCGTCCGGATGCTGCTCGAGCATCCGGGTCGTCGTCTCGACCACCTCGTTGAAATCCCCGCTGATCAGCAAAGTCCGGGCGAGCAGGGTACCGGCCGGAAGGAGCCAATCCGGATCCTCCATCGCCTGACGAAGGGGCCAGCTGGCCAGGCTGACCTGCTGGGTCTGGACGAGGGCCCGACCGTAGAGATAGTTCAGCTCGGGATCCGTGGGTCGCTCCCTCAGAAGCGCCCGTAACGGTTCGATCGTCTCCTGGTGGTTCCCCTGCGTCTGCTGCTGACGAATCGTCGTAAGCGGATCCGCGGAATCACACGCAGCCCCCCCGACGGCCGCCAGGATCAGCGTGAGCAGGATGCCTGCACGCACGCGCCGGAAGAAGTCGACCGCCGTGTCCGCGACTCCACCCCGAAGGACGAGCGACCCGAATGAACGGCGGTGGATTTCGACGTGCGGCGCGGAATTCGGCTTCATGGCTTCCAGGATAGGCAGGACCGGAGGGTAGAACCAGGGCTCCTGCGATAGCCTCCCACGGTCATGACGCAACACCTCATCGACCAGCGCTGGCCCTGGCTGCTCGCCGCGGCGGCAATCGTGCTCCTCTTCCTCTCGACGATGATCGACATCCGCAGGCCCCGGGAGGACCCTCGTCCCCTCGGATCCATCGAGGATGTCGAGCGACTCCCAGAACGGGAAGACCTGAACGTCCTCTTCATCATGATCGACACGCTGCGAGGCGAGCGGCTCGGCAGCTACGGATACAGCCGAGACACGAGCCCGACCCTCGATCGACTGGCCGCCTCGGGCGTCCGTTTCGCGAACCATCTCGCCGAATCCTCCTGGACCAAGACTTCGATGGCCTCGCTCTGGACCGGCCTCTACCCGATGCGCACCGGGATCACACGCTTCGATCACATCCTCTCCGAGGAGGCGCTTCTACCCGCCGAGATCCTGCGAGACGCGGGCTATCGCACCATCGGCCTCTATCGCAACGGTTGGGTCGCTCCGACCTTCGGCTTCGACCAGGGGTTCGAGGTCTACCAGCGCCCTCTGGGCCTGCCGTTGCCACCGAACATGAAGCGCCAGAACCCGACTCTCTCGGAGCACGGGAGCGACGAGGGGCTGGTCGCCAGCGCGCTCGAGTTCCTCCGACTCCATGGCAATGAGCGCTGGTTTCTCTATCTCCACATGATGGATGTGCACGAGTATCTCTACGACGAGGAGTCGGCGCGCTTCGGCCTCTCCTACTCGGACGTCTACGACAACTCGATCCACTGGACCGACAGCGTGATCGAGGTCCTGCTGTCCCATCTCGCGGCACTCGGCCATCTCGAGAACACCCTCATCGTGATCTCCTCCGACCACGGAGAAGCCTTCGGCGAGCGGGGCTTCGAAGGTCATGCCCGTCGGGTCTACCGAGAGACCACGGAGGTCCCGCTGATCATGTCCTTTCCCTTCCGGCTGGAGCCGGGCACCGTCGTGGAGACGCGAACTCGAAACATCGACGTCTGGCCCACCGTGCTCGATCTGATGGGGCTCGAGATGCCCGATGTCGACGGCCGATCGCGACTCCCCGAGATCCTCGCGAGTGCAGGCGGTGCACCCGGCGGGACTTCCCAACCCCCGTCTTCTCGGTCTCTCCCTGTTCCTCCGGACGCGGACATCGAGTCGCAGGATCTGGCGATCGCCCATCTCGATCAAGCCTGGGCCCGACCGG
>CAYWGW010000296.1:0-4514 GCA_964457385.1 uncultured Spirochaetaceae bacterium
CGGACAAAGGCGGGAAAGAAGTCCGGCAAGACATCCCGGAAGAAGCCAGCGAAGAAGCCCGGTGGAATGACCCGGCCCGGCGAGCAGCCAGGCGGACGTGACGCGCGCTGATCGGGCCGTCCTCATGCGCGACGGATCAACACCAGACGACCGAGGATCTCCGTGGGCGGAGGCGTGTCGGGCGGGCTGATCTCGACCCTTCGGCCGACGACCTGGACCAGCCGAACGCCCTCGGTCGTCTCGACGAAGCCCTTGGCGCGCAGCAGATTCTCCTCCGCCAGCGCCGCCTCGAGCGCGGCGTGGGACAGGCCCGGTTCCGGCCGCCACTCGCTCGTCACGAATTGCTCGTGATGGTGGGGTCGCGCCTGGGGAGCAGGCCCGCGGCGGTCGAGTTCCTGCGTGTCGGGGGGGAACAGCAGGTCCATCTCGACGTCGCCCTGAACCGCATGGACCAGGGGCGCTTCGGGTTCGATCTCGCGCACGCGGGCCTCGACTCCGGCCCGAGCGGCCTCGGGTACGAGGTCGAGCTTGTTCAGGACGAGCAGGTCGGCGGATTGGACCTGGTCCTCGAAGGTGCCTTCGAGATCGCGACCCTCGAAGACCTGCTCGGCATTCACGACGACCACGGCCATGTCGTCGCCGATGAAGTCCCGGGCTGGCTCGCGCCAGAAGTTCAGCTGGGTGTCGTAGGGCAGTGCGACGCCCGAGGTCTCGATCACGAAACGATCCGGGTCGACGTCGCGATGGAGCTCGACCAGGGTCTTCAGCAGATCGTCCGAGAGCTCGCAGCAGACGCATCCTCCTTCGAGTTCGACGTAGGATTGTCCGCCCCGACCGAGAAGAGTCCGATCGATCCCGAGCTCTCCGAGCTCGTTCGAGATCAGAGCGACCCGGATGCCTCGAGCGCGGGCATCCGCCAGCAGTCGCTGGACCAGGGTCGTCTTGCCCGATCCGAGGAATCCCGAAAGCACGAGCGCCGGGACACGGCGCGGCGCGCCGTCGCCAGCTGAGCCATCGGCGACGTCGGTGGCATCGACGGTGTCGGGGATCTTGGACTTGTCGGGGCTGTCAGAGGTGTCGGGCCGATCGGGCAAGGGAAGCAACTCCGGGCTCAAAGGAGAAGGGGAGTCGAAGGGATAGCATCTCGTCGTGTCCGGGTGGAGCCCGCGAGCGACGGGCTATCGTCCGAGAGCGCGACGGCAGGGACACCGCAGACCCGGGTAGGGAGGGCAGCATGGCTCGATACGAATTCGATCTCTTCGTGATCGGAGCCGGCTCGGGAGGCGTGCGCGCGGCCCGCTTCTCGGCCCAACGCGGAGCCCGGGTGGCGGTGGCCGAGGAGCGCGAGCTGGGCGGGACCTGCGTGAACGTGGGCTGCATCCCGAAGAAACTCTTCGTCTACGCTTCCCATTTCCGGGCCGACCTGGAGGACGCGACGCGCGGCTACGGCTGGCGCGTGGGCGAGACGGGCTTCGATTGGCCCACGCTGATCGAGAACAAGAATCGGGAGATTGCCCGCCTGAACGGGATCTACGACGGCCTGCTCGAGAATGCCGGCGTGAGTCTCGTCGAAGGCCGGGCGCGAATCGTCGACCCCCACACGATCGAGGTCGCGGGTAAACGATATACGGCGGAGCATATCCTGGTCGCGACGGGGGGCTGGCCGACGGTGCCCGAGCTGCCCGGGCGCGAGCTCGGAATCACCTCGAACGAGGCCTTCTACCTCGAGACCCTGCCGAAGAACGCGATCATCGTGGGTGGTGGCTACATCGCCGTCGAGTTCGCCTGCATCTTCGACGGTCTCGGCGTCGACGTGACCCAGCTCTATCGCGGACCGCTCTTTCTGCGCGGCTTCGACGACGATGTCCGGACCCATCTGGCCGAGCAGATCCGTGCGCGGGGGGTCGATCTTCGTTTCGACACCAACGTGGTGGCCCTCGAGAAGCGGGATCGGGGCGTCCGCGCGACCCTCACCGACGGCTCGACCCTGGACGCGGACATCGCCTTCTTCGCGACCGGGCGCCATCCGAACTGTGACGGGCTGGGTCTCGAGGAGATCGGTGTGGAGCGGGCGGAGGATGGATCGATCGCGGTCGACGCCTGGTCCCGGACGAACGTCCCGAGCGTCTGGGCGATCGGCGACGTCACGAACAGGATCAACCTGACGCCCGTAGCGATCCACGAAGGAGTCTGTCTCTCAGAGACGCTCTTCGGTGTCGGACCGACCGCGCCCGATCACAGGGACGTGCCCGCGGCCGTGTTCTCACAGCCTCCGGTCGGAACGGTAGGGCTCACGGAGAGCGAGGCACGGGAGCGCCATCGTGAGATCGACGTCTATCGCTCTTCGTTCCGGGCTCTGAAGCACACGCTCACCGGTGGCGCGGAGCGAACCATGATGAAGCTGATCGTCGATCGGTCCAGCGATCGCGTCGTCGGCCTCCACATGGTGGGCCCCGACGCGGGAGAGATCGTCCAGGGTTTTGCGGTCGCGATCAAGGCCGGGGCGACCAAGGCCCATTTCGATGCCACGATCGGGATCCATCCGACCGCTGCCGAGGAGTTCGTGACGATGCGGACACCCGTCGGAAGCTGAACCGCGCGAGAGGCGATCGGACGATCGATGAGCCAGTCGTGCATCCGCAAGTCGGGAAGGCCGAGTCGCAACGTTCTGCCGTGGATGATCGCGGTCGGGTGCCTTCTCGGCTCCGGGCCAGCCACCGGTGAAGATCCCTCGACGACCCTCTCCGCACCGGAGATGGAGTCCGTCTACGATCCCTATCGCGGCATGGATCCCGATGGACGCATCCCCCGGATCGACAAGTCGGCCTACGTCGAGCGACCCAAGCGCTGGCGCTACATCCCGGAAGGCCGCATCAAGCCGGGCAATCTCTTCGAACGCTTCCTGGTGTCGAGCTTCATCGTGCCACTTTTCTTCCAGAGCTCCGACGTGGGCACGGGCTTCGGTGCCGCCATTACCGACATCGACTTCCGGAAGCAGCGGCGCCGCGAGTTCCTGGGCGGCTTCTTCTCCTACACGACGGAAGGTCAGCAGAGCTACGTCGTGCGCTGGAGGCGCTGGCTGCGCCACATGGACGTGCCCGGTGGCGGGGTGCTCCAGGAAGAGCGGAGCTTTCTGCGCGCGGGCGGCGGCTACCAGAAGACCCTGACCCGACGCTTCTTCGGGATCGGGCCGTCGACCCAGGAGCGTCAGGAAACGAGCTTCACCGACGAGACGGCCTTCGTCGATCTCGGTCTCTCGCACTCCCTCGGCGGACGCTTCCAGGACGTGGTGCTCGAGATCGGGGCCCTCGGCGAGTGGCATCGGCTCGACCGGGGGCGGGTGGGGGGCGAGCCCTCGACCGAGGAGCTCTTTCCCCTGCTCTTCGAGGAAGCGGATCGGATCACGCTCGGCTGGGCAGGCGCGGGCCTCCGCTGGGATACCCGGGACAGCCAGCGCAACCCCTATCGGGGCTCTGCCCTGGGCGCCTCCGTCGACGCGGCGCTGGTCCAGAGCAATGGCGACGTCGGTGCGATCTACACGCTCTTCGCCGACCACCTCGTCCCGGTCTGGCCGCTCTTCCACGATGGCGGGACGGATGACGAAGAGCATCCGCCGACCGATACCCTCGCCTTTCACGCCGAGGCGCGTCTGAGCTCGGGTGAGCTGCCTTTCTTCTCGCGGCCCTCCCTCGGCGGCAACCGGCTGCTGCGCGGCTACATCGCCGGCCGCTGGCGCGACGATGCCGCCTGGGCGGCCGCCGCGGAGTACCGCTTCTGGCTGATCCCGCGTGGCTTCCGTATCTGGCGCCACGTGCGCATCGAGCGCATCGGTGCTGCGGTCTTCTACGAGGTGGGTGCCGTCGCCGAGAACGGAGTCGGGTTCTTCCGCGAGCGCGTGCGGCAGAGCTACGGTTTCAGCGGACGGCTCTCGATCGAGAGAGCGGCCATCTTCCGCTTCGATGTCGGCTTCTCGGAGGAGGGTCTGAATCTCGCAGCCGGGTTCGGGCTCGCCTTTTGAGATTCGCAGGAAGGTCGCGTCGAGGCGGCTGCTGCTATGCTCCACGAATGGACCGGGTCGGATTGATGCAGGCGCTCGAGCGCTATGTTGCCCGCTACGCCGACGAGGAGGTCACCGTCGATCGGGTCCGGGCCCTGCTCGAATCGCGCAGGTCATGTTTCTCGCGAGACTGCTTCGATCCGGGGCATCTCACCGCTTCGGCCTGGATCGTATCGCGCGAGCAGCGCTCGGTGCTGCTGACGCATCATCGGAAGCTCGATCGCTGGCTGCAGCTGGGCGGTCACGCCGATGGCGAGACCGATCTGCTGGCGGTGGCGCTCCGGGAGGCTCGGGAGGAGTCCGGGATGGACGACTTCCGGGTCCTGCCTGGCGACGGCGAGGGCCTGATTCTCGACGTGGACGTGCATGTCATTCCCGCGCGCGGGGGCGAGCCCCGGCATGAGCATCACGATATCCGCTTCCTGCTCGAGGCCTCGGAGTCCGTCCCGATCCGGCG
>CAYWGW010000297.1:0-4493 GCA_964457385.1 uncultured Spirochaetaceae bacterium
TGTCCCCTCGCGCGCCGACCGGGCCCTCGTCGCCGCCGGCGGCGCCCAGGCTCTGGGCCGCATCGTCCACCAGGGCCACCCCCCGCTGCCGCAGCAGCGGCCGAATCGACGTCAACGACTCTGGCACCCCGAAGAGATTGCTCACGACCAGGGCGGCGCAGTCGCCGAGATCCGCCCGCGCCACACTCTCGGCATCGACCCGCCCCGTGTCGTCCGTGTCGATCAGGCGCACGGTCAGCCCCGCCGCCACGGCGGCTGCGGGCACCGAATAACACGTGTAGGCGGGAACGGCGATCTCCCCTCTTCCGGCCGCTCGCGCGAGCGCCTCGAAGGCGACCCGGAGCGCCTCCCGCCCCGATCGATGCAGCGTCAGGGGCCGCTCCCCCAGCCGGCCCGAGAGGCCCGCGATCAGCTCGACACGGGCCCCTCCGGACCTCAGGGCCGCACGCCATTGGGGCATCGGATAGGCTGTGCCTGCCGGCGGAAGTCGCTTCAGCGCGAGCATTCCTCAGCGCCTCGTCGGCTGCCAGGTCACGGCCCGGCGTCCACTCAGATGATAGGCCCAGGCGACCAGCATCGACGCGTTCACGAGCAGGAAGAATCCGGCGAGTCGCGGGATCAGAAGGGCGCCGATCGGCCGGAATCGGAGGGCCAGCAGGGCCAGCGCGTAGGCCCCGACCTGGGCGCTCAGCACGAGCAGACCCGCGCCGCTTCCCAGCAGCGCGAGCCCCGCGCTGGCCCCCAGAGCCAGGATCAAGGCGAAGGGCGACGTGAAGCGCGCGACCTTATGTCCCCAGAGTGACAGGGCTACACGTCCATGGCGGGGGGAGAGCAGAGATCGATAGGCCGCCAGCACCGCGATGCCCCGGCGCACGGTGCGCACCTTGCGCGTCCACTCGGCGGCGGGATCCTCGGTCGCCTTGAAGCGGGCGGTCGCCGCGGGCTCCGAGACGGCCCGGAGTCCACGCCGGATCGACTCGAGGGCGACACGGAAATCACTCGCGAGATCCGGGGCCCAGGGCTCACAGAGAGAACGCCGCGCGGCGAAGAACGAGCCCGAGAGCCCGATCAGGCTGGTCGTCTCGCTCTCCAGTCGCCGGATCGCCATTTCGTAGCGCACGTAGGCGCCCTCCCCGCCCGTCGTCTCGACGCGATCCTCACTGCTGACGGCCCCCACGCTGGGATCGGCGAAGGGACGCACGATCTGTCGCAGCGCGTCCGGCGACAGCTCCGCGGTGACGTCGGTGAACACGATCAGCTCGCCGCTCGCCCGGGCGATGCCGGCCGCCTGGGCCGACTCCTTCCCGGCGCGGGGCTCGCTCCGGACCAGCGCGACCCCCTGTGCCTCGAACTCCCGGGCGATCGCGTCGGTCTCGTCCGTCGACCCGTCCGAGGCCACGAGGATCTCGCGTGGGCCGGCGTAGTCGAGGGCCAGGGTCGCCTTCAGCTTCTCGCGCAGAACGGCAGCCCCGTTGTGGACGGCGATCACGATCGAGATCGGCGGCTGGATGTCGGCGCGGGCGATCGGTCGAGGCGCGCGCCGGTGGAGAACCCAGAGCAGCAGCGGGTAGCCGGCGTAGGCGAAGACCACCCACGCCAGGGAGGCCAGAAGCAGCATCCACAATCCGATCACGAACGGCTCTCCGGACCCTCGGCAGCCTCCATCGTGCCGGGCCTCCCTCGATCGATCGGATCGCGCCCATCGCGCCCATCTCGCCCATCGCGCCGATGCGTCTCGTCGAGTCGTTGGGCCAGCGCTTCGACCCCCTCCGCAAGACGGGCGAAGACCCGCTGGAAGACGACCTCTTGCTCACCGAAGGGATCCTCGATACCGAAGGGCCCGCTCGAGAGAAAGTCGCCCAGCAGATGCACCTTACCCGACGCTTCCGGCCAGCGTCTCAGCACCTCCGCCCGATGCCAGCCCTCCATCCCGAGCAGGAGATCCGCCCACGCCACGTCGTCCGCCCCAAGGCGATGCGCGGTGTGGTCAGAGAGGTCGAGCTCAAAGGAAGCAGCCGTCCGAAGCGACAGCGGATGCACGGCCTTGCCCTCGCGGGCCTCGAGACCCGCAGATCGCACGGTCGATCCGGGAACCCGCTGAGCCAGCAGACGCCCTGCGAAGGGGCTGCGACAGATATTCCCGTAGCAGAGCACCACGATATGGACGGTTCGGCCATCGAGTCGTGGTATTCCGGACCTGGACCGTCGCCATTCGTGCAACTGGTTCTCCCGGTGACGAGGCCGGAAGGCCAATTGGGCGGATCGGCGCAGCCATGCGGGGGCGCGGGAAACGAGACCCTCCCGGAGGTTTTCGATGCTCATGGACTCCTCCAGGCGTTGCACCCACGTCGGCCAAGGATCCGAACGGAAATCGGGCCGCCGCGGCGCGGGCTGGAGCAAGTCGCTCGCGCGAGCCCGATCGACCCGTGGATGAGTCACCGGAACCCCGAGAAAGTGACGAGGGCGTTGGTCTTCCCGCCGCTCCCTCTGCCCGCTCTGCCCGCTCTACCCGTCCTGCCCGTCGCGATACTGCCTTTAATCCGGGGGTGTCCGTGTGTACCGCTCCGAGTTTGCGTCACACACGCCGCTGCTGGGGCACTCACTCGACAGAGACCCTCGCAGGCCGCTCGATCTTCGTTCGCAGCAGCTCCCCCACGACTACGCTACCAGAGCCACCCGCTGGTCGGCGCGAGGCGCCAAGAGCAACGAGGGGCCGCGTGGGTGGGGAAGGGGATGGAGAGAGAATCGTGCCGTCGACCGGACAGACCTCTTTACAGCGCGTTCGGGAAAAGACGGACCGCCGCCGGTCGGTCGGCCTCTGGCTGGCCTCTGCCTTCGCCCTCTCGCCGGCCTTGGTCTTCACGCTGCGAGAGGGACAGACGGTGCCCTATCACACGCTGTCGCTACTCTGGCCGATCCTGATCCTTCGCGGCGAGTGGGCCGCCCAGCGGGCTGGAACCCGACGAACGACGACAACGCGAGCAGGAGGCGGCGCAGCGCTGCTCCTCGTCGGAATCGGAATCGGAGCGCTCGGTACGATTTCGAACGTGGTTTTTCTGGCCCGAGCGGGCATTCCGGTCGCGGTGTTCGGTCTGGCGTTTCTCACCGGTCTTCCCCGGCTCCGCTTCGCGGCGCTCGCGGTGTGGCTGGCGGTGCCGCCCACGTCCCTCTATCTGATGGGCTCTCCCGGACTCGAAAAGATGCTCGCGCGATCGGCGGCCGGCCTGATCGGCCTCGTGGGTGGGCAGTCTGTAGCGACGGGGACGGCCATTCGTCTCGGTCAGGAGGCGATCTTCCTGCAGCCCTTCCACGGTGGTCTTGGCAGTCTTTGGCTCGGCGCCGGGCTCGGGCTCTACGTCGCGCTCCGCGAGGCGAATGACGAGCGATGGAGCACCCGGCTGGCCGCGACCGTCGGCGGGCGCATCCTCCTGGGTGCGATGGTGGCTGCGATGCTGCACGGGGCCGCGCTCGTCGGGGCGACGGCCCTGCTCGCGGCCGGGGCGCCGCAAGCGGGTCGGATCGGCCTCGACGCAGGAGGCCCCCTCGCTGCGATCGGGCTCGGCCTCGCCCTCGGCGAGTTCCGATCGGCCCGACGAATGCACAGCGATTCGGAAGCGGATGCCCGACCCCGACCGGTCTCGGGGGTAGCGAACACATGACCCGTCATCCCGTCGCACTGGTCCCGATTCGCGAGGCTCCAGGAGAGCCTGCTCGTGGCGGTCGGCGAGCACTGCTTCTGACCTATCACTTTCCGCCGGGCCAGGCGGCGGGCGCTCTGCGCTGGCAGAAGTTCGTGGAGCTCGGCCAGTCCCGAGGCTGGAGTTTCGACGTCCTCACCCTGGCACCAGGAGATCTCGACCGCCCGGACGAAGCCCGGCTGGCCGGGCTGCCTCCGGGCACCCGGGTCTTCGGGGTGCCCGACCCGCCCCGCCCCGTCGAGCGTCTGGAGCAGGGGCTGTGGCGGGCGGCAAAGGCGCTTCGCCCGGCGCGGCAGCAACGCCACGGTCCAGCGACCGGGGCCGTTGCCCGCACCGGGGCTGGCGCCGCCGACGCCAGGAACGCCTCCAAACCGTCCGCGACTCGACCCGGCTCCCTGGCCCGCGAGGAGGTGCGCTTCGATCTGCGGCAGCCCCGGAGTCTGTGGCGGACCTATCAAGCCGCGGTCGACATCTCGCGCGGCGGCGCATGGGCACGCCGGGCGGAGTCGCTCGGACGTGTGCTTACGCGAGACTCGCGCTACAGCGTCGTGCTGTCGTCGGGGCCTCCGGAGATGGCCCACGTCGGCGCCGCCCGTCTCGCCAAGCGAGCGGGACTACCCCACGTGCTCGATTTCAGGGATCCCTGGAGCCTCCGCGAGCGGCTTCCGGAGCACCTCGCCAGCCCCCTCTGGTATCGATCGGCCCGGCGCCATGAAGAGCGCGTCGCAGCGAGCGCAGCGCGGATCATCATGAACACCGAGTCGGCCCGCGAGGCGATGCAGGCCGCCCATCCCG
>CAYWGW010000298.1:0-4405 GCA_964457385.1 uncultured Spirochaetaceae bacterium
CGCGATCCCGTCCCACCCCCGAGATCAAGCTGCCCGGGCAGTGCGCCGTGTGCCGATCCGCAGGATGCGCATCGGTGCGCCTTTATGCGGCACGAGCGTTGCGTTTCGCCGCACGGTGCGTAGCGGCTCGTCGGAGACCGGAGCGAGCTCGAGCATGGACAGCAGCGTTCCGAGCACGATCTTCATCTCCGACATCGCGAAGGCAGCGCCGATGCAGTGGCGATGCCCGCCGCCAAACGACGCGAATTCGTGCGGGGCGAAGCGGCGCTCGATGAACCGCTCGGGACGGAAGGCCCCGGGCTCCGGATACAGCGCCGGGTCCCGGTGGATCTCGAGGATCGAACCCGCGACCGTCACACCGGCCGGAATCTCGAATCCGCACACCGTGAAGCGATCCTTCACGGTGCGGAAGAACTCCGCGAGGACCGGATGCAGTCGCAGCGACTCCCGGCAGACGGCGTCGAGAGCCGGCGACGCGGCGAGAGCCTCGGGGCTCGGATCCGGCCCAAGCGCCGCGAGCTCGCTCATGAGCCAGGCGTGGACCTCGGGGTGTCGGAAGACCTCGTAGAGCACCCAGGACAGCGACGTCGTCGTCGTCTCGTGGCCAGCCACGAGGAGCGTCAGAAGATGGTCGCGGATCTCCTGGTTCGTGAAGCCCTGCCCCGAGTCGTCCCGCGCCTCCACGAGCTTCCACAGCACGTCGTCACGGGCGGCGGGCGCTCGGCGCGCCTCCTCGATCTGTTCGAAGAGGAGGACGTCGAGGGCCGCGAGACGGCGCTTGAACGCGGCCCAGGGCCCGTACCCCCCGAAATCGCGCTGCAGGAACCGGAAGAAGATCGGCGCCGGGTTGATCTCGTCGACCGCAGCCGTGACCGCGGTCCGCAACGCCGCCTTGCGATCCGGCGCGCTCGCGCCGATCACCGCTTCGAGGATCACGTCCATCGAGATCGCCTGCATCTCGCGCTGCAGAACGAGCGTGTCGCCCGCCTGCCAACCCTCGGCGCGGCGGAGCGCACTCCGCTGCATCGTCGACGCATAGGACCGCATGCGTGCGCCGTGGAAGGTCGGCGAGAGCAGCTTGCGGTCACGTCGATGTCGGTCGCCGGACAGCAGCAGCAGCGATCCGGCGCCGATCACGGGCTCGACGGCCTCGCGGCCGAACCCCACGTAGAAGTCCTCCTCGCGCCCCTGCAGGATCTGCTGTGCGCCCTCGGACGTGCAGACCAGCACGAGCGTACCGTTCAGCGCCGGCATCGTGAAGACGTCCCCGTAGCGCTCCCGATTGCGCCGCATGTAGCCATGGGCATCCCACATGTAGCGAAGCGTCTGATGAACACTGCCGCGCGGGCCCGGAGGTAGAGTGGAACGATCGATACGAGGCTCGGTCATGGGGACGACCTCCTGAGAACAGCCTGGCGCGCGTCGGACTCGCGGCGTATCGGCCCAAAATGACACACTCCGCCCTGGGCCTCGTGCAGCAAAGCGTTGCTGGGCGAGGAAGACGAGAAGTGCAGTGCGATCAGTGTGGGTCCCGGAGCGCCGTCTCGAGCTCGCTGCGCTTCACTCGGCGGATGGTGGGGAGCGGCGGCTGGGTGTCGCGTTGGCCGACCCAGCGGAAGGTGAGGAAGCCTTCCCGATGGCCGCCGGTATCGAGCCAGTTGGGGTGGGGCGTCGGGCCGTGGGCGAGCACGAAGCGGACACGACCGTCGGGCTGGAGGACGACGTCGTCCAGGGTGCGGTGGGTGCGGCGGAAGCGGTAGTCGACGGTCTCGTGCCAGCGGGACTCGACCGTGATGTTCCAGTAGCGCACGTCGAGGGCTTCGCTCTCGATGATGAGGGCCTCGTCCTCGTCGACCTGGTAGGAGCCGATCACGTAGAGGTTGTCGCTGCTCGAGATGTCCGCACCGAAGTCGTCGGAGTTGGCGCGCACGAAGCGGTTCGGCTGCTCGAGCAGCTCGGGCATCACCGTGCGGTGGAGGGTCGAGAGCGTCTGAAAGGCGAAGCGCGTGCCGACGAGGGCTTGCGCGATCGAGGCGTCGGTCGAGTAGGGGATCGGCTCGTCGGGTGCGCGACCGAGCACGTCGATCGTGTAGCTGGCGAGCACCTCCTGGGAGCGATCGCCGATGTACTGTCGCACCAGGATCGAGCTGAGGCCGCCGCGGGTATCGACATGGTTATGGCCGGCGGGCTCGTCGCGGGTCAGGTAGAGCGAGAAATTTCCCTCGTCGTCGGCGCCCAGGGTCTGCTCGTTGTAGTAGGCGAGGGTCTCGGCACCGTGCGCGTTCCGCTCGCCCATGATGGTGAAGCTCAGATGGCGGACGCTTCCGAGCTGGCCGCGGATCACGTAGTCCCGCTCTGCGTCGAGGACGACCAGGTCGTACTCGGCGTCGGGGTTGTCGCCTCCGACCTTGCGCGCCGGGGTGTCCATGCGCGCGAAGTGGGGGGCGGCCGGGTTGCCGTCGGCCTGGACGTCGATGCTCATGGCGAGGGCCCGGAGCAGGAAGCGCATGCCCTCGGACGCCTCCCGTTCCGTCTTCGCATCGTCGAGGATCACGTCGACCATCTCGTCGAGGGAGCCCTGCAGCGCGCGGAACGCCTGCACGCTCGCCAGCGTCTCGAAGTCGCGCGGGCGGGGGCTTCCCTTGGAAGCGGGATCGGTGGCCCGGCCTACGCTGGGATCCGCCGCGAGCGAGTGGGCGTCTCCAGACGTCGGGGTCGTACAGCCTGGGAGGGCGGCGGCGCAGAGGACGCCGCAGAAGAGGGAGCAGAGGACGCGGAGAAAAGTGCCTGGGGTGGGGGTGGAGTGGGGGACGAGCCCGAGGCGGAGGCGAGAAGACCGAGAAGAGGGGGTCATGGCGTCGTGCTCCGAGATCGTTCGATGCGAGGGAAGGAGCGCGGATCGGCTCTTTCATCGCATGGGTGCTGGAGAGGTCGAGGGTAGGGGGCTGCCCGCGGCCCGGCGAGGGCGGTCGCATGGAGCCGCTGATCGGCTGACCCGTTGACCCGCGGCCGCCTCGACATCTCGGCACTTCGGCGGGTGGCGGGCGAGCGGGCGAGCGGGTGGCGGGCGGCGGGCGAGTGGCGAGTGGGCCCGCTCGCCGGATGACGCTCGCGGGACGACGGCCTCGCTCCCCTGTCGGGCGACCGCCCGGCGAGCCATACTGGCAGTGGTCCAGGAGAGGAGTGCAGCGCGTGGAAGCAGCCCGATACGAAGCGCCGGAGAACGTGGAGGCGGCCGTCGCGCTGCTCGCGGGAGAGATGGGCGCGAAGGTCCTCTCCGGCGGTACGGACCTTCTCGTGCAGATGCGGCTGCGGGACGAATGCCCGCCGGTCTTCGTCGACGTGAAGCGCATTCCGCGTTTGCGGGCGGTGCGGGTCGACGCGACCGGATTGCGTGTCGGCGCGGCGGTGCCGGCAGCCGAGATCTACGCGAACGAGGAGATTCGCCGGCTCTGGCCGGGGCTCGCCGAGGCCACCGACCTGATCGGCTCGAGCCAGATCCAGGGTCGGGCGACCTGGTCGGGCAATCTCTGCAACGCGTCGCCGGCGGCGGATGTGGTGCCGGCGCTGATCGCCTGTGATGCCCGGGTCGTGGTGGTGGGGCCGGAGGGCGAGCGTCGGGTGCCGGTGGCGGGGTTTGCGACTGGGCCCGGACAGACGATCCTCGGGCGGGGCGAGCTGGTGGTCGAGCTCGAGGTGCCCGCGCCGGCGCCGCGATCGGCTGACGCCTATCTGCGTCTGATCCCGCGCACGGAGATGGACATCGCGGTCGTGGGCTCGGCGGTGCAGCTGACCCTCGATGAGGCGGGCTTCGTTCGCTCGGCGCGGGTCGCGCTCGGTGCGGTCGCGCCCACGGTCTTTCCAGCGCCCGAGGTCGCCGAGGCCCTCGTCGGCAGTCGGCTGGAGGAGGCGGCGCTCGCGAGCGCGGCGAGCGCTGCGAGCGCGGCGGCCCGTCCGATCGACGATCGTCGGGGCACCGTGGCCTATCGCAAGAAGGTGGTCGGGGTGCTGACCCGGCGCGCCGCCCGGATCGCCTACGAGCGGGCGCAGGAACGTGCCTAGCGGGAGGCTGCGGGTGCAGAATCGAGCGCGGAAACGGAAGCAGCAGCGAGCGCAGGCGCGAGAGGGTCGATCGTGACGAAGATCCAGGTCCAGACGACGGTGAACGGAGAGCCGATCGAGTTTCTCTGCGTGGGACAACAGACGCTGCTGTCGGCGCTGCGGGACGAGCTCGGGTTGACCGGCACGAAAGAAGGCTGCTCGACGGGGGATTGCGGCGCCTGCTCCGTGATTCTCGACGGCGAGCTCGTGCCCGCGTGTCTCGTGCTGGCTGCCGAGGCGCGCGACCGCGCGGTCGTCACGATCGAGGGCGTAGCTCGGGTGGACGGGCTGCATCCGATCCAGC
>CAYWGW010000299.1:0-4390 GCA_964457385.1 uncultured Spirochaetaceae bacterium
GCCGGCGCCAAGAAGATCAGCGTGTCGACGCGGAACGACTGAAGAGCCGATGGCGAATCATACCTTCAAGCTCCCGACGCCCCGCACCGAGCTCCCGATCAGCTTGCTGCTCGGAATCGGATTCGCGTGGCTTCTCTTCGTCCTGATGGCTTTGGCGCAGATGCTCGGAGAGGTCAGAGTCCCCGAGAAGGATCTGGTCGAGCAGGTCGTCGCCTACACGGCCCCCGAAATCGAGGAGCTCGAAGAGGAGCCGCCTCCGCCGCCGCCCGAGGAAGAGCCTCCGCCGGAGCTCGAGGTCGAGCCGCCGCAGCTCTCCCTCGCTCAGCTCGACATCGCCCTGAATCCCGGAACCGGTGGCTCGCTGGCCGGTGATTTCGCGATGCCGACGATCGCGGCCAACTCGAGCGCGCTCGGCACCGAGGATTTCGTGGACTTCTCCGATCTCGACCAGACGCCGCGGCCGCTGCCGGGCTCCACCCTGGACTTCCCGCGGCGCCTGAAGCGCAACCCGGCCGAGGGACGGGTGATTCTACTCATCAAGCTCGACGAGCAGGGGCGCGTGCTCGAGGCGCAGGTCGAATCCTCGAACCTCCCCGAGTTCGAGGAGGTCGTCGCGGCGCAGGTTTCCCGTTGGTCCTTCTCGCCACCCACCCGGAACGGGCAGCCGGTCCGCGCCCAGGCCCGATTGCCGATCCCGATCCGGATCGGCGGCTAGCACCGAGGAGTCAGGAACCCCCCATGAAGCGAAGACATTGCCTCCTGATCCAGCTCGCGCTGCTGCTCGGCGTCGTCTCGACGGCCTCGGCCCAGTTCGAGCCCTGGAGCGGATCCTCGATCGTGCGCGACCCGGAATGGCAGAAGAGCTTTCTCGGAAGCTACGGATTTCTCTCGGGTGCCGAGCCCGACATCAAGCCCTCCGAGCTCGAGATCCTGCGTGAGGTGATCGACCTGATGCAGGTCAATCCGCGTGCGGCCGCCGCGATGCTGGAGCAGCAGACGGGAGAAAACAGCAGCGCTGCGCTCGACTTCATTCTCGCCAATCTCCGCTTCCAGAACGGCGATACGGCGAAGGCGGCGGAGAGCTACGAGCGTGCGCTCGAGAAGTTTCCGGACTTCCGGCGGGCCCACAAGAATCTAGGGCTCCTGATGGTCCAGATGAACGTGTACGACGGCGCGATCCAGCAGCTCACCCGCGCGATCGAGCTCGGGGATCGGGACGGGCGGAGCTACGGGCTGCTCGGTTACTCCTTCCTCAACCGCGACAATCCCCTGTCCGCCGAACAGGCCTACCGAATGGCGGTGCTCCAGCAGCCCGATTCGAAGGATTGGCAGCTGGGGCTCGCACGCTCGCTGCTCGCCCAGGAAAAGTACCAGGAAGCGGCGGCCCTCTTCTCGGCGTTTCTCGAGAAGCACCCCGAGGACGTGAGCGTCTGGAAGCTCCAGGCCAACGCCTATCTGGGCCTGGAGCAGCCGCTGGCGGCGGCGGTGAATCTGGAGGCGGTCCGGATGCTCGGCGGCGCCGACAGCTCGACCCTGGTCCTGCTCGGCGACATCTACATGAACGAGGGCATCACGGAGCTCGCCAAGGAGGCCTACCTCGAGGTGGTCCGGAGCGACGAGAAGGCCGTTCGTTTCGGGACGGCCTATCGGGCCGCGGAGCTTCTCTATCGCTCCAAGGCGTACGGCGAGTCGGGCGAGCTGATCCGCTCCATCGACCAGCGCTATTCGAAGGGACTCGATGGGGATCAGCAGCTCGAGCTGATGACCCTGAAGGCGAAGCTCGCCCGCGCCCGCGGTGATTCCAAGGAGGCGGCGTCGCTTCTCGAACGGATCGTGAGCCAGGATGGGACGCGAGGCGACGCGCTGCTGGAGTTGGCGCGCTTCCACCGCGACCAGGGCAACGATCAGAAGGCCTTCCTGCTGCTCGAGCGGGCTCGAAACCTGGAGGCCTTCGAGTACGAGGCGCTGGTCGAGGAGGCGCAGTTCCGCGTTGCCTCCAAGGAGTACGAAAAGGCCGCCACCCTCCTGAGGCGGGCATTGCAGATCCGGAGCGAGCCGCGCCTCGAGCGCTTCCTGGCACGGGTCGAGCAAGCGACGCGTCGCTAGTCGGCGCCGGACGAGGACTGTCGGTGCGCGATCGGGAGCCCGAGGCGCATCCACCCTGGACGAAGTGAGCGGGGCTCTGCCCTGACCGCAGAATGGACCAGCGAATCATGACCCCCCAGAAAGGCACGCGGGTAATCCAGGGTCTCCGGACCGGGGTCCGACGGACACTCTTCGTGCTCGTGCTGGCCTCCGTGCTGGGGCCGTGGTCCATGGTGCCGATCGCCGTCGGCCAGCCCTCGCCGGCGCCCGACCTGGCGCCCGACGAGGGCACGATCTCCGGTCGCATCTTCGACGGAGAGAGCGGCGCCCCTCTGCAGAACGCCACGGTGATCCTCGCCTACCCCGACCCTGGCGACGGCAGCGAGCCGCCGCAGAAGGTCGTAACGAGCGGCGTCGCCGGCGACTACGAGTTCGGAGCCGTGCCCGTCGGACGCTACACCCTGAGCTTCATCAAGTCCGGCTACCGGGCGTCCTCCATCACCGACTTCGAGGTCGTCGCAGGTCGGGATAACGTGGCGGACTTCCCGATGCCGCCCCGTCCGGAGGCGGCCTCGGGCGACGTTCTCGAGCTCGATGCCTACGTGGTGGAGGCGTCGGTCCTCGGGGACATGATGAACGACCTCGAGCTGCGGCTCGAGTCGGATCAGATGTTGAACCTGCTCTCGGCGGAGGACCTTGCGAAGTATGCCGCCAGCGACGTGGCCGACGCCCTGAAGCGGGTTGCGGGCGTGAACATCGTCGAGGGCCAGTTCGCGATCATCCGGGGTCTCGAGGATCGTTATTCTTCGACGCTCTACAACGGTGCACCGGTCCCGAGCCCGGATCCCGATCGCCAGTCGGTCCAGCTCGATCTCTTCCCCTCCGACGTCGTCTCGACCCTCAGCGTGGAAAAGAACTTCGCCCCCCAGTCTCCGAGCAACTCCTCGGGCGGCTCGATCGACATCGTGACCCACGACTACCCGGAGGATCTCCAGTTCAAGGTCAGCCTGGGATCCGGTTTCAACGAGAATGCGGCGGATCGATTCCTGAGGAGGGATCGGGGCTCTCCGATCGGGGTCGACGTGGATGCCGAGGACACGATCGAGCGCGACTTGAACGTCTCGTTCGGTGGGCGTCGCGAGCTCGCGAAGCGCGAGATCCGATTCAAGGCGGTCTTCGCGAACGAGGTCGACTACGAGACGAAGCTCGGTTTCCAGGAGTCGAGGGAGCCGCTCGAATCGGATTTCCGGAGGATTCCCCGACCCGGTCGGTTCGTCCGATCGGGGGATCTCGCGCTCGGAGAGCTGAGTCAATCGGGCGGACGATTCGATCTGACCGAGAGCTCCCGCGAGGAGCAGACCACGCTCTACGGCGGACTCGGCGTCGATCTCGACGAGGAGGGCCGGCATCGCATCGACGGATCCGTCTTCTATACGGATAAGCGTGAGGAGGTCGTCCAGCTTCGGGAGAACGGGTTCCTCCCGGGATTCGACTACCAGCGACTCATCGATCAGCAGGCGGCAGGGCAGGAGATCACGAACGCGGATTTCATTCGTCGTGGAGCGACGTTCTCTTCGTTCCTGGCGTCGGTTCGGAGTGGGCCCGACGACGCGATCACGAGAGGCCCCTTGTTCTACTCGAGCTTCCAGCAGAGTCAGACCTTCGAGCGCAATCGGGAGCTGCTCCTCACACAAGTCAACGGTGAGCACGAGATCGGGGCGATCGAAGGGCTCTCCATCACCTGGGCGGCCAACTGGGCGCTCGCGAATCAGTCGGACGACGCTCGGGGAGTCCGTTTCTTCTTCGAGCCGGATGATCCGACGCTCGTCCCCAGCGCATTTCCGGTCCGTCCGTCCGACCTCGGGTCGGGTCGCTATTTCGCCAACTCCGGCATCTTCAGCTCGAAGCAGGACGTGGAGGAGGAGCAGGGCTTCGGTCGACTCGATGCGGACTACGAATTCGCAGTCGGCCGACACGTCGAGATGGTCCTCAGCGGCGGTGCATGGTACGAGAACAACGAACGAACGGTCTCGTCTTCGTTCCTCCAGAATCCATCGGTCGGGGGCTCGAGCCAGTTCGCCATCATCCGGGACACACCGCAGCAGCTCGGTTCGGATCTCTTTTCAACGCTCGATCAGAGTCCGCCAGGTACGATCAGTGGCAGCCGCGTCTCGGAGACCGAGGCCACCCGGGAGATTGCTGCGGGTCATTTTCGCGTGAAGGCGACGCTTTGGGACGACGTCGACGTCTTCGGGGGGCTGCGAATCGAGAAGATCGACATCGAGTCGATCAACGACCCTTTCAC
>CAYWGW010000300.1:0-4384 GCA_964457385.1 uncultured Spirochaetaceae bacterium
GGAGCCGGGCTCGAGATTGAGTTCGACGCAGGGGTCTGCGGACGACGAGTCGATCGCGAGCGATGCAAGCGAGGAGACGGCCGACCCGCGCTCGACGGGAGGACCGATCCTGTCGAATCGCGATGACCCCGAAGATGCGAGCGAGTCGGCCGCGCGCGCTTCCGCGCCGTCGGTCCAGGAACTGCCTGCGGTGTCGGCGCCGCCTCCCCCCAGACAGATCGGGGACAGGAAGATCGGGGAGGCGGAAAGAAAGCTCGGCGACACGGGCAAGGTCGGCGACGCCCGGGATGAAGCGCTCCGAGACCGCGCGAATGGAGACCAGCCGGTCGGGGAGGACGCCGAGGGCGCCTGGCCCGAGCCGCAGGTCGACTCGATGCGGTGGACGAAGAATGCGAGGGGAGTCTGGGTCTACGAGGCGCCTTGAGGCGATTCGTTGGGCGACCTCTCATCGCGTCCGTTCACGTTACAAGCCCAACTCGCTCAGCCCCGGATGGTCGATCGGGCGGGGGCCGAGGGGCCAATGGAAGAGGCGATCCGCGGCCCGGATCCGGACGTCGTTGATGCTCGCTTCACGACGACTCATGAGCCCCTGGTCGTCGAACTCCCACTGCTCGTTGCCGTGGGCCCGATACCATTGATCGCTGTCGTCGCGCCACTCATAGGCGAAGCGGACGGCGATGCGGGCATCGGTGAAGGCCCAGACCTCCTTGATCAGGCGATAGTCGAGCTCGCGCTGCCATTTCCGCTCGAGGAAGGCCTCGATCGCGGCGCGCCCCGAGAAGAACTCTGCGCGGTTGCGCCAGCGACTGTGCTCGGTGTAGGCCTGTGCGACGCGCGCCGGATCGCGGGAGTTCCAGGCATCCTCGGCCATGCGGGCCTTCTGGGCGGCGGTCTCGGCATCGAAGGGCGGTAGCGGAGGTCGGCTCATGGATGGGTTCCTCGCGAGCTTGCGGGCTTCGTTGCCGGTACAGACAAGCGATGCCAGCGCGCAACGAATGTGAAACGTAGCTCGAAACTTCACGGATTCGCGTACTTCTCGCTGTATTACGCGGTGACGATCATGATACGATGAACTCGTCGGCCGGGCGAGCACGACACGAGGATCGGCCGTCGCCGAGACGGTGAGGGCATGACTGCCGCTCGTTTGAATCCCATCCACCGACCCGGGGAGGCATACTGCGTGCCGGATCTGCGGCGCATGCGCGACCAGGACTTGCAGCAGGCCTGGAATCGGTGGAGTCGGGGTCGGAGAACCGGGCTGGGAGCGGCGTGGCGGGCGACCGTCGGAGTGATCGGACTCCTCGGAAGCATGGCATCCATGGTCCCCCTGGCGCAGGCGGTCCTGATTGCGGGTCCCGACGGCGAGATCAATACGACCGCTCCCGATCCCGATCCCGGCTTCGATCACGTGGGTCTGATCGGCGGTCTCTCGGGGGTCTACCTCGGCGAGGGCTGGGTGTTGACGGCCAGCCATGTCGGCATCGGGACCTTCGTGCTCGGCGGCGTCTCCTATGAACCGATTCCCGGCTCCTCGATCCGCCTGACGAACGACGGCGGTGCTGATCCGGATCTTCTGCTTTTCAAGCTCTTCGAGCGGCCGCCACTGCCGGGGCTGGCGCTCGCGAGCGTGGCGCCGGCTCTCAACGAGTCGATGATCCTGGTCGGCAACGGTCGGAACCGGGGCGCCGAGACGACCTGGAACGGGACTGAAGGCTGGGAGTACGGCGCCGGGCGTACGCTGCGATGGGGCACGAATCGGATCGCGGAGGTCGGCGTGGATGTCGACATTCCGTTGGGCAGCGGGCCTTCCACGACCCATTCCTTCATCATGAATTTCGACGCGCTTCGAGGGCCTTCTCGCAACGACCCGGAGGCCCAGGCCGTACCCGGGGACTCGGGCGGTGCGGCCTTCGCCTGGCGGAGCGGCACGCCCGAACTCGTCGGTCTGCTCTTCGCTCAGTCCTTCTTCGTCGATCAGCCGGCCCAGACGGCGCTCTTCGGGAATGCCTCCCTGGCGGGGGACGTGTGGTTCCATCGCGATCAGATCCTGGCCGCGCTGTCGCTCTCCGATTGCGTCGACGGACTCGACAACGACGGCGACGGGCTGATCGATCATCCCGCAGATCCGGGCTGTCTGGCCGAGGACGACGTCAACGAGCTGAATCCCGGGATCGAATGCGACAACGGGCTCGACGACGACGGCGACGGGTTCATCGACTGGCCCGAGGACGCGGGCTGCGAGGACGTACTGGATCCGAGCGAGGTCCCGGAGCCGGGTCTAGGGGTGGGACTCGCCATCGGCGCGGCCTGGGTCGCGTGGCTCGGCCGCCGTGGACCTCAGCTCGTGCCTTTCCAGCGCCCGCGGATCATCGAGAGCACGATCACGCCCGGATAGCCCACCAGGGCGTAGACGCCGGCGAAGATTCCGAGCTCCAGGCGTCCGAGAGAGGAGATTGCGACGATGAACGCAAGGGCGATGTTCCGTGCCGAAAACTCGACGAGGAAGGTGAATCGATCGTCCGCGTCGAGGTCCAGCAGCGCGCCGAGCACCCAGGCAATCGCCATCGCGAACAACGTCCAGAGCACGCAGGCCAGGGCCGCGAGTGCCAGCGCCCGGCCGGTCGGAAGCTCGAGGTCGCTGTTGGCTCCGCTGAGCAGACTCGTCGCGACGATCCCGACGATGGCGAGCCGGTTGATCCAGGGGATGGCGTTCTGGACACCCTCGCCGATGCGGGCGCGAAGGAGCATCCCGACGCCGATGGGCAGCAGCAGAAAGGCCAGCATCTGACCCATCAGGCGTTCGACCGGAACTGCGACGTCGCTCCCCTCCCCGAAAAAGAGCGACAGTCCGAGACCCGTGATCGCCGGCAGGGTCACCACCGCCAGCACCGAGGAGATGGCCGTCAGGGTGACCGACAGCGCCACGTGCGCGCCGGCGATCGCGGCCATCAGGTTCGACATGCCGGCGCCGGGGGAGGCGGCCAGCAGCATGGCCCCCGCCGAGAGCTCGGGCGGCAGGCCCAGGCTGGAGACGAGCGCCCAGGTCATCAGGGGAAGCAGCAGGATCTGTCCGAGGGTCCCTACGATGACGGCCTTCGGCACGGCGACCACCCGTTGGAAGTCGGCGGGCACGAGCTGAAGCCCGACGACGGTCATCAGGAAGAAGAGCGTGAGAGGGCCAATCGCCTCGCTGTAGTCCATGCAGTTCCGGGCCTCGCAGGCGCTATTCGATCGATGCTCGAGGCAGTCGCGATCGGGCGGCGTCGCCCAACGGTAGGACGTCCCGCGAGAGCACGCCGGCGACGCGTCGGGGATCGTGCTCTACAGCTACCTGCTGAGCCCTTTCGCGGCGAAGGTCCACTGCTTTCTGCAGTACAAGGGGCTCCCCCTCGAGACCTTCTTCGTCGATCCGCGGCGCGTGCGCGAGGAGCTGCCGCTCGGCCGGCAGATTCCCGTGCTGCGAATCGGGGAAGAGCTGCGCAACGACTCGACTCCGATCGGTCTCTGGATCGACGAGCGATTTCCGGAGCCGCCGCGGCTGCTGCCGCGTGAGCCGACGGCTCGCCAGAGCGTGCGCGAAATCGATCGCTGGGTGACGCAGCGACTGATCCCGCTGGCCTTCCGGACGATGCTCGCCGTGGGGGCGCCCCTGTTGGTTCGGATCCGCAATCACCGTCGCGGCGCTCGGGCCCTGCACGCGACCGTCCCGGCCGGGCTGCCCCTGCCGTTGCGGATGCTCTATCCCCTCATCGTCTCATGGCCCGGCTTCATCCGGCGCCAGCTGGCCCTGGCCGAGCCGGAACGCTCGCTCCCGGAGCTACAGGCCGCCGTGTGTGCCGAGATGCGTGCGCATCTGGAGGGCGGGCCGTTCCTGGGCGGATGGTCCGAGCCGAGCCTCGCCGATCTCGCGGCCCATCCCCAGCTCGCGCTGCCCTACCGGGCGGGCCATGCGGGCGCCGAGCGTCTTCTTGAAGACGATGTGCTGGCGAGCTGGCTCGAGCGGGTCGAGGGGCGGCTCGATCCGGCCCAGCCGCTACTGCCGGCGTCCCTAATCGAGCGGAGGATGCCCTGGGAGCGCGGGATCAGCAGGGGGTGCGGACGCGGAGCGCCCGAGCGCGCGGGCGGCGGAGGCGGCTGACCAGGCCGACGGTGGCGAGAGCACAGAGCGCCAGCGCGCCCGATGTGGGCTCCGGCACCCGGAACACCTCCCCGCCGAGGTCGACCACGTAGAGGTTGCCCGCCGCATCCTCGCCGAAGGCTGCGACGAATCCAATCTCGCCTTCGTCCGGGGTGAAATCGGGATCGTTCGCGTGGTTGATCAGGTCGAGAAAGTTCGTCCCGTCGAAGTCGACCGGCGCCGAGCCGTCGAAGATAAACGACCAGA
>CAYWGW010000301.1:0-4378 GCA_964457385.1 uncultured Spirochaetaceae bacterium
CCTGCTCCGCCCGCACGGTCGCATGGCTCTGCAGTGCATCCTGATCCGGGACGAACTCTATGAGCAGGCGACGCGGAACGTCGACTTCATCAAGCGCTACATCTTTCCCGGCGGCTGCCTGCCCTCCCGCCAGGTGATCGCCCGCCAGATCGCGGAGCAGACCGACCTGATCTGCAGCCAGGACGAGGACATCACGTCCCACTACGCCGAAACCCTGCGCCGCTGGCGGGCGCGGCTGCAGGCCAACGCGGGAAAGATTCGGGCACTCGGCTATCCGGAGGCCCTGCTGCGGATGTGGGAGTTCTACTTCTGCTACTGCGAGGCCGGCTTCGAGCAGCGCCACATCCGCACGGCGCAGCTCGTCTTCGAGAAGCCCGACAGCGGAACACATCCGCCGCCGCTGCCCGAAATACACCACCGATAAAAACACTCCCGATATATTGATATTGAATTTCATTTTCAAATCAGGTAGAGTGGTCGCTCCCCATAGGAGGATCCGCTCGTGAGCCAAGACACTTCTCGACCCTGCGACCACCGACGCCTCGTCACCTCCGAACTCTGCCACGTCGAGCAGTGCAGCCTCGGCACCGTCCACGTCCGACTCGGAGACCTCACGCTCCATCTCCGGCCCCGGGACTTCGTGGCCATCGCCACCGCCCTGCGCACGGCGACGAACCGGCTGGACGCCTCCGAGGTCGAGCCCGTGCTCGCGACCCGCCTGCTCTGCTGAAACGCCGGAGCGCGATGCGCGCGAGTCCCGAAGGCGCGCTCTGCTAGCATCCAAAGGGCCGTAGGACCCGGTTCGACGGGCTCCTCCGGATCGTTTGGAGGCCTCATGAAGAACGACGCACAGGTGGATGAGCTCGCCCGCACGCTCGGACGCGACGGATCGCAGCGATCCCTCGATGAGGAGCAGGCAGAACGCAAGCGGAAGCTGGCCGCTGCGCTCCGGATCTTCGGACGCTTCGGCTTCGACGAGGGGGTCGCAGGGCATATCACGGCTCGTGATCCGCTCGACGAGCACCATTTCTGGGTCAACCCATTCGGACGCTCCTTCAAGCAGATGCGCGTCTCCGACCTGATCAAGGTGGACGCGGAGGGAACGATTCTCGAGGGTGAGGGGCGCCTGAATCGCGCCGCGTTCGCGATTCACTCTCGCGTGCATCGCGCGCGCCCGGACGTGGTCGCGGCAGCCCATGCCCACTCGGTCTACGGCAAGTCCTGGTCCTCCCTGGGACGCCTCCTCGATCCCCTCACCCAGGATGCCTGCGCCTTCTACGAGGACCACGCCCTCTTCGACGACTTCACGGGCGTCGTCCTCGATCTCGAGGAGGGCGATCGGATCGCCGACGCCCTCGGCCCGAACAAGGCCGTCATCCTCCGCAACCACGGCCTCCTCACCGTGGGAGGCTCCGTGGACGAGGCGGCCTGGTGGTTCATCACGATGGAGCGGAGCTGCCAGGCGCAGCTGATGGCCGAGGCCGCGGGACGCCCGATCCTGATCGAGCCCCAGCACGCCAAGGCCACCCGGGATCTCGTGGGCAGCCCGATCTCGGGCTACTTCAGCTTCCAGCCCATCTTCGACGTCCTCGTGGCAGAGCAGCCCGACGTCCTCGACTAGCTAGAAAGAGGAGCTTCGATGCAGACCGAGGTGCTCGATGCGAGCAGCCTGCCCCATTTCGACGAGGAGGTGGACGTGCTCGTCGTCGGCCTCGGGGTCGCCGGCGCGGCGACCGCCCTGTCGGCGGTCGAGGGCGGCGCCGAGACCCTGATCGTCGAGCGGGCGGGTGGCGGGGGCGGCACGTCGGCCATGTCGGGAGGCGTGGTCTATCTCGGTGGCGGCACGGCGCTCCAGAAGGCCTGCGGATTCGAGGATACGCCCGATGCGATGTTCGCGTACCTGCAGGCCTCCGTCGGTCGGGCGCCCGACGAGGAGAAGCTACGGCTCTACTGCGAGGGCTCGGTCGAACACTACGACTGGCTCGTCGCCCAGGGCGTCCCCTTCAAGCAGACCTTCTACTACGGCACCTCCGGCGAGCCACCGACGGACGACGGATTGGTCTGGTCCGGCTCGGAGCAGGTGGCCCCCTTCTGCGACATCGCCCGGCCCGCGCCGCGGGGCCACGTGCCTGCCGTACCCGGCGCGGCCGGCCACAAGCTGATGAGCGCGCTCTGTCAGGCGGTGGAGAAGAGTACCGCCCGCGTCTCGTTCAACACGGTCTGCACCGCGCTCTATCAGGACCGCGACGGCACGGTCGTCGGAGCGCGGATCGAGACCTTCGGTGAATCCCGCACGATCCGCGCACGCGGGGGGGTCGTGCTCACGACCGGCGGCTTCGTCCTCGACAACACCATGCTCGACGCCCATCGACCCGAGGCCCGGCGTTGCCGGATGCGCGTGGCCGCCGACGGAGACGATGGCTCCGGTATCCGGCTCGGGATGCAGGCCGGCGCGGGGACACGCCATCTGGACAAGGTCTCGGTCTCGATGCCCGTGACCCAGCCCTGGTCGCTCAAGAGCGGAATCCTCGTGAACGGCCATGGCCAGCGCTTCATCAACGAGGATGCCTACTACGGGCGACTGGGCGACTACGCCCTGCTGCGCAATGACGGGCGCTGCTGGCTGATCGTCGACGACGAAATCTACGTGAAGCCCGAGCTGCCCTTCGATCTGGGCGCGGTGGGCGAGACGCCCGCCGAACTCGAGCAGGAGCTGGGGCTACCAGAGGGGTCGCTCGTCTCGACCATCGAGCTCTACAATCGCCATGCGGTCGAGGGAAAGGATCTCGTCTTCGACAAGCGCCCTCCCTATCTGAAGCCCCTGACCCAACCGCCCTTCGGTGCCATCGACTGCACGGTCGAAGGCGGTCTCTATGCCGTATTCACCCTCGGTGGCCTCGCGACCGACCCCGATGGACGCGTGCTCGATCCCGAAGGTCGGATGATCCCGGGGCTCTACGCGGCCGGACGCTCCACATCGGGGCTGGCTGTCGGCGGCTACAGCAGCGGACTCTCCCTGGGCGACGGATCCTTCTTCGGTCGCCGCGCGGGCCGAGCCGCGGCGCTCGTCGGTCAGCCCGGGCGTTGAGACAGGGTTCAGGCGCGGGCCGGCCCCGGGCTGCGGCGGGATCGGCCGTTCCGACCCGAGCGACGGGCGTCCGGTGGATTCAAGGCGCGGCTGAAGCGTCCGTGCAACGACTCCGCGAGCAGCTCGAGGAACGCCTCGCCCGACATGTGGACGACGTCGTCGTGATCCCCGGCCTCGAAGTAGACCTCGGGCAGGCCGGCGAGGGACTCGTCGTAGACGGTCGGAATCTGATAGGGAGTTCCGAGGGCCGGCATGGCGCCGGGCTCGCAGTCGCGGAAGAGATCGCCGACCTCGGCCTCGGTGGCCAGCTCGAGACGCCGATGAAGCTGCGCGCCGAGGCGTTCGATGTCCACCTGGCGCGCGGCGGGGACGACGGCCATCACGTAGCCGTACTCGTCCTCCAGCAGCACGGGCTTCGCCAGCAGATGGAGCGGGATGCGACTGCGTCGGGCCGTCTGGGCACTGTACGAAGAGTGTGGATGCGGGAGTACCTCGTACTCGACACCGGCCTGCTCCAGAAACCACTCGAGCTGCTTTGCGATACCCATCGGATTGCCCTCACTCGTCTCGTCTCGTCGCGATGTTCGATTGCCGTGGATCGATCTCCTGCTTCTTGGCCCCCCCTTCCAACTGCTACCGCCAGTACCGCCAGCTTCCACCTTCGAATTCACGACCGCGGACCGCTTCGCGGTCTCCCTTGATCAAGCTAGAACGAAGACAGCCGTTGTCAATCCGGAGACCGTGCTGGGGGCTTCCTGGCGCTGCAGAGGTGCCCGGGCCTCCCCCGCCGAGGTCGATCGACCCGCGACCGCCGGCGACCCGCGCTCCGGGCGACCCGCGAGCCCCGGCTGTGCTGGTTGCCAGGCGCCTTGCGATCCGGATATGCTGCAAGCGAAGCGGGATCCCATCATCCGGAGCCCATGGGAAGGAGCACCTACTCGATGTCCGAAGCGAACGCCGAGGCCACGGCCACTCCGCTCGTCACGTTCAAGACGCTCACGAACACGGACCTCGGCGCCGAATCCGTGGAGGTCGCGGAGGACGGATCGATCGTACTCCGGGGCATCCTGAAGAAGGTGACGGAGTCCATGCTCACCTCCTATCCGCGCAGCCAGCTCGGATCCTGGACGCCGAATCGGTTGGCGATCCGCTACAGCCGGGACGAAATCCCGGAACGCGGCGTGCGGCGCTTCGATACCGGCGAGTCCCTCGACCTCGATGGCGTACTCGCCCTGGCGAGTTGACGCGCTGATTCCCGAGTGCGGAGCTCACGCGCGAGCTCCGCTGCCC
>CAYWGW010000302.1:0-4362 GCA_964457385.1 uncultured Spirochaetaceae bacterium
TACGAATCCGAGCTCCGGCTGGTCGCGGCGGGGCAGGCCGCGGCGGTGACCCTGCCCTATCTCCCGGGCCGAAGCCTCGAGGCGACGATCGCCTACGTCCATCCGACCCTCGATCCGAAGACCCGGACCGCCCGGCTGCGGCTCGAGCTGCCCAACCCCGGTCTCGCCCTGCGGCCCGATATGTACGCGAACGTCACGATCCGGGTCGAGCGCGGCGAGCGACTGGCCGTGCCCTTTTCGGCCGTGCTTCATGCGGGTGAACGAAGCTTCGTGTTCCGTGCGTTAGGCGATGGCCGATTCGAGCCCCGGGCCGTCGAAGTCGGACTCCGCACGGGCGAGCTCGTCGAGATCCTATCGGGTCTGGAGCCGGGGGAGGAGGTCGTTCAATCGGGCACCTTCCTGATCGCCTCCGAGAGCCGGCTGCGCGCCGCGATGGAGCAGTGGTAATGGGCGGCCCGGACGGACCCGAGCAGCCGCCCGATCCGACGGCGAGCCCGGCGGCGGCGGGTCCGATCGGATGGCTGATCGCGGCCTGCGCGCAGCATCGCGGCCTCACGCTGTTGACGGTGCTGGCGGCGGTCGCCTGGGGCGTCGTCTCGCTCCGCCAGACGCCCCTCGATGCGATCCCGGATCTCTCCGACGTCCAGGTCATCGTCTTCACCGAGTGGCCGGGCCAGAGCCCCGACCTCGTCGAGGACCAGATCACCTATCCGATCTCGTCGCGCCTGCTCGCGGCGCCGGGAATTCGCTTCGTGCGCGGGCAGTCCTTCTTTGGACTCTCCTTCGTCTACGCGATCTTCGAGGATGGCACCGATCTCTACTGGGCCCGCAGTCGCGTGCTCGAGTACCTGGCCGGGGTGCAGGGAGAGCTTCCGCAGGACGTCACCCCCGTGCTGGGACCGGACGCGACCGGCGTGGGTTGGGTCTTCGAGTACGCCCTCGTCGATCGCAGCGGCAATCTCGACCTCTCCGAGCTCCGCAGCCTGCAGGACTGGAACCTCCGCTATGCGCTCGAGAGCGTGCCGGGCGTCGCCGAGGTCGCCTCGGTCGGCGGCTTCGTGCGCCAGTACCAGATCCAGGTCGATCCGAACAAGCTGGTCGCTCTCGGAATTCCCATGCGGGAAGTGGTCCGGGCCGTCCGCGAGTCGAACGAGGAGGCAGGCGGACGCACCCTCGAGCTGGCGGGCCACGAGTACGCGATCCGGGGTCGGGGTTATGTCGAGACGCTCGACGATCTGCGCAGCGTGCCGCTGCGCCTGGGCCCGGGTGGCGTCCCGATCCGGATCGAGGACGTCGCCGTCGTCGCCTTCGGCCCGGACATGCGGCGCGGACTCGTCGAGCTCGACGGCGAGGGCGAGGTCGTGGGCGGCATCGTCGTCATGCGCCACGGCGAGAACGCCCTGGGCGTGATCGATGCCGTGAAGGCACGTCTGGCGGAGGTCGAGGCGGGGCTGCCCGAGGGCGTCGAAATCGTCGTGACCTACGACCGCTCCGGCCTGATCGAAGGCGCGATCGACACCCTCCGGCGTACGCTGCTCGAGGAGATGGCGATCGTCGCCTTCGTGATCTTCGTCTTCCTGCTGCACGTCCGCAGCGCGCTGATCCCGATCCTGATCATCCCGACCGGGGTCGTGCTCGCCTTCATTCCGATGGTCCAGCAGGGACTCACGGCCAGCATCATGTCGCTCGGGGGCATCGCGATCGCGATCGGCGCCATGGTCGACGCCTCGATCATCCTGGTCGAGAACATCCACAAGCGCCTCGAAGAGTGGGAGCTGGCGGGACGCTCGGGCTCGCGAGAGGGCGTGATCCTGAGCGCGATGCAGGAGGTCGGGCCGTCGATCTTCTTCGCGCTGCTCGTCATCACGATCTCCTTTCTTCCGATCTTCACCCTCGAGGCTACCGAGGGTCGGCTCTTCCGGCCGCTGGCCTTCACGAAGACCTACGCGATGGGCTTTGCGGCGCTGCTGTCGGTGACCCTCACGCCGGCGCTGGCGGCGCTGCTCGTCCGGGGACGGATCCGGGGCGAGCAGACCCATCCGCTGAGTCGCTGGCTCGTTGCGGGCTATGCGCCGGTCGTCCGCTTCGTGGTGCGGCGGAGCGGCTGGATCGTCCTCGGCGCGGTCCTGCTGATGGCCACGACGATTCCGGTCGCGCGACAGCTCGGCAGCGAGTTCATGCCGCCCCTCGACGAGGGCACGATCCTCTACATGCCGACGGCGCCGCCGGGCATGTCGATCACCGAGGCCTCCCGCGTCCTGCAGCAGATGGACCAGGAGCTGAAGGCGATTCCGGAGGTGGCACGCGTTTTCGGCAAGATCGGCCGAGCCCGCACGCCGACCGATCCGGCACCGCTCTCGATGGTGGAGACGATCATCACCCTGAAGCCCCGTGAGCAGTGGCGGCCGGGCATGACCCGCTCCGCGCTGATCGAGGAAATGGACGCCAAGCTCCGCTATCCGGGCATGCCGAACCTCTTCTGGATGCCGATCCAGACGCGCACTGAGATGCTCGCGACGGGCATCCGCAGCCAGCTCGGCATCAAGGTCTTCGGCGACGACCTCGCCACGATCGAGCGCACCGCGATCGCCATCGAGCAGCTGCTCGTCGACGTCCCCGGAACCCGCAGCGCCGTGGCGGAGCGCTCGACCGGCGGTTTCTTCCTCGACGTGATCCCGAATCGCCAGGAGGCGGCGCGCTACGGCCTCCGCGTGCGCGACGTGAACGAGATCGTCGAGACGGCGATCGGTGGACGCAACGTCTCCGAGGTCATCTCGGGCCGCGAGCGGTACCCCATCAACGTCCGCTATGCGCGCGATTACCGCAGTGATCTGGAGGCCCTGCGCCGGGTGCTCGTGGCGACGCCGACCGGAGCTCAGGTGCCCCTCTCACAGCTCGCCGAGATCCGCTTCGAGACGGGGCCGCCCTTCGTCCGCAGCGAGTCGGGCCAGCTCGTGGGCTTCGTCTTCGTCGACGTGGGAGACCGCCCGATCGTCGACTACGTGCGTGACGCCCAGCAGCTCGTCGCCGAGCGGCTCACGCTGCCGACCGGGACGCGCCTCGCGTGGGCGGGCCAGTTCGAGTACTTCGAGCGGGCGCGGGATCGCCTGATGATCGTCGTGCCCATGACGCTGCTGCTGGTGATCCTGCTGCTCTACCTCAACACGCGCTCCGTCGTCGAGACGGGGATCGTGCTGCTGGCGGTGCCGTTTTCGCTGATCGGTGCTTTCTGGCTGCTCTGGCTGCTAGGCTACAACCTGAGCATCGGCGTGGGGGTCGGGCTGATCGCGCTAGCGGGTCTGGATGCGCAGACCGGGGTGGTGATGCTGCTCTATCTGAAGCTCGCCCATCGCCGACATGCAGTCGAGGGACGGCTGCGAAACGCGGCGGATCTGGAGGAGTCGATCGTCGAGGGCGCGGCGCGGCGGATCCGGCCCAAACTGATGACGGTCGTGGCGACGATCGCGGGCCTGCTGCCCCTGCTCTGGAGCAGCGGCATCGGCGCGGACGTCATGAAACGGATCGCGGCTCCGATGGTAGGCGGTCTCACGACCTCCTTCCTGCTCGAGCTGCTGGTCTACCCGGCACTCTTCGCGATCTGGAAGCGGCGGTCGCTTCCCGAGGTCTGATGCCCGGTGAGAAACGGATCGAGGAGTAGGAAAGTGAGCAGAATGAAGCGGATGGCATACGGGATCCTGATCGTCGTCGGCGTGGCGGCGGCGATCGTCGCGTGCGACGGCGGACCGCAGGAGCCGGTACGGGCGCAGGGCGTCGTCGAGCACGTCGACGTGGCGGATCGGAAACTGACCCTCGACCACGGTGAGATTCCAGGCTTGATGAAAGCCATGACCATGACCTTCGACGTCGCGCCCGGTGTCGCGTTCGACGACCTCCGGGTCGGAGACGAGATCAGCTTCTGGGTGAAGGCCGGGAGCGGAACCTACACCGTGACGGAGATCCGCCGACCGGACGAGTAGGTCGGAAACGGCGATCTCGGCACTGGGCCGCCCCGGGTTTGCCGGGGGGTCCGTTTCCTGAGCGAATGGAGTATCCCGAGGAAGTCGGAGAGCGAGCGGTCCGGATGGTTCTCGAACACGGTGAACAGCACGCATATCAGTGGAAGGCGATCCGCTCGATCGCCGGGAAGATCGGCTGTTCGGCGGAGAGCCTCCGGAACTGGGTGCGCCGGGGCGCGGCTGGGTTCAGCGCCGCTGCGGAGGCGGGCTTGAAGGGCTCCAAGTGGGTCGCCGCCAGCGCCTCGCCCACTCGGAGGCGGATCTGCGCCAGCTCGTAGGTCGTGTCCCAGTACGCGATCTACTTCCATCTCGGGGGCCTCGACCTCTACCCCGAGACGCTCAAATC
>CAYWGW010000303.1:0-4360 GCA_964457385.1 uncultured Spirochaetaceae bacterium
AAAGGGGACGCACTCCCGCTCGCCGGGCTGGCGGATTGGCTCGGGGAAGTCGGAGTAGAGGCGTAGAAGACCGTCGATGCGGCCTCCTTGCGTCGGTCCGATCTATGCTATCGCTTCGGGCCACCATGACGACCGCCGACACCCATTCCGACAGCGACCCCGCCGCCAACACCGGCACCGGCACCAACGCAAGCGCCCGCGCCGACCTCCCCCCCTACGAGCCCCGACGTCTTCTTTCGGCGCCCTTTCCCGAGCGCGTCCGCCTGGTCTGCCGGAGCTGGGCCGCCCAGGTCAGTCCAAACCAGCCGGCGGTGATGGCGCTGTACTGGGCGAAGTACTTTCTCTTCTACATAGGAGGCTGGGTCTTCTTCGTCTCGTTCAACCGGGACCATCCGGGCCTGCTGTCTCCGCTCGAGTGGGCCTTCACGGGCGCCGCCTTCCAGAAGGCGATCGCCTGGTCGATCTTCTACGAGCTGATGGGCTTCGGCTGCGGCTGGGGGCCGATGAATGCGCGCTTCAAGCCCTTGATGGGAGGCTTCAAGCATTTCCTGCGGCCGGGAACGACGAAGCTGCCGCTCTTCCCGGGAATGCCCCTGATCGGTGGACACACGCGCTCGCTGCTCGACGTCGGGCTCTACGGGGCGAACCAGCTCTGTCTGCTGTGGGCACTGGTGCAGCCCGAGATCACGCCGGCGCTGCTCGTGCCGAGCTTCGTGCTGATCCCGTTGATGGGGATCCTCGACAAGACGCTCTTCCTCGCGGCCCGCGCGGAGCACTACTACGTGGCGCTGGTCTGCCTCGTCGTCGCGAGCGAAGGGGACCTCTGGATCTCGGCCTGCAAGGTCGTCTGGGCGGCGATCTGGTTCTGGGCGGCGACCTCCAAGCTGAATCACCATTTCCCCTCCGTGATCATGGTGATGATGAACAACGGGCCCTTCTTCCCGAAGATCCTGAAGAAGCATCTCTTCGTCTCGTACCCGGACGACCTGCGGCCCTCGGCCTTCGCCGCGCGCATGGCGCATTTCGGGACGGCCACGGAGTACCTGATCCCCTTCGTGCTGCTGCTCTCGCCCTCGCCCTGGATCACCTTTCCGATGCTCGTCGTGATGACCAGCTTCCACGGCTTCATCGCGCTGAACAACCCCAACGGCATGCCGATCGAATGGAACATCCTGATGATCTACGGCGGTTTCTTCCTGTTCGGATTCAATCCGGAGGCGAGCGTGCTCGCGCTCGGGCAGATGCCGGGGCTGATCCTCTTTCTCTTCCTCGCGCTCTTCGTCCTGCAGGCCTTCGGCAACCTCGTGCCGTCGCGGGTCTCGTTCCTGCTCTCCATGCGCTACTACGCCGGGAACTGGGCCTACAACATCTGGCTCTTCCGCGGCGAGAGCTGGAGGAAGCTCGATGCGCTGAAGAAGTCCTCGGGCACCTTCCGGGAGCAGCTCGAGCGGATCGTACCCGAGCCGGAAACCGTCGAGATGGCGCTTTCGCTGGCGCTCGCGAGTCGTTTCATGCACCTGGAGGGCCGGCCGATGCTCGAGGCCCTGCCGCGGGCGGTGGACGACATCGACGAGTACGAATGGATGGAGGGCGAGATCGTCGGCGGCCAGATCCTCGGCTGGAACTTTGGCGACGGACATCTGAACGGGAAGTGGCTGCTGGACGCAGTGCAGGCCCAATGCGGCTTCGAGGCCGGGGAGCTGCGCGTCGTGTCGGTGGAGTCGGAGCCTCTCTTCGGTCATACGATGGCGTGGAAGATCCATGACGCGAAGACTGGTCTGGTCGACGAGGGCGTGACCGACATGCGGCCGATGAGGGCGCTTCAGCCCTGGCCGACGGGCGCCCACGCCGAGGCCTTCCTGCGCGGCCGCGCTCGCGCCCAGTCGGCTCCAGCCGGTTCGGCTTGAGTCGCCGACCGGGGATGCCGGACACCGAGCTCGATGCAGTCGTCATCGGATCCGGACCGAACGGCCTCGCCGCCGCGATCGAGCTCGCCCGCTCGGGCCTTTCCGTCGTCGTCTACGAGGCCGACACCGAGATCGGCGGCGGGACCCGTTCGGCGGAGCTCACCCTGCCGGGCTTCGTCCACGACGTCTGCTCGGCGGTGCATCCGATGGGCATCCTCTCGCCCTTCTTCAGTCAGCTCCCGCTCGCCGAGCACGGTCTCGAATGGATCCGGCCGAACCTCTCGGTCGCCCATCCGATGCCGGACGGCGATGCCGTCCTGCTCCATCGCTCCCTCGAGCAGACGGCTGACGGCCTCGGTCGCGATGGCCCCGCCTACCGCCGGCTGGTCGGGCCCTTGATCGGATCGGGACACGAGCTGCTCGCGGACATCCTTGCGCCGCTGCGGATTCCCGACCATCCGCTGCAGCTGCTGCGCTTCGGCCTTCGCGGGATCTTCTCGGCCAACCGGCTGGCCCGGATTGCGTTCCGGGAGGAGCGGGCGCGGGCGCTCTTCGCGGGCCTGGCCGCGCATTCCGTGCTCCCCCTTGGCCAGCCGCTGACGGCCGCCCTCGGCCTCGTCTTCGCCGTGACGGCCCATCTCGAAGAGTGGCCGGCCGCCCGCGGCGGCTCCCAGGCGATCGCACGGGCCCTCGCCGCCCATCTCGAGAGCCTCGGCGGCCGGATCGAGACAGGCCGTCGCATCGAGCACCTCGATGAGCTGCCCGACACCCCGCTGGTCCTCTTCGATACCTCCCCCGCCGCGCTCTCCTCGATCGCCGGCCCGGCGCTGCCCTCCGGCTACCGCCGCCGGCTCGCGCGCTACCGCTACGGCCCCGGCGTCTTCAAGCTCGACTGGGCCCTCGACGGTCCGATCCCCTGGCGCGATCCCGCCTGCAACCAGGCCTCGACGGTCCATGTCGGGGGAACCCTCGAGGAGATCTGCGTCTCCGAGCGCGACATGTTCCGCGGCCGCCACAGCGACCGGCCCTACCTGATCCTGTGTCAGCAGAGCGAGATCGATCCCAGCCGCGCGCCGTCCGGTCAGCATACGGGCTATGCCTACTGCCACGTCCCCCACGGCTCGACACTCGATCGGACGGAAGCGGTCGAATCCCAGATCGAGCGCTTCGCCCCAGGCTTTCGCGATCGCATCCTCGCCCGCCACCCGATGACGGCGGCCGACTTCGAGCGCTACAACCCGAACTACCGGGGCGGCGCGATCACGGGCGGCGTCGCCGACGCGCTCCAGCTCTTCAATCGCCCCGTCACCCGCCTCGATCCCTACTCGACTCCGAACCCGCGGCTCTTCATCTGCTCGGCCGCGAGCCCACCCGGTGGCGGCGTCCACGGCCAATGCGGCTACTGGGCGGCGAGATCGGCCCTGCGCCGACTCGCCCGCCGCGCCTGAGACCCGTCTCAACGCCGAAACGCCGCATCAACTCACCGCCGCGCTACCCCGCCACCGCGACGCCGTACCACCGCGCCTCGGGATCGGGATCACGAGCTGGACCGGGACCGAGCTCGGGCTCGGGGCCAGGACCGAGATCGTGTCCCGGCTCCCGGGCTCCATCGTCAGTAGATCCCGGGCACGATCCGCCACGGCACCCGCTCGCGATAGGCGTCCCAGACCTCGCCGTACTTCTCGGCACAGCGACGGTCGTCGTCCCGCTCCCGCGTGCCGAGCAGCACGACGTAGTAGAGCGGGTAGAACCACGGCCCGATCAGCTCGGGCCAACCGAGCGAGAGAGCGAGACCACTCGCCATCAGGACCTCTCCTAGGTAGTTCACGTGACGCGAGACGCCCCAGAAGCCGCTGCACAGAACCACCCGATCGCCTTCGCCGAGGGTCACGGGCTCGATCCGGCCAAGGAAGGGCCGCCTGGGATCCCGCTTGAAGAAGAACTTCTGCATGTTGGCGCCACGCGCCAGCGACCAGCCGGTAAAGAAGAAGATCGTTGCGAAAACCAGGAGCCAGGGCGATGGGTGGGGATTGGGACGATCGGCGGTCGACCAGAGACCGACGGCGTAGAAGTAGGGGTACCAGGTCAGGCAGCCCCAGACGAGCTTCGCGCCGAGGCGTTCGGCGAAGAGATCGTAGGTGTAGAGATGCACGCGCTCGAAGAAGAGGTACTCGCACACGAAGAAGCTGAAGAGCGCGAGATGGAGCGCCACGCCCGGGTTCGGATCGTCGGGGTAGGCCATCCAATGATGCGCCGCGAAGGAAAGAAGGTTCAGCTCGAGCAGCACCGCACCGAGCAGGTAGAGCGCCATCTTCGCGTCGACCCGGCCGCTCAACATCTGCGGATTCGCGCGCCTACCAAGAAAGAGCTCACCCGCCCACGACCCACCCCGGGATGGGGCCGTGAAGACGACTGCCGCCGAGAGCGCGAGCCCGAGCACGCCCGCTCCGAGC
>CAYWGW010000304.1:0-4335 GCA_964457385.1 uncultured Spirochaetaceae bacterium
GATCTTCGACATGGCTTCATGTACTCCTGAGTCCGTCGAGCTGCGAATCTCGATGTTTCGAGCATACCGGACCCCGCCATGACCTCGAGCCGGTGCTCCCTCACAAGGGAGAGCGGGCAAGGGAAAGCGGGATTGGAGCGTCCCAGAGACATTTCCTGAACCGGCGATAGACTCTGCCGAGAGCCTGGCGCGGAGGTGCCCATCCGATGCGACATCCGATGCGAGAAGAGCGCGCAACCGTCTCGAATCCCTCTCCTTCGGCCGATCATCCCTCGCCCGTCGGTTCCTTGCGTACCGACTCGGCGGTCGTCGCTCCGTCGCCCATCGATCACTCGCTCAGCCGCCGCACGCTCCTGCGAATCGGGGCCGCGGGGCTGCTCGGCGCGACGCTGGGCACCCCCTCGCGTCCGGTCGCCGCGGCGCCGGGCGAGCCGCGGATCCGCGAGCGGCGCCGACTCGGGCGGACCGGGCTCGAGATCTCGGACATCTCCTACGGCTCGAGCCAGACGAGCGATCCCGCCGTGGTTCGCCATGCGCTTGCGCGTGGCGTCAACTACTTCGACACCGCCGAGAGCTACAAGGGCGGCGCGTCGGAGACGGCGATCGGCGAGGCGTTGGCGGGCCATCGCGACGAGGTGCTGATCGCGTCGAAGACGAAGGTGTCCGCCGACGCGACGCCAGAGACCCTGATGGCGGAGCTCGAGGGAAGCCTGCGACGCCTGCGGACCGACCACGTCGACGTCTACTTCAATCACGCGGTCAATGATCTCGAGACCCTCGAGCACGAGGCGTGGCAGCGATTCGCCGAGAAGGCCCGCCAACAGGGCAAGATCCGCTTCACCGGCTTCTCGGGCCACGGCGGCAACCTCGTTCGATGCATCGACCGCGCGGTCGAGCGCGAGCTCTACGACGTCATGCTGGTCGGCTACAACTGGGGCCAGGATCCCGCCTTCTATCAACGCTTCGTGCGCAATTTCGACTTCGTCGCGGTCCAGACCGGATTGACCGAAGCGCTCGATCGGGCGCGGGAGAAGGACATCGGCGTGATCGCCATGAAGACGCTGCGTGGCGCGCGGCTGAACGACATGCGGCCCTACGAGTACGGCGGCGCCACGACGGCCCAGGCCGCCTTCCGCTGGACCTTGCAGGGGGGACACGTCGACGCGCTGATCGTCTCGATGACGAGCCCCGAGCAGATCGACGAGTACGTCGCCGCCTCGGGCGCCGCGAAGCCCACGGCCGCCGAGCTCGACTGGCTCGATCGCTATCTCGCGAGCGCGCCCGAGGGCTATTGCGAGCACGGCTGCAATCTCTGCCTCCCCAGCTGTCCCGAGGACGTCGCGATTCCGGAGGTGCTGCGCACGCGCATGTACGCCCGCGACTACGAGGATCTCGGCCTCGCCCGCGACGACTACGCCCGGATCGGAATCGAGTCGAACGCCGCGGCCTGCCTGGGCTGCTCGGCGCCCTGCACGCGCAGCTGCCCGGGCGGGATCGAGATCGGGCGGCTCATGCGCGACACCCATCGGCTGCTCGCCTAGCCCGCCTGCCCTGTCGCGGACGGGCCTCGGGTATCCGGTCCCTGGCCCCTGCTTCCCGGTCTCCGCTCCCCAGCCTCCGATCTCGTTCCGACATCGCATCGATTCCGACCCGCGGCGCTCAGGTCGACTGTCCAGCCTCCCGATGAAGTGGGGACGTCCGGCGTCTGGACGAGGGGAGGGGCGATGCACTTCGTTCAGGGCTTCCATCTGCTTGCGACGGTGGTCTTCGTACTCGGCTCGGCCGTCGTCGGCGCCAGGTTGTTATGGCTCGCTCGCCGGACCCGGCAGGTGCCGGAGCTACTGCTCGGGGCGGCGATCCTCGGAGCCGCCGTGTTCGGCTACGGCGTGCTCATCCTCGCCACGATCCTGCGCAGCTCGCTCGGATCGGAGGCGCTGCCGACATCGCTGGTCTGGCTGACCGGCTTCGGACGGATCGGCCACGATCTCGGCGTGAGCCTCTTCCTGGCGTTCGTCGTCCTCGTGTTCCGCCCCGGTGTCCTCTGGGCGCGCAGTCTGGCGGGAGCCGCGCTGCTCTTGATGTGGACGGGTCTCGTCTGGGGTGCCGTGGAAGGAAGCTTCCGCGTGGACCACACGGGATCGGCGGCCTGGTGGTGTGAGTATGCGGTCATCTGGACCTACTCCCTCTGGCTTGCCTTCGAGTCCTTCCGGTACTGGCTGTTGATGCGAAGGCGTGCGGCGCTCGGTCTCGCCGATCCGATGGTGACCACTCGCTTCCTCTTGTGGGGCTGCGGCTCGACCTTCACCTTCCTGGCAACGGCGATCGCGAGCATCCCCTTCGCCCTGCTCGGAAACTCCGAGCTGTTGGTCTCACTGACGCCGGCGATCTACGTCGGGACGGCGATCGCGGGCGTCTGCAGCATCAGCTGCTCCTATCTGGCGTTCCTGCCTCCGGATTGGTTCGCCGAGCGGGTGCGCGCGCGGGCCGCGTTGGAGGGTGCGTAGTGGCAGACAGCGCTGTCTTCGACTTCACCTGTGAGCTCCTCGAACGCGAGACGTCGTTGGATCGGCTGGAGGCACGCGGCACCGTGCGGATTGCGCTGAAGCAGGCCGGCCTCGAGGCCCGTGGAGTGAGCCGGCAGCAGATGGCCGTGATTGCTCATAAGCTCCTGCCCGGCGAGCTCGGCGGTCGCGGCATCGCGGATGCCGATCGCGTCTGCGCCGAGCTGGTGGCGGGTCTCGGAAGCCTCGTCGACACGCCGGCCGAAGAGACGCCCGCCGACGTCTTCCAGCGCCTGGGCCGCTAGTCGCCGATCGCGGGACGTGGCGCAAGCGCCATGGACGGCCCTGGGGCCTGTCCTCGTAGGTGGAGCTAACCTGCGGGCATGTCCGATGCACCGACTCGCGGATCCGACCGAACGGACGAGATCAGGGCCATCCCCTTCGAGGCCCGGCTGGCCGGCTTCCTACCCCTGCCGACCTTCGTGAACGGTGCGCTGCTGGCCCTGGCTCTATGCGCGGTCACCGTCACGCTACAGACTGCCTTCGATTCCCCGTGGTCGCCGGACGCCGATCCCGGCGAGCGTCTCTTCGCTCGCCTGGACGCCGGTGTACGCGCTGCCGTCATCCTCTCTCTTCTCGTCGGCTACACCGTGGCCGCTGCGCGTTGGGCGCCGCTCGCGATCGCGCGCGATCTGTTTGAGGCGGGGCTTGGGCCGGACGACCTGGAGCGGGACCCGGAAGCGCCATTGCGGCATTCGCCGGCAGCTCTGCGTCGCAGCCGCTGGATGGGGATGCTGGGCGTGGGCGTGGGCCTGGTGGTACAGATCCTGGCCGTCAACGCCACCGCGAACTCCGTCGACGGCGGCATCGTCTGGAACGATCCCAGCGATTGGACTACGGGCGTGTTGACCGTGCTGCTCGGATTCCTGATGGCGCGCTCCGGCTTCAGTAGTATCGCCGGACCCGAGCATCGACCCGGTGGACCCAAGACCGTGGATCTGCTCGACCTGCGACCCCAACGCGTTCGCGCACGGGTGGGCATGCGCCTGGCCCTGCTCTGGATCGCCGGCAGCTCGATCGCATCGCTCTTCTTCCTGGATCCCGACCTGGCCGCACCCCTCGCCCCGCTCGTCGGCGGCGGCCTCGCCGTCGGCGGCCTCGCACTCTATCTGCAGACCCGGGGCACCCAGCCCGCGATCCGCCGGGCCAAGCGCGCAGAGATCGCTCGCATGCAGCCAGAGCTGCGCGCGGCCCGCGAGGCGGTCCTTCGCGGTGACCCCGAAAGTCGCGGACGCCTCGCCGACCTGCTCGTCTGGCGAAGCTATGTGGAGTCCATTCGCGAATGGCCCTTCGACGGCACGCTGCTCGTCCGTTTCGGACTCTACGTGCTGATCCCGCTGGGCTCGTGGCTGGGCGGCGCGCTGGTGGAGCGCGCACTCTCGCTGTTTCTCGACTGACACTGGTCGGCGCTCGCGCGACTGCATGAGGCGTCCCACGGATCGCCACCTACGCGTCACCCTCTACGTCTCATCCTCTGCATCTCATCAGAGGACGGCAGTCCATGCGTGCTAGGATCAATGGGTACGGTGTCACCCGATCCTCGCGCGAGACGTTTCCAGAGCCATGAGCTTCAGCAGCGACACCGCCGTCACCCGCCGCGGCGACTTCTTCGACGCGATCATCCACGAGGGCTGGGACGTCGGCGGCATCGCCAACGGCGGCTATCTGATGGCCATCGCCGCGCGCGCCATGGCCGCCGCCAGCCGCCCGCATCCGGTCGCGATCAGCGCCCACTTCCTGGCGCCGGGACGGACGGGAGCGGTCGTCTGCGAGC
>CAYWGW010000305.1:0-4314 GCA_964457385.1 uncultured Spirochaetaceae bacterium
GTAGCGGATCCAGTCCAGGCCGATACCGATGGAGACGGCGTCGGCGACGCCTGCAACGATACCGATGACGCCGACGGCGACGACTGGGCCGATCGGCTCGACAACTGCCCGGAGGTGGCCAACGACCAGAGCGACCGGGATCAGGATGGACTCGGAGACCTATGTGATCCCTTCCCCGATCGAGACGACAACGGGCTCGCGCAGTGCGAGTCCGATCGGGACACGGCCCAGGCTCGCGTCGTAGAGCTCGAAGCGGAGCTCGGGGTCTGCCGGATGCCCTTGGACGAGGACGGCGACGGCGTACCGGACGATGAAGATGCTTGTCCTGGAAGCGTGTCGTCCGTGATCGATTCGTCCGGATGCAGCCAGGCACAGTTCTGTGAGGAAAGATCCGGTGCCGGGCTGAGAGGGCTGTTCGGCTGTATCCGTGCCGATTGGAGCGGGAACGCCCAGCGGTGGGACTGCAGCCCGCGGTTCCACCGAGGCCAATTCCTCTGTTCGGCGCGATGAGGCGCGATGGAGGCGTGGGCCCGATCAGCGGCGTTGTTACGCAGGAAGAGCGCTGCCGCCTGGAAGCAGGCCCACTTCAATTGGACGTCGCCGATCTTGGCGCCTTCTGTGCCGAGCTTCTTGCCGGCTGAGCCGTGCTCGGACTTCACGAGTCGCGAGTAGGCGAGGAAGTCCTGAACTCGGGGGAAGTTCTCGATGCCGTGGATCTCGTAGAGGATGGCCGCCGCCCGCGCTACATGCCGGACGCAGTCTTCCCGGCCTGCCGTATGACCAGCCGCTAGAGCTGACGGGGCATCGGTCGTGCCGCTTCGACCTTCGCTGCCTTTTTCCCGCTGGCGCGCAGAAGGTGGATCGTGCTGACTGGCGCCTACCGCTGTACCTTCAACGAAAGAACTCTGGCGGACCGCGCGAGCCAGCGGCGGATCCGTTGGGCGGACCTGGGCCGTGAGGAAATCGATGAAGCTGCTTCCCTTCATTCTGGCAGCGATCCTTGCGAGTGGCTGCGTCAGCCCTCCCGCGCGGGTCGCAGCGGATGGGGAATTCCCTGGCTGGCCTTCGCCTGAAGTTCGATCGCCACCACGACTACCCGATCGCGCCCTTCGAAACCAGATCCGCGGTTTCGTAAGCGCAGTGTTTCAAGTGGACTCGCGAGGTCGCGTCGTTTCGGTCGAAGTCGTCGATTCGAGTCCGGGTCTGTATGACGCTCCGGTCAGACGCGAGATGAGAAAGTGGAAATACAAGCCTTTGGATTCGACCTCCGAGCTCGTCATCTCTCCGCCGCTGCGAGTCCACTTCGATTTTTGCTTGACGGATTGTCCCGGCGAGACTTCGTTCCCAGAGGGGCAAGAAGTATTCACCATTCGTGCGAGGCTGGCGCAGTAAGTGACAATGGGACGGCCGTACAACGAGACGCTGCAGTCTGACGAAATCAGGACGAGTCGCGGCCGAAAGTCCTCCGCCCGCGTTCTTCGTGCCCTATGAGCCGTGGTGGTGGGCGTCTCGCTCTGGTTGGCACCGACCTCTGTAACGCGTGTGACACGACTCGAAACTCTCTGGTCGAGTCTAGCAACTGAGCGTCAAATCCGTTGGATGAAGGAGGTCCGCATGAAGTCAGGCGTAATCCTTGGTTTCGTACTTGCGCTGTATCCGTCGATCGACGTGGCGCGCGCTGCTGATGTACTGCCCGACAAGGCACATGTCTATGTCGAGGGCTCAGCCGAGTTCGAGGTCGTACCGGACGCGATCGCGATCGAACTGTCGATCGAATCCGTTGATGCCGATGTCGAGGTGGCGAAGCGCGACGTGGACGAACGCTCTCGGGCGCTGATCTCGGTATGCGAAGCTATCTCGATCCCCGCGAAGAACATCTCATCTACGACCCTCGCGGTTGCCCCTTCGTACGAGTGGGTCGATGGTCACCGTAAGTTCGAGGGAACCCGGGTATCTCGACGGGTCGAAGTGGTTCTCGAAGAGCTTTCCCGCTATTCCGACTTGATGCAAGGTATCGTGAGCGCAAAGGTTTCCGAGATCAGCTCGAGCCGCCTGCAGGCAAAGCAGAGCGCGTCCTTCGAAGACCGAGCACTTCAGGCGGCGCTCGCCGATGCGACAGTTCGCGCTCGCGGTCTTGCCGAGGCAGCCGGTAGAAGGCTTGGGTCTGTGTACTCGATCTCAGAGTTTCAGCTCCGACACGGCGACTTGTGGAATCTCACTTCAAGCCGTATGACCGTCTCGAGCGCGACCGGTGCTGCGCCAAGCATGGGTCTCAGTCGGTTAGGGTCGGAGCAAGAGCCATTTACACCCGGTGTCCTCAAGGCCCGTGCTGTGGTGTACGTCGTGTTCGAGTTGAAAAAGTAGACCCGCGTTATGCGCTCCACCGATCAAAACCTATCAGGACTCCGCCTGCCAATAGGCAATGACGTTCTTCTACGTCTCTCTTACCGGGTAGCGTTCGCCACGAGCGCGTCGCTCCTCTGCTGGGTCCAGCTTCGTTGCCCTCTTCTGACTCCAGGCCCGCTCGAGCCTGCACGAAACACCGATAGGGACTCTTGCTCGGAAGCGCTTCGCCCCCGTATCCCAGAAGCTCGTCCGTGCCCTCACCCTTCCATTCGAAGTCGACCTGGCTGCCGAGTCCAGTCCTCTCGAGTCTCGAGCGAGCGCAGCATTCGTCGAAGGAACACCCTTCGGCGCGCCCCGAATGCTCGGAGCGGGCGCGGCTTGCTCATCGGGACGACCCGCTGCCGGACTCGGTTGAGGAGGCTCGTCGGCACGTGATCTCCCCCGCGATCTGGGTCTTCGAGTGGGGTACGGCGCCCTATCGCCGCAGATGAGATCCGTCGAGCCGATCCGACTGCCAGCAAGA
Organism: uncultured Spirochaetaceae bacterium; assembly: GCA_964457385.1. Taxonomy (GTDB): domain Bacteria; phylum Myxococcota_A; class UBA9160; order UBA9160; family UBA4427; genus UBA4427. The sequence continues at coordinate 2,870 of CAYWGW010000305.1, forward strand.
TGCCCGGATCTCGCGCCACATGGAAACCGAGGGCAGCGCGCGCGGTCCCTGGCGGTCATATTCCGGCGCAAGCTCCGATCCGGGAGCGGCGACAGGGAGGCGAGCGGTGGATGAGAAGACCCTGTTCGCGCTCATGGTGGACCTGCACCGGGACGGAGCGCGCCAGGGGCCCGGGAGCGACGAGGAGACCCTGCGCGCGCTCGAGCTGACGCGGCTCGAGAAGACGGCAGAGCTTCGGGTCGCCGACATCGGCTGCGGGACGGGCGCTTCGACCCTGGTGCTGGCGAGCGGGCTTCCGAACGCCCGCATCACTTCCGTCGACCTGTTTCCCGGGTTTCTCGACATCCTCTCCGCGCGGGCGCGCGCGGCAGGACGTTCCGAGGAGATCGAAACGCTCGCAGAGTCGATGGACTCGCTCTCCTTCGCCGCCGATTCCCTGGATCTCATCTGGTCGGAAGGAGCGATCTACAACATGGGCTTCCGTGCAGGCGTCGAAGCCTGGCGGTCGTTTCTTCGACCAGGGGGCGTGCTGGCGGTCTCCGAGATCACCTGGCTACGCCCCGACCCTCCTGACGAGGTCCGGGGGCACTGGCTCGCCGAGTACCCCGAGATCGCGACGGCTGCCGAGAAGATCACGATCCTCGAGCGCGCGGGTTACGACCTGCTGGGATATCTCGTGCTTCCCTCGAGCAGCTGGATCGAGGGCTACTACGAGCCCACCGCGAAGCGAATCCCGGCGTTTCTCGAACGCCACGCGGGGCGGCCCGAAGCAGCAGAGATCGTCGCAATGGAGCGCCATGAGGCTGATCTGTACCGGCGCTACCGTGACTGGTTCAGCTACGGATTCTACGTCGCGCGCAGGCGATGAGCCGAAGCCTCGCGGCTTCCCGGCTTTAGCGAGACGTCGGCGAGACGCCGATGAGACGCCGTAGATGCGATCCGGTGTTTCGAACGAGAGGATGGATCGGCTGCAGGATGGCCCGCGATCCAGACTCGTGACATCCGGCGGCTGGTTCGATCGGGGAGGTCCGAGCCATGATCGTTCGCCGAGGAGGACCGCGCTCGACATCCGGCGGCCCTGGGCTCTGGAAGCGGACCGTGCTCGCTTTTCGGGTCGCGCAAACGGGCGGGCGGCGGCCGAGCCACAAGGAACCGCGCATGAACCCGATCCGTCTCGCAGCTCCCTCCATTCTTCTCTTCATCCTCCTCTTCGTCGGATGCTCGGCGCCCGCGCACCGGGGCGAGCCTACGGGTGAGCGCCGCGTTCAATACGTCTGCGGGAACGGCGAAGAGATCGAGATGCGCTTCTTTCCTCTCCAGGGGGTCGGCGTTCTCGTGCGTCATGGGAAGCCTATGGAGCTCCAGCAGCAGCCCGTCGCCTCGGGGTTCCTCTACAGCAACGGGCCAAACACGGTGCGCGGAAAAGGGAGCGAGCTGATCATCGA
>CAYWGW010000306.1:0-4308 GCA_964457385.1 uncultured Spirochaetaceae bacterium
CGAGCTTCCAGATCGACACGCTGGGACCCGAAGGCATTCTCGACGTCGCGATCGTGGCCCAGGTGCCCGAGCCGACGACCGGCCTTCTGCTACTGCTCGGACTGGGCGGGCTCGCCGCCGGGCGCCGAGGGGAGACGATTCGATGAAGCGCCCGATCCTGATGCTGATCCTCGCCGGTCTCGTCGCCGCCAATCTCGGCGTGAGTCAATGCAATCCGGCGCTCGTTCCGGTCCAGGAGCTCGCCCAGCAGCCCGGCTTCCTCGAGGTCCATACGCCGGGCTCGGGCCAGCCGGAGGAGTTCCCGATCCCCAGCGGCGGCAAGATCGAGCAGCTCCTCGGCCCCGACCCCGACCTGAACAACGTCGACTACGTGCGGACCCGGGCCATGGCCTCGGATCCGAAGGTGATCATGATCCTGATCCCCGGCTTCCTGGGCGGGGGCAGCACCTTCGATCCCCTCGCCCGCGACCTGGTTCGCGCCTTCGGCGGCAGCCTCGAGGTCTGGGCGGTGAATCGCCGATCCAACCAGCTGGAGGACCGGCGCGGTGGGCAGCACGCCTTCGACGGGGCCGTCCAGGCCGTCGTCGCCTCAAACCCGGCGGGCGTGACCGAAGCCCTCTCCGAAGGAGTCCGCTTCTACTTCCCGACCTCCGACCTCGACGAAGACGGCACGGCCGACGGACCCTTCCTGCTACCCGATGCGATCCCGGCCGATGGACCCTCGAGCTTCCAGCGACTCAGCCAGGACGATATGCGCTTCGCGGCCCACTGGGGCGTCGACACGTACGTACGGGACTGGCGCGAGCTGGTGCTGAGCGCCCGGGCGATCGTCGGCGAGGATGGCCTCGTACTCTTCGGCGGCCACTCGATGGGGACGACCTGGACCGGCGTCTTCGCCGCCTACGATTTCGACACGACCGCGGGCGTCGAGGCCGGTTTCGAGCTGGTCGATGGCCTCGTCCTGCTCGAGGGCGGCGGCCCGCGCAGTCCGTCGGCCAGCCTTCCGACGACCTCCGAGTACCTGACGGCGATCGCCGACCTCGAGAACGGCACGAACGTCTTCCTCACCGACCAGGATCCGGTCGCGCCCGAGTGCCAGAATCCGGTGGCCTGTGACAACGACATCTTCCTCACGACTCTCTTCGGGCTGATCAACGCCACCGATCTCGGCGCCGCCGGAGAGCTGAACGGCCTGGCCGCCTTCTTCCAGCCGAACGAGCCCTCGCTGGTCCAACGAACGCCGCTGTTTGGCGGCTTCCCGGTCAGCCTGCTGCTGGCGGCTCCGATGACGAACCTCGCGCTGCCGGGCTTCTTCCTGGACGACGACTTCAGCACGAACGCGGCCTTCAGCGCCAGCCTGGGCTTCAGCGCGAACGGCTCGAATGCCGTCAATCCTTTCGCGTTCTTCCTGCCAGGCAATTTCCTGGTGCCGGTCGACGAGGGCATTCTGCGCGACTGGACCAACTTCGACTCCCCGCGCTTCGAGCCGGGCGCCGTGGATCCGCTCACCTGCCCGCCGATCCAGCCGCCGCCCTTCCCGAGCCCCGCCGACATGGCGACCGGCTGCGCCATCATCGACAACGGCCCGCGACCGGCCCCCACCGATCCGCCCGCGCAATGGGGCCTCGAGCGGGAGGTGACCGACATCAACATCTTCGTCCGCACGCTCTTCCAGAACGGCAACGCCAGCGAGTGGTACTTCGTGGACGGGCGACCGGGGCTCGACCTGGTCTTCGGTCGCGATTCGAGCAGCCTCGGACGGCCGGATCTGCTGAACGTGACCCAGAACGCCAACGTCGACGTGCCGGTGCTCGCGATCGGCGGATCGAACGGGCTCACCCCATCCGAGGGCTCCTTCGCGAGCTACTTCGGCTCGATCGCCAGCAGCGATACGGAGATCGTGATTCTCGAGGGCTACTCGCATCTCGACGTGGTGTCGGCCACGGAGAACGAGACCGTGCCGCCGATCGTCGACTGGATCAACCGGCTGCGGATCGAGAAGCTGCTGCAGTAACAGCAAGCAGTAGCGATGAACGATAGTCGCGTCATCAGTGGCGGTCAGTCGCCTTCCGGGAAGTCCGTGTCCAGGGTGACAGGCTCCCACGCATCGAGCATCCGGCCGACCTCGGCGAGCTTCGCCCGATAGGCGTCGAGGACGATCCGTCCGAGCAGCAGCTGGGCCGGCGGATCGTCGCTCTCGGCCAGTAGCACGAAGGCCTCGGCGGCTTTTCTCGGATCCCCGGGCTGCTTGCCGTCCATCGCCTGGATCATGTCCGCCCGGGCGTGCACGGTCTCGGCGTAGTCGGCGATCGGCTGGCGGGTGCGCTTCATCGAGCGGCCGGACCAGTCGGTGCGGAAGGGCCCGGGCGCGACCGCCGTGACCCGTATACCGAAGGGCGCCACCTCCCGGCGCAGGGCCTCGCTGAAGGCCTCCACGGCGTACTTCGTGGTGCTGTAGTAGCCGGTGCCGGGGTTGGCCATCAGCCCCGCCTGGGAGGAGTGATTGAGGATCCAGCCCCGCCGGCGTGCGCGCATCAGGGGCAGCACGGTCCGGGTCATGGCCACCAGTCCGAAGAAGTTCGTCTCGAACATCGCCCGGACCTCGTCGTCCTCGCCCTCCTCGATGGCCGCGAGGTAGCCGTACCCTGCGTTGTTGACGAGCACGTCGAGGGCGCCGAACACCGACTGCGTCTGCTGGACCGCGGCCTCGATCTGCTTCCGATCGGTGACGTCGAGCGGCAGCGCGAGCGCGCGCCCGGGATGGGCTGCGACGAGATCCTCCAGCGTCTCCACGCTTCGCGCCGTCGCCACCACCCGATGGCCCTTCTCCAGCGCGCAGAGGGCGATCTCGCGGCCCATGCCGGACGAGCAGCCGGTGACAAGCCAGACCCGGTCCGTGTTCTCGTCCCTGCCGCGCTCCGCTCCAGACAATGCAGCCTCCTTCCTTCTTCGGTATTCGATCTTCGGTATTCGGTCTTCGACCGCAGCCCACGACGGGGCGTCCCACGACGATGCGCGGCGGCGTACGACGCCAGGCGAGCTGGGCTTCCCGTCAGTCTGCCCGCAAGCGCCAGAGGTAGCTCTCGGCACGCTCGCGGAGCTGGGCGGCCCGTTGCTCGGGAGTGACGAAGCGGGTGGCCTCGGGCAGGCTCGCGGCGAGCTCGCTGCGCTTCATCACGCGGGCAGAGACCGACACGCGATCGCGGACCTCTTCCGCGGAAAACTCGGCCCAGCGTAGGGTCAGGATGCCCTCGGGCATGTCGCAGGGATCCAGCCAGTTGTGGACCCCCGGGTCCCGCTGACAGAGCACGAATGTGTAGCTGCCGTCGGGGTCCGCGACGGCTTGCGCCTTGTTCAGGCTGCCGTTGCGGTGGACGATCTCGTTGGTCGTGCCCCAGTAGTTGGTGATCGGGGCGATGAAGTACTCGGCGCCGCCCAGATCGACGGTGATCACCAGCGCCTCGTCCTCGGAGGCCAGCTCGAATCTGCCGAGGATGTAGATCTGATTGCGGAGGGCGCCATCCTGGTCGCGATCGATCTTGAAGTCGAAGGCGTTGGCGGGCTTCTGCAGCGCCTGATCGTTCCAGCGGATGCTGTTCTCGACCCAGGTCCGCATGCATCGGGCGGTCCGGGCGATCTGCTCCTCCTCGCTGAAGGGCGGGCGCGACGGCGCCGGACCGAGGCGTTCGATCGCGAGCTCGTTCAGCTGATCCCCGGCCCAGTCCAGCAGCACGTCCCGGATGTAGAGCTCCTTCGCGCCCGGCGCCGAGCGGATGTGGTTCGGGCGGCCGCCGGCCGGATCCCGGTCCACCGTGATCACGAAGGAGCCATCGGCCCCGAGCACCAGCTCCTTGCCGTCGAAGACGTCGACGGTGTTCATCGAGTCGTCCCAGAGCGTGAAGTAGTTCTCCCGAAGCCGCCGCTCACCGACCCGCCCGTGGATCCGGTAGCGCTCGTCGCCGCTGATCGGGATGACCCGGTAGACGCTGTCCGGGTTGTCGAGACCCCAGCGGCTTCCCGGGATCTCCAGCTCGCCCAGCCGATGGGGCAGCCGGCTGATGGTGACGACGCCGGGATACAGCGGATCCTGGTTCAGCGACCAGATCACGGCGCCAAACATCACCTCCTCGAAGGCCCGGTCGAAGCAGGCCCGCATCGCCGCCCCGGACTGGACGGTCTCGAGCCAATGCGCCCGCAGCTCGGCCCGGGTGGTCTCGAGCGTGGGATGGCGGATCAGCTCGACGGCGCGACGCTCGAAGGCGTGCTGCTCGTCGGTCGCGATCGGATTGCGGCGGCTCATCAGCTCTC
>CAYWGW010000307.1:0-4271 GCA_964457385.1 uncultured Spirochaetaceae bacterium
CCTGAAATGGGGATGAAGCCGACATGTTGACGGAGACCAGATGGGCGCCCCCTTGCCTCCGTCGTGACGCTCCTTCTGCTCCGCCAGGGTCTCGCGGAAGCGACGCATCAGCTCGTCGAGGTCGAGGTGCTCGAGGGCGGCTCGCATCTCCTCCGTCAGCTCCTCGAAGGGCTTCGGGTCGGCGAGCCACTCGAGCAGCTCCGGCGGCAGCTCGATGTTGCCTTCGATGCCCTCGAAATAGCGTGCGAAGACCTGGTCGAAGGTGTCGAAGTCGCTCTCACTCTTGACGAGGCAGGCGCGCGCGACGTGATGGAAGCCGTCGAGGCGGGACTCGTGAAGGCCCCGCTCGAGACACGTGAGGAGCATGCGCCATTCCTGCAGCGTGATCTTCAGGCCCGCCGCCCGCAGCTCGTAGAAGAAGTCGAGGAAGACCATCGCGCCGCCTAGCGCCGGCGCATCCCGCCGAGCTCCTCGAAGCTCGAGGGCAGCCTTCCACCGCGCACGCGAAAGGACTCGATGGCCCGGGTATCCTGCTCGTTCTTGAGGAGCGCCCCCAGGAAGGGAATCTCCGACTCGAGCCTTCCCGCGTCGACGCCACCGCGGACGAGCGCGGTGATCCAGTCGATCAGCTCGGACGTCGACGGGCGCTTGCGCAGCTCCTTCTGATCCCGCAGCCAGTAGAACTTCACCAGGACCTGGTCGATCAGGCGCTTCTCGACCCGGGGATGATGGACGTCGACGATCTCACGCATCTGCTCCAGATCCGGGAAGTCGATGAAGTGGAAGACACAGCGACGCAGGAACGCGTCGGGCAGCTCCTTCTCGTTGTTCGAGGTGATGATGACCATCGGGCGCTCCCTGGCCACCACCTCGTCCCCCGTCTCCATCACGCTGAAGCGCATCTCGTCGAGCTCGCGCAGGATGTCGTTGGGGAACTCGAGATCCGCCTTGTCGATCTCGTCGATCAGCAGAACCTGACGAGACGCCGCCGAGAAGACGCGGCCGAGAGGACCGAGGCGGATGTAGCTGCGGATGTCCTTCACGTCGCCGTCCCCGAAGCGCGCGTCGTTCAGGCGCTGCACGGTGTCGTAGACGTAGAGGCCGTCCTCGGCCTTGGAGGTCGACTTGATGTGCCAGCTGTCGAGCGGCAGCCCGAGACCGTCGGCGACGTGCCGCGCGAGCAGGGTCTTCCCGGTCCCGGGCTCCCCCTTGACGAGCAGCGGTCGCTCGAGGGCGACGGCGCAGTTGACCGCGTCGATCAGGGCGCGCGAGGCGATGTAGTCGGACGTACCCTGGAATCGGAGGAAGCCGGATCCGTTCGGATCGGTTCGGGCGGACGTAGACGTGGACATGCGGCTGGACCCCGGTGATGATGCTCGAAGCGGGGGCTAGTCCCGCTCGTGAATGAGGAGCTTCTTTTCGTCGCCGAAGAGCACTTCGATCTTGCCGCGGCCCGTGATGGCCTGCACCACGCCCTCGCCGAGCTTGGGATGGTCGATGCGATCGCCCGAGCTGTAGGTGTCCCGGATCGAATAACGCTTCACCGGCCGATCGAGGTCGGCCTCCACGATCTCGTCCGCGGGATCGGTCTTCTTCGTCTTCGGCTTCGGCTTGAGCTTCCCGGCACCCGTCTCCCAGGCGTTCTCGAAGCGGATCGGGCCAGAGAGCTTCGGGCCCTCTCCATCGTACTCCCAGCCCGGCTGGGAAGCGGTCTCCAGGGTCACGAAGAAGAACTCGACACCGATCGACTCACCCGCCTCCCGGGCGAGACGCTCGAGCTCCCGAATCCAGGCCGCCCCCTTCTGGGCCTCGCGCTTGCGGCAGAGCTCCCAGTAGCGCCGGCTGGCCGCGACGATCACCGCCGGCGCCTCCTCCCCGGTGCGCTTGCCGGTCGCCTTCTCGATCTCCTCGCGGAGCGCGTCGCGATTGGCGTCGACGGCGGCCGCGTGGGCCAGTCCCTGAAGCATCAACCGCAGCGGGGTGTCTCCGGCTCCAGCTCGATTCGAGTCGGGCTCGAGATACTTGATCACGCCCACCGCGAGCCGATCGTCCCCGATCAGGGCCAGCAGCGGCACGTCTTCGACGCCCGCGTGGGGGTCCGCCGCAGCAGCCTCCTTGCTCGCGACCGCGGTCCGGATCGGTACGAGCGCATCCACGATCAGAACGTCCTCACCGGCGGGCAGCTCCAGCGTCGGCGACACCGGCGATTCCGCCTCCGGATCGCCGCCCGCCGTCGTCGCACGCGCGATCGCCTCGGCGAGATGCTTCTCGTCGCGGCCATGCTGACGGCCCTTCGCCTTGCGTCCGATACGAACGCCGAGATGGGGCAGGCCTTCGGCCGATCGACGCGGGGCGTTGGAGACCTCCACCTGATAGGCAGACTCGAGCGCCGGCCCGTTCAATCGCTCCGCCACGAGCCGAAAGCCCTTCGACTGCTTGACGTCACGATCGTTCACGAGGTCGATGAGCGGATGCAAACTCACGGGCTGATCTCTCCTGGACCGCCGACGGAGCCACACGGCCGGCATGGGCGAACCCGGGACGGTCGATTCCGGCCGGCGCTCGAACGAAGGACGAATTCGAACGGACGGACTCGTCGGACCGAAGGGGTGTCCCAGCGCGATTCCGACGCGCGAACGTCTTCCGAACGACAACGAGGCTCCGCACTTGCACGGAACCTCTGGCGGCACGTTAACACCGCTCGCCACGGATTTCCCGGCCCCCCTTGGGGAAAGAAGGAGGGGGGTCGGGTGATATCGAAAAGCGCAGGAGACCCTGGTCTCAGCGGGTGCGCGGCCTGCGCAGTCGGAGCTCCCCGGCCTCGAGCTCGAGCACGAGCTCGTAGCCATCCCGGCCGTTCCGGAAGATCGTGGCATCGAGCGCGGCCTGATGCTCGGAATGGCTCTCGCGCTCGCTCGGCGCGGGTCCGCCGTTCCCGGAGAGATCGCCCACTCCGTCGTACCCGATGCTCTGCCCCATTCGAAATGATCTCCCTTTCTACACGGATCTGCGGAGCGGCGCGCGCGGAGCTGCGCGTCGCCTCGATGAGCTCCTCTGTGCCCCTGGACCCCTTATCGCGAAGGCCGTCCGCTGTCTTGAAGCATTTCAGTGCGACACCAGACCTTCGTCGGCGTCGTCGACGGCCATCCCTGGCATGGACCCGTTGCGGTCCGGCGCCAGCGCCTCCCGATCGGAGCGACGATGACTTCGGAGCGACGGTGGCTGCTCGACAGGCGGACGACGAAGACCGAGACTCGACGACGTGCAGGGACGCTCCCGACCCACATCGCGAAGGCGGACATCGCGAAGGCGTTTCGCCTCACCGCCCGCCGGCTCCTGCTCGTCGTGCGCTGAACCGCGCGCCCGTCTTCTTCGCGGCCATTCGATGCGGCTGATGGCCGGGCTTTCGAGCCTGCTCCTCTTCACGGGCTGCGGGGCCCTGCTTCTGCTCGGTGGTGCTGGCACGAGTGCGATCGCCTTCGCGACCGGCGAGCTTCACGTGATCGAGAATGCGAGCGTCGGGCGCCTCGACGTCGCGACCGGAGTCGCCCTCGAGACCCTGGGCTACGACTCGATCGAAGCGACCCGGGATCCGGAGCGCGTGCGTTGGAGCGCGCGCACGGCGGGCGGCGACCCGGTCGAGATCCGACTTCGCGCGCGCGGCCGGGAGCGCACGCGGATCCGGATCCGGGTCGGGGTCTTCGGCGACGAGACACGATCGCGACTGGTGCTGGAGCAGATCCGCCAATCGCTTTGAGCCGATCCGGCTGCAAGCGGCACCCGCGCGGTGGGTCACGGAGGTCGAGACAGCGTGGAGGCTTCGCACGGGCTGATCGAAGCGGTGATCCTGCTGGCCCTCGCAGCCGCCGCCCTCGGCATCACCGACCGCCTGCGACTGCCTTCGGTGGTGGGCTTCCTCGTGGCCGGCGCCCTGGCCGGGCCGGGCGGCTTCGGACTCGTCGCCGATCCGGATCGCGTCCGAAGCCTGGCCGAGATCGGCGTCGTCTTCCTGCTCTTCGAGATCGGCCTGGAGCTTCCCCTCGAGCGGGTCCGCAGCCTCTGGCGGCCGGCCCTCATCGGCGGCGGCTTCCAGCTCGGGATGACCCTCGGTGGCTTCGCCTGGATCGCTCATGGGCTCGGACTGCCGTGGACGACCGCCCTGGTCGTGGGCGCCGGGGTCTCGATGTCGAGCACCGCGATCGTGCTGCGCCTGCTGGCGGACGAGGGCCAGATCGACGCGCCCGGCGGACGCATGGCGGTCGCGATCCTGC
>CAYWGW010000308.1:0-4205 GCA_964457385.1 uncultured Spirochaetaceae bacterium
CGAGATCGCGCAGATCGCGGAAGACGACCACGGCCCCGATCACGCTCCCGCGGCGGTCGCGGGCCGGCGACGAAGAGAGGGCGACCGGAAGCGAATCGCCGTGCTCCCGATGGAGGGTGGATTCCAGGTCCTGAACGCCTCGGCACACGTCTTCGTCGCGGACCTTCGCGATCTGCTCGAGGCGAAGCCCGACCAGATCCTGGCTCCTCTTGCCAGCCAGCTCCGCGAGCCGGGTGTTTGCCGACAGCACCGTCCCGTCGGTCCGGATCAGCGCGACGCCATCCCGCAGCTCGGCCAGGACGGCCCGGGCCATGCCGTAGGGCGTGTGGAAGAGCTCGCCCCTCTCGTGGAGCACGTGCAGCCACATGGCGCCGGCCGCCAGAACGAGCGTCAGCGCGCCGAGGCGCGGAATCGCGACCCCCACAGCGGGCAGCAGGAGATCCGTCGAGACCGCCGCCATCACCGTCAGGGCGACCACCATCACCAGGGCTCGCAGCCGGCTCCGACCTCCAGTGACCCGCGTCTTCCGAGCTTCGATGGCGGCGCGACCCGCGTCCACCAGGGGCGGGACGACGCCCAGCAGGACGAAGACCATCGAAGGCAGACCGCGCGTCGGGATCCAATCGCCCCAGGGCGCAAGGGTCGCGCCGGGGATCGAGCCGGGCCAGGCCAGGCTCGCCAGACCGAGCCCGCATGCCCAGACGACGCTGATTCGGATCCAGGATCGCAGCTCGGGTCGTGCACGAGGCAGCATCCTCGCCAGCAGCGACAGGGTGGCGGGGCCCAGCAGCAACGGTGGGAGATGCATCAGCTCGAGCCAGCGGATCGCTCGTCCCGGGTCGGATTCGAGTTGGCTGAAGAGATCGAGCAAGGCCCACAGGCCGGCGCAGGCGAAGATCGTCGACATGGCTCGCGTCTCGCGACGATCCGAGTCCCAGGCGAACGAGATCGCGCAGAAGACGGCCGCCATCAAGACGACGGCAAACGGAATCGCGCCGTAGAGCTGACCCTGAAGCTGCATGGGGGTGTGGGGACTCCCTCTTCCCGGGCTCTTCGACCGTGCCGGCGGCCCGCTTGAAGCGGATTCCCGCCCCCGATGGATCGCCTACTCTCGAAGCTCCAGCGGCCGCGAATGCGTCCAGACGGAACTCAGGCGCCCCAGATGCCCGGCACCCACCACCAGAGAGAAACCATGCAGAGCTCGGTCACGGCATTGCTCGAAACCCTGGACCTCGAGCAGCTCGAGCTGAACCTCTTTCGGGGTCGTCAGCCCGACGAGAAGCGACAGCGGGTCTTCGGGGGACAGGTCGCAGGGCAGGCGTTGGTCGCCGCCGGGCGCACCGTCGAGGATCGCGGCGTCCACTCCCTGCACGCCTACTTCCTGCGACCGGGCGATCCCCGAATCCCGATCGTCTACGAGGTCGAACGCACTCGCGACGGCCGAAGCTTCTCGACCCGACGGGTGACGGCCATCCAGCACGGCCGACCGATCTTCACCCTCTCCGCCTCCTTCCACATCGAGGAGGAGACCTTCGAGCATCAGTCGACCATGCCGGAGGTCCCGGAGCCCGAGGCGCTCCCCGACTGGCAGGAGCTGATGCGTGCGGCGATCGCCGCCCGCGACGACCTCGACGACGAGATTCGCGCCTGGGTCGAACGCGACCGGGCAATCGAGAGCCGCCACGTCGAGTTCATGGATTATTTCGGCGGCAAGCAGGCGCCGCGCGCCGACATCTGGATTCGGGCGAATGGCAAGCTGCCCGACGACCCGCTGCTCCACCAGTGCATCGTCGCCTACGCTTCGGACATGACGCTGCTCGACACGGCGGCGCGTCCCCATCCCGTCGAGCTCCTCGGGAGGGGGATCGAGATGGCGAGCCTCGACCACGCCATGTGGTTCCACCGGCCCCTGCGGGCCGATGAATGGCTGCTCTACTCGCAGCAGAGCCCTTCGATGTCCGGCTCCCGGGGCTTCACCCTCGGCCATTTCTTCCGGCGCGACGGAGCCCTCGTGGTCTCCGTCGTCCAGGAAGGACTCTTCCGGCGACCGCGGCGCGATAGGCGCTGAGCCGCCCTCGTCCGGCGGCCAGCGCCGCAGGAGCGGGCGGACCCGGTCGCGCGCGAACGCCACTGCCGATCGAGTGGGCAGTCACTGACTCGAAGGCGTGCAGTCGATGGCGCGAACGGGATGGAATCGACTCGGCCTGGTGCGCGGCTTCCAGCCGAGTCGGGTCTAGACGGCTCTCCTGGGCCGATTCCAGCCTTGGCACACCCATTGCTTAATCGAGACGTCAGTCGCGTCAGCCGCACGAATGGGTGCGGGGAGCCCATCCGAGTCGGCAGGCCGCCACGAGCCTCCCAATTCCCGATCGATCCCCGCCTGGAGACCAAGATGATTCGCAACGGTTCCCTCTCTCCCTTCGCACTCGGCGGTCGCTTCCCGCTGACCGCAGTCGCCTGGGCGAGTGCCCTGCTCGTGCCGGGGGTCGCTCTGGCGGACGACGTCTCGGCCGAGCTCTTCACCGCCAACAACATCTGGATGATGCTCGCCGCAGCGCTCGTCTTCATCATGCATCTCGGATTCGCGATGGTGGAATCCGGGCTGACGCGCGCCAAGAACACCACCAACATCCTCTTCAAGAACACGTTCGTCATCTGCTGCGGCATCCTGACCTACTTCGTATGCGGCTTCAATCTGATGTACCCGGGCGATTTCAACGGATTCTTCGGCTTCGCCGGATTCGGACTCAGTGCCGGCTTCGACGAGGGAGCCAACACGCCTGCCTACGCAGACGGTGGCTACACCTACTGGACCGACTTCCTCTTCCAGGCGATGTTCGCGGCGACCGCCGCGACGATCGTCTCGGGGGCGGTGGCGGAGCGGATCAAGCTCGGGTCGTTCATGATCTTCTCCACGATCTTCGTCGCCGTGGTGTACACGGTCGCCGGCTCGTGGAAATGGGGCGGGGGCTTCCTCGACGCGGCGGGCTTCTACGACTTCGCCGGCTCGACCCTCGTTCATTCCGTCGGCGGCTGGGGCGCTCTCGTCGGAGCGGTGGCACTCGGCGCCCGACTCGGCAAATACGGCAAGGACGGGTCGGTCCACCCGATTCCCGGCAGCTCGATGCCGCTCTCGACGGTCGGCGTCTTCCTGCTCTGGCTCGGGTGGTTCGGGTTCAACGGTGGCTCCGTGCTGTCGGCGGATCCCGCCCTGACCTCCTTCGTGCTCGTCACGACCTGTCTCGCCGCCGCGGCGGGTGGGCTGGGAGCGATGCTCGCCTACAGCCTCGTGAGCACCAAGCCCGACCTCTCGATGGCCCTGAACGGCATCCTCGCCGGCCTCGTAGGCATCACGGCGGGCGCCGACGTCATCAATCCGACGAGCGCCATTCTGGTCGGCTTCATCGCGGGCGGCCTCGTGGTCGGCTCGGTCCTGATGATGGACAAGATTCGCATCGACGATCCCGTCGGAGCCATCTCCGTCCACCTCACCTGCGGCATCTGGGGCACGCTCGCGGTCGGGATCTTCTCGACCAATCCCGATCACAGCCTCCTGATCCAGGCCTACGGTGTCCTCTGCTACGCCGTCTTCACGGTCGTGTGTGCGGCCGCCCTCTTCTACGGGCTGAAGGCAACGGTCGGCCTGCGCGTCTCCGAAGAAGAGGAGATGGAGGGGCTGGACCTCGGAGAGCACGGGATGCACGCCTACGATCTGTCGGGCTCACCGGGCTTCATGGAAGAAGGTGACCGCGGCTTCGGCGGACGGATGACGGCGTCTGGCAAGCTGGCGACGAGCGAGAACTGAAAACGACCCCCCTGACCGCGGGCGGCCATGCCGCCCGCGGTCACTGCACCGGAGATCAAGCCATGAAGAAAATCGAAGCGATCATCAAGCCCTTCAAGCTGGACGATGCCAAGGAGAGCCTGGCCAAGACGGGCGTACAGGGTCTCACCGTGAGCGAAGTCAAGGGCTTCGGTCGACAGAAGGGACACACGGAGCTCTACCGGGGTGCCGAGTACGTCGTCGACTTCCTGCCCAAGCTGAAGCTCGAGATCGTCGTACCCGACGAGCAGGTGGAGAAGGTGACCCTGGCGCTTCAGGAGGCCTGCCAGACCGGAAAGATCGGAGACGGCAAGATCTTCGTGCTGCCGATCGAGGAGGCGATCCGGATCCGCACGGGCGAACGCGGGGACGCGGCCGTCAC
>CAYWGW010000309.1:0-4202 GCA_964457385.1 uncultured Spirochaetaceae bacterium
GATTGTTCTTCTCGAGGTAGTCGGCGAGGGCCTTCAGCTCGACTTCGTGCGCCATACAACGAGAATATCACTCCTCGACCAGCAGGTCCTCCGCGCGCGACGCGAGATCGTCGTCGAAGTCCTCGGAGAGCAGCCGGATCTGACGACGCAGCCCGCCAGCGAGTTCGAGCGTCCCGGCCTGCTTCTGGCGCAGCAGCTCGTCGAGCACCGGCAGACTGATCTGCTTGTCGCCAGCGTCGAGGAAGATCGAGGCGAGCTCGGTGCTCTTCGGCGGCCCGATCGTGTCGAGGTAGGCGCGACAGGCGGCGGGCAGCTCGGCCGTGCCGTGGGCGGCGCGCACGTCGTTCGCCAGCGCCTTGCCCTCCTGGCCCCCCTGCTCGTCGGTGAAGAGCGCATCGGCCACCTTCAGGGCCTCGCGGGAGCGCTTCTCATCCTCTTCCCGGGCACGGCCGCCCTGAGGCGGTCGGCCGCCCCCACCCTCACGGCGCAGGCGATCCCGCTCGCTGTAGGTCAGCTTCCGATCATCATCCGCCATGCTGGGCGTTTCCCTCTGTCGGAGTCCCGATCTTCGTCGGGGTCCCGCTTGTGATGGGCCGGGTCGTGGAGCTCCGGGTCGGCTCCTCCAGAGTCGCCAGATTCTGACGCGCGGCCCAGTTGCCGCAATCGAGCTCGATCGCCGACTCGAAGGCCGTCCGGGCTTCGCGCTCCCGGCCCTCGGACAGGTAGGCGAGACCGAGATGGTTCCGGATCTCGGAGGCGGCGGGCACGAGCTCCGCCGCCTGCTCGAGCTCGGCGACGGCGCGCGCGCCCTGCCCCTTGACCAACGCGTCGGTGCCCGCGGAGAAATGGCCCGCGCCGCGCCAGATCCGGACCGGCGCCGTCTGGCAGGCGGTCGTGGCGAACGCGACCCCGCCGAGCAGTGCGCCCAGCGGAAGCAGCGTGGAGATCCGGACACGGCGATGGCTCTTCATCTCGGCGGATGGTACCCAACCGGCCGGGAAACGAACGAAAATGTCGCTCCAACAGCCTGATTCGCAGCCGTCTTCCGTAGAGCTGATCGGCTCGTCGGCCCTGGGGGAGGTTGCCCGGCTCGCCTACCCGCTCGTGCTGACCCAGATGTCGATCACGGCGATGGGCGTCGCCGACTCGATGATCGTGGGCCGGCTCGGGGCGGCGCCGCTGGCGGCGGTGGGGCTGTCGGGCACCTGGCTCTGGACCCTCGCCAGCTTCTTCCTGGGCACCTCGATGGCGGTCCAGACCTTCGTCGCCCAGCGCCACGGCGCCGGCCGCGCCCGGGAATGCGGCGGCTGGTGCTGGCAGGGGCTCGCGTCGAACGTACCCCTGGCCGGCCTGCTCGCGCTGGCCCTGGTCTTCGGCGCCGGGGGCATCGTCTCGCTGCTCGAGCCCAGCGACACGATCGCCCCCCACGCGACCGGCTACCTGCGCGCCCGCGCCCTCGGCATCCCGGCGCTCACCGCCGCCTTCTCGATCTCGTCCTTCTTCCGCGGCATCGGCGACACCCGCACCCCTTTATACGCCACGCTGCTGGCGAACGGCGTGAACCTGCTGCTCGACTTCGGGCTGGTCTTCGGGCTCTGGGGCCTGCCGCGGCTGGAGGTGGTCGGCGCCGGCCTCGCGACCTCGATCGCCGAGTGGATCTACGCGGCCGTCCTGCTGGCGGCGTTCCTGCGCCCGGCCCTGGCCGAGCCCTACGCCACCCGCTGGCGCCCGCCCGCGCCCGCCGAGATCCGACGGCTCTGGCGGACGGGCCTGCCGATCGGCGGCCAGTGGATCCTGGAGATGCTCTCCTACTCGGTCTTCGTGACGCTCGTGGCGCGCATGGGGGACGCCCAGATGGCAGCGAGCCACGCCTTCATCCAGCTGCTGAGCCTCTCGTTCATGCAGGCCAGCGGGATCTCGACCGCCACCGCGACCCTCGTCGGCCAGGCCATCGGCGCCGGTCGGATCCACGACGTCGCCCGCAGCTTCCGCTCATCGATGCTGCTGGGCGGCCTGCTCGGCGTGATCATCGCCGCCCTCTTCGTGCTCGTCCCCGACACCCTGGTCGGCCTCTTCACGAAGGATCCCGAGGTGCTCGCCTTCGCCCGCCCGCTGCTGCTGATCGGCGCCGCCTATCAACTGATCGACGCGGTGAGCATCGTGACCGACGGCGCGCTGCGCGGCGCGGGCGACACCCGCTGGCCCTTCGTCGTCCGCTGCTCGCTCTCGTGGCTCGTCTTCCTGCCCGCCGCCTGGATCCTCGCCTTCCCCCTCGGCGGCGGCCTCACGGGCGCCTGGACCGGCGGCCTCGTGCACATCGTGCTGCTCGCCGCCGCCCTCCTCTGGCGCTTCCGCTCCCGGGCGTGGCAGCGGATCACGATCTAGAATCGAGGCCGTCGGCCGGAACTTGATCCGGTTCCCGACGGTCGATCGGGATCGACCGGGCCGGAATCGACCAAGCCAGGATCAACCAGGAGACGCGTATGGACCGATCCGAGCTTCTTCAGCGCATCACGATCGACCCGCAGGTCTGTCACGGGGCCCCCTGCATCCGCGGCCTGCGCTACCCGGTCGACTTCCTCCTCGAGCTGCTCAGCGGAGACATGGACGAGGCCCAGATCCTGGAGGACTACCCCGATCTCGAGCCCGAGGACCTGAAGGCCGTCTACGCCTATGCCGCGCGGCTCAGCCGGGTCAAGCAGATCGAACCAAACGCGGCATGAAGATCCTCGTCACGGGTACGGCCGGGTTCATCGGAGCGGATGTGGCGCTCGCGCTGCTCGAGCGCGGCGACGAGGTCGTCGGGGTCGACGACCTGAACGACTACTACGACGTCGGGCTGAAGCGGGCGCGGCTGGCGCGGCTGTCGGACCATGCCCGAGGCGACGCCTACCATCACCACGAGTTCGATCTCGCCGACACGGCCCGGACCCTCGAGCTCTTCGAGCGCGAGCGCCCGCAGCGCGTCATCCATCTCGCCGCCCAGGCCGGCGTCCGCTACTCGATCGACCATCCCCAGACCTACGGCCGCTCGAATCTCGACGCCTTCCTGAACGTGCTCGAGGGCGCGCGCCATCAGGGCG
The DNA here is from genome assembly GCA_964457385.1 of uncultured Spirochaetaceae bacterium. GTDB lineage: Bacteria > Myxococcota_A > UBA9160 > UBA9160 > UBA4427 > UBA4427. The sequence goes on from CAYWGW010000309.1 coordinate 3,084, forward strand.
TCGACCATCTCACCTACGCCTCGAGCAGCTCCGTCTACGGCGGCAACACGAAGACGCCCTTCTCCGAGCGCGACGCCGTCGACCATCCCGTCAGCCTCTACGCCGCCACCAAGCGCGCGAACGAGCTGATGGCCCATACCTACTCCCATCTCTACCGGCTCCCGACGACGGGGCTGCGTTTCTTCACGGTCTACGGACCCTGGGGTCGCCCCGACATGTCGCCCTTCCTCTTCGTCCAGAAGATCCTGGCCGGCGAGCCGATCGACGTCTTCAACCACGGCGACCACCAGCGCGACTTCACCTACATCGACGACATCGTGGAGGGCGTCGTCCGCACCAGCGACCGCCCCGCCGAGCCCGACCCCGCCTACGACCCGGCGCGCCCCGACGCCTCGCGCTCCAGCGCCCCCTGGCGGATCTTCAACATCGGCTGCGAGAGGCCGGTCGAGCTGCTGCGCTACATCGAGGTGATCGAAGAGTGCACGGGAAAGACGGCGCAGAAGCGGATGCGGCCGATGCAGCCGGGCGACGTGAAGGCGACCTGCGCCGACGTGTCGGCGCTGGTCGAGGCGGTGGGCTACCGGCCGAAGGTCCCGCTCGAGCAGGGGATGGAGCGCTTCGTGGCCTGGTATCGGGACTACTACGGGGTGTAGCGGGGGGTGTAGCGAGAGTACGGGGTGTAGCGCGGGTTCACCGGGCGCTCAGCTCGTCCGCGGGCAGCTCGAAGATGGATTCGTTGTACTTGTCCAGGTGCGTGCGCACCGTGTAGAGCGGCTGCGGCCCTGCCGCCAGGAGCCCCCGATCTTCGATGATGACGCCGGAGACACGGCGATCCACCAATTTGAATCGGACGCGATCTCCGACCTTGAACCGGCGCTTCCGGGGCTCCCTCTTCCTTGGTGATCTCGCTCTTGGGATCTTTGGTTCCAAGCACGGTGTCGACCTCGAGCTCCCGGACAGAACGCCGCATGAGCCTCCGGACCTGACCGAATGATCCTGTTGGACACGAATGTCGTTTTCGAGGTCAGGATCTCTTCCAATTCCTCGATGTGCGGAGCCCGAGTTCCCTTTTCGTCCGCGTGGAGTTCGAGGGGCGCTATGCCTGCTCCGCCCGGCGCC
>CAYWGW010000310.1:0-4161 GCA_964457385.1 uncultured Spirochaetaceae bacterium
GGGCGTGACGCGTCTCGCCAAGGGCGATCCGGTGATGCTGACTCCGCTTCCATCCTGTGGTCAATGCTATTTCTGCGTTCGGGGACAGCCGACGCTCTGCGTCGAGGCCCAGGGCTTCATGACCGGCGTTCGTTCGGATGGAAGCTCTCCGTTCTCGCGAAGCGATCAGACGGTCTACCGCGGCTTCGGCGTGGCCGGCTGGGGCGAGTACACGGTGGTGGGCGAGAACAGCGCGGTGAAGGTGCCCGAGGATACGCCGCTCGAGATCGCCTGCGTGATCGGCTGCGCGATCCAGACTGGTGTCGGTGCCGTGCTCAACACGGCCCGGGTCGAGGAGGGGGCCACCGTGCTCGTGACCGGCCTCGGCGGCATCGGCATCTCGATCGTGCAGGGCGCCCGGCTGGCCGGAGCCTCACGCATCATCGTCTCGGATCCCGTCTCCGAGCGCCGGGATCACGCCGCCCACTTCGGGGCGACGGACATCCTCGATCCGACCCGGGACGACGTCGTCGCTCGGACGATCGAGCTGACGGGCGGGATCGGCGTCGACTACGCCTTCGACGGGGCCGGGGTGCACGAGGTGATCCAGCAATGCATCCAGGCCAGCCGTGTCGGCGGCACGACCGTGATGGTCGGCGCGCCCGCCGACATCCGGCCGCTCGAGATCCCGATTCCCGCGCTCTTCCTGACGCAGGAGAAGAAGGTGATCGGCTCGCTCCTCGGATCCTGTCACGGTCAGCGCGACGTGCCGCGCTTCCTCGCGCTCTGGCGCGCCGGCAAGCTCGATCTCGAGAGCATGATCAGCCATCGGCGGCCGATTTCGGAGGTGAACGCAGGCCTCGACGACATGCGAGCCAGCCGGGGGTTGAGGACGGTGCTGAGCTTCGCCTGAGGTGACCTCGGTCGTGATCGGTCGTGATCGGTCGTGATCCGCCGTGATCCGCCGTGATCCGCCGTGATCGGCCGCGACGAACGACGAGCGACGAACGGCCGCGTGGCTCACTTCGGCTCGGGACGATCCCCGGAGAGGACGGCGGAACCGAAGGCGGGCTCCACGAACTGGCGGAAGTTCGGGCCGCGCCGCAGGGCGTGTCCGCCGTCGACGTTGATCGCGGTGCCCGTGATCCAGCGCGACTCGGGGCCGACGAGGAAGCGGGCGAGATGAGCCACGTCCTCGGGCTGTCCGACGTCGCCCATGGGCGTGTTCTGGATGTAGGAGGCGTAGACCTCACTCTCCCGCGGCACGTTCTCCATGATCTCCGTCGCGATGAAGCCGGGTCGGATCGCGTTGAAGCGGACGCCGCGGGCGCCGTACTCGTCTGCCGCGTTCCGCATCATCTCCTCGAGGCCGGCCTTGGCGACGGGGTAGGCGCCGAAGTAGAGATGGGTGACATGGCCGGCGATCGAAGACATGCCGACGAAGGAGCCGCCCCCGGCCTCGATCATGCAGGGCGTCGTATGCTTCACGCAGAGCATCGTGCTGAGGACGTTCAGATGCAGCACGCGCAGGAACTCCTTGGCATCCTGCACGTGATAGGGGCCCATGCCGCCGCCGCCCCCGGCGTTGGCGATGCAGCCGTCGAGGGCGCCCGTCGGCTCGGCCGCGCGGGCCACGATCCGGCGTACATCGTCCTCGTTCGTCACGTCCCCCGTCAGCGCCTGCACGTTACCACCGTGTCCGGCGACTGCGGCGATCTTCTTCGCGGCTTCGTCGAGCTTCGACTGCGTTCGACCGCAGATGGTGACCGCCGCGCCGTCGGCGGCGAGCCGCGCAGCGCAGGCCATGCCGATCCCGGTTCCGCCTCCGGTGACCAGAACCGCCATGCCTTCCAATCCACCCGACGAAATCGAACCCTTCGCCATCTCTTCGCTCCTTCTCCGCTTCCTGCATTGCGAGGGCACGCGCGTTCGGTGTCCGCGCTTCGCTCCGGTCGTTCAGATCTCGCGGCTGCTCAGGATACCCCGATCGCACGCCGTCGCGCCTCCGGATTCGAGCACGATCGCGGCGCGATCTCCGCTCGGATCCGGTAGCGTCTCGAGCGGAACGCGTCTCATTCTTCCATGAATCCACCGTCCCATCGAGGAGTGCTCATGTCCATCCGTCTCACCGTCCAGCTCAACGTGAAGGAAGGCAAGGCCGCCGAGTTCGAGGCCGCTGCTGCGCCCGCGCTCGCCCGCGTGCGCGCCGAGGATTCGGGCTGCGAGATGTACGACCTCTTCAAGAGCGTCGACGACGACACCCGCTTCGTGATGGTCGAGTCCTGGGCGAGCGAAGCGGACCTCACCGCGCACATGACCTCGGCGGCCATGGGCGACGTCGGCAAGGCCCTGGGCGCCTTCATGGCTGGGCCTCCGGTGATGCACAAATACGAGGGCTGAGTACGAGGCCTGAGTACGAGGGTCGGGCACGAGGGCCGAGCCGGACGACGACCCGCGTCGTGAGGCCGAGGACGGATCGACGATCCACCTGGCCTCGCGCAGGGATTGAAACGAGCGGCTCAGGATCGACGCGCCGCCCGGCGCAGTCGAGGCAGCTCGCTCTCGGGGACCGGTTGGTCGGTCCGATGGTATTCGGCCAGGCAGAGGGCGACGTCACCCACGTTGCCCGCCATCACGCGTCGCATCACGAGTGCATCCAGCAGCCGGCCGATCGGCCCACCGGGAAGCGTCCAGGTCATCGAGGTCTCGATGACGCAGCCCCCCTCCGCCGGCTGGAGCTCGTAGCGGAAGAACGCCTCGCGAAAGGGTCGGGCCGGGCGCTCGCCCTGATGGAGTCGGAGCGTGAAGCCTTCGCCCTCGTCCCAGCGCACGACGGTCTCGTCCATCTCCCCGAAGAGCCGATGTCGCACGGTCCGGCTGGCGCCGACCCCCGTCGACTGTTCGGTTCGCAGGACGCAGTCGGTGACGCCCGGAACGTAGTGCTTCGCCCGGCGAAGGTCCCGGAGCTTCTGCCAGCAGATCTCGAGGGGCAGCGGGATCGGCGCGTGCGCCCGGACGGTCGTCGGCATGGTCGAAGCTCCTCGTCTGTGTCACGGTCGATGTGGCGGTCGATGTGGCGGTCGATGTGGCGGTCGACACCGCGATCGATGTGGCACCCGTTCGGGCGCGCCGCTCGTCCGGCGGCCGGTGCGCTGGATGGAGCAGGCGCGCCCTGTTCCGAGGATGGCTAGCATCGTTCCCGAGCGGGAATCAAGGCGAAGAGAGGGACGGCGGAAGAGAGCCGAGACAGGGACTGGGAAAGGAGTCGGATCGTGAGAGCATGCGTCTGCAAGGAGTTCGGGCCGCCCGAGAAGCTCGTGATCGAGGAGGTCGACGATCCGCGTCCGGAGGCCGGGCAGCTGCTGGTCGAGGTCCGCGCGGCGACCGTGACCTTCCCCGATGCGCTGATGATCCAGGACAAGTATCAGTTCAAGGCGACGCTGCCCTTCATTCCGGGTGGCGAGGTGGCGGGGGTCGTGCGCGAGATCGGCGAAGGCGTCGAGGGCTTCGAGATCGGGGATCGCGTCGTCGGCAGCCTCGGGCTGACGGGTGGCTTCGCCGATCGCTGTTGCACGCGCGCCGATGCGACGCGCCGGATTCCCGAGGCGCTCGACTTCGCCGAGGCGACCGGCATCCTGTACGCCTACGGCACGAGCTTGTACGGCCTGAAGCATCGCGGCGCGCTGCAGACCGGCGAGACGCTGCTCGTCCTCGGTGCGGCGGGGAACGTCGGACTGGCGGCCGTCGAGCTCGGCAAGCAGATGGGTGCACGCGTGATCGCCGCCGCCTCGGATCCCGAGAAGCTCGCGATCTGCCGCGATCGCGGAGCCGACGAGACGATCGACTACGCGCGCGAAGACCTGAAGCAGCGGGCCAAGGAGCTCACGGGCGGCCGCGGCGTCGACGTCGTCTACGACTGCGTGGGCGGGGACTACGCCGAGGCGGCGCTGCGGGCGATTGCCTGGGAAGGGCGCTTCCTCGTGATCGGCTTCACGGCGGGCATTCCCCGGTTGCCGCTGAACCTCACGCTCTTGAAGGGCTGCCAGGTGATCGGCGTCTTCTACGGAGCCATGTTGGGACGGCAGCCGGAGCTGGCCCGGGAGATCGTGCGTGAGCTCGACACGATGGCGGAGGCGGGCCGGCTGCATCCCTACGTCTGCGAGCGGTTCAGCCTCGACGAGG
>CAYWGW010000311.1:0-4115 GCA_964457385.1 uncultured Spirochaetaceae bacterium
CTGTCCGTCCGTGATCGAGATCAGATTGGTCGGGATATAGGCCGAGATGTTCTGCGCCTCGGTCTCCACGATGGGCAGCGCCGTGATCGAGCCCCCGCCATGCTCCTCCCGCAGATGGGTCGCGCGCTCGAGCAGCCTCGAATGGATGTAGAAGACGTCACCTGGATAGGCCTCCCGGCCGGGTGGCCGTCGTAGCAGCAGGGACAGCTCACGATAGGCACGGGCGTGACGGGTGAGGTCGTCGAGAACCACGACCACGTCCCGCCCTTTCTGCATGAAGAATTCCGCGATCGAGAAGGCCGCATAAGGAGTGATGAATTGCAGGCCCGGCGAGTCGTCCCCCGAAGCGTAGAGGACCACGCAGCGGTCGAGAGCCTCGTGCTCGCGGAGATCGCGGATCACCCGGGCGACGGCAGCTCCCCGTTGACCGATCGCGCAGTAGACGCCGATCACGCCCGAGTCGCGTTGATTGATCAGCGTATCCACGGCCACCGCCGTCTTGCCCGTCTGCCGGTCCCCCAGGATCAGCTCACGCTGTCCCCGGCCGACGGGGATCAGCGCGTCGATCGCCTTGATGCCGGTCTGCAGGGGCTGTCTGACGGGAGCCCGATCCATGATTGCCGGCGCCCTGGCCTCGACCGGCCGCCGGCCTTCCGAACGCAGCGGCCCCTGCTCGTCCAGAGGACGCCCCGTCGCATCGATCACCCGGCCCAGCAGGCCCTCGCCGACGGGGACGTCCACGACCCGACCGGTCCGGCGTACGGTGGCGCCCGCGCCGAGCGTTTCTCCATGGCCGAGCAACACGACTCCGATCTCGTCCTCGTCGAGATTGAAGGCGATCCCCAACGTCCCATCCGAGAAGCGAAGCAGCTCGTCGGAACCCGCCCGGTCGAGACCCCGGACCTGCGCGATGCCCTGACCGATCTGGATCACGCTGCCCGCCTCTCGTAGACGCAGCGCGTCCCAGTCATCCTCGAGAGCCCGCTCGACGATGGCTCGAGCCTGCTCGAGAGAGGTCCGAAGCCGGGGAGTGGAGCCGGTCGGGAGCGCTTGCTCGCTGCTCACCCGCCGTCCTCCCGGGCCGCGCCCCTCAGCCGCTCGTCGATTCGCTCCGCGAGGTCGTCCGTGAAGGCGTCGACGCTCCATGAGACGACCGTCGAAGGCGTGCGGAGCTCGACGCCGCAGACGAGGTCGGCCGACTCCGCGAAGCGAAGCTCGATCGAGGCGTCGAGGACATCCTCCAACGTGCTCCGCAGCGCCTCGCGCTGCTCTTCGCCCAGCTCGAAGGTGGTGACGAGAGCGAAGGGCTCTTCCGAGGATCGGGCCGCCTCGATCAGCTGCTCACGCTGCGAGGTGTCGAGCTCCCCGATCCTCTTCTGGAGGACCGAGATCATCTGCGCCTCCAGCTCCGCGCTCGCCAGATCGCGGAGCGCCCGGCGGGCGGCCCGCGCGACCCAGCTGGCCGTCTCGCTCCGGAGCTCGCGAAGGAAGGTCTCCCGCTCCTGATCCAGCTCTCGTCGCCAACGCTCGCGATGCGCCTCGGTCTCCTCGCGGATCTCGACGAGAAGCTCTCGTCGACGACCCTCCGCAGACTGCCGAGCTTCGTCGAGCATGTCTTCTCGACGTCGATCGAGATCCCGGCGCTTCTCCTCGAGCTCCCGCTGGCGTTCGTCCGCGGCCTCCTCTCGTTCCTCCGCTTCGCGCAACCGATCGGTGACCTTCTTCTGACGGGCGTCCATGGCCCGGATCACCGGTCCGTAGAGGAACCGCTTCAACAGAAAAACGAGGATCAGGAAGTTCACGATCTGGGCGCCGACCGTGAACCAATCGACCTGCATCATTCACCTCCGGCGGCCTGGAGGAAGTGATTCCAGAACGGATTGGCGAAGATCAGGATCATCGAGACGACGAAGCAGTAGATCGCCGTCGACTCGATCATCGCGAGGCCGACGAACAGTGTCCGACTGATGGTATTGGATTCGTCGGGCTGCTGGGCGATTGCCTGCAGGGCCTGAGCAACGGCTCGTCCTTCACCCAGGGCCGGCCCGATCGAGCCGATGGCGATCGTCAGAGCTGCACTCGCGATCGAGATCGCTGCCGTGAGGCTTGTCGGGTCCACGCTATTCCTCCTTGGAGTGATTCTTCGATTCATGGTTTCGGCGAGAAGGAAGGGATTCTTCCTCCTGTCGGTGAGCGGCCGTCGCCGAGGCGATGTAGACCATGGCGAGCACGGCAAAGATGTAGGCCTGGATCAGGCCGGTCAGAAGGCCGAGCGCGCGCATGACGATCGGAAAGAGGAAAGGCACGATGCTCACGAGGATCGCCACGATGACCGTCCCGCTCATGACGTTGCCGTAGAGCCGAATGGCCAGGGCGAGCGTGCGGGAGAGCTCTCCGATCAGATTGAAGGGCAGCATCAGGGGAGTCGGACGGACATAATGCAGCAGGTAGCCCAGGACTCCCTGCTGCGAGATGCCGAAGAGCGGGACCGCGATGAAGACGCTGAGTGCGAGGGCCGTCGTGGTCGAGAGGGATCCGGTCGGCGGCAGGTAGCCCGGGACGAGCATCAGGAGGTTGGCCGTCGCGATGAAGAGGAAGAGCGTCCCGACGAAGGGCAGGTAGATCCCCGGGTCCTGACGGCTGACGTCGCGAATCTGATCGCGCATGCCCGTGACGAGCACCTCGAGCAGGTTCTGCCAGCGGGACATCCGGATGCCGGTCGAGAGCCTGCGCGTGATCGCATACGAGAAGACGACGAGCAGGGCCATGACGGCCCAGGTGAGGGCGATCGTGGCATTCAGCTCCATGATGCCCCACCGCAGCAGCACGATCTCGTCGGGGCTGATCGTCATGATCCAGCCTTTGAGGAGCCGTCCAGACCGACGTCGGCCGACCGGGGGAGCAGCCGTCTGTGGACCCGTCGGTGGAACCATGAGAGAGCGATCGTCCGGCCGACGACGAAGCCCAGCAACGCCGCCAGGATCGCAGAGCCATCGCCCCGACCGAGAACCCACAGGCCCGTGCAGACCATCGAGATCCGCGCGATCGGCTGGATCAAAAGCCGAAGACCGGGCTTTCGGCCCGAGACGAGAGTCCGGACCGATCGGTGCAAGAAGAACAGATGGGCGCCCGCGAGTGCGGCACCGCCGACGAACGCCGTGACCAGATGGAACCCATGGGGCGTCATGAGCGGAACACCGCTCCGAACCCTTCACTCACCACGGTCATCACGATGCCGCTCCTGCTGGATCCAGTACCAGGCATTGAGACAGCCGACGACGACGCCGACGGTGAGCAGCGAGAGCGTCCACGAGAAATCGACTGGATGGTGATCGTCGAGATAGATCCCGAGGGCGATGCCGACGATCGTCGGAATCGCCACCGACCATCCGACGAGACCAAACATCCCCAGCCCGAACCAGACGCTGCGCTCGCCCTTGCGACGGGCAGCGATCTTCCTGCGGACCCGGGAACGGATTCGCTCCTCGAGATCACCAGAGGATCGGGATTCCTCCTGATTGGGCTCATCCATGCCCTTCCTTTCCGAGCTGGCCGAAGCGGCGGAGCGCACCCGCCTCCAGCCGGGCCATCGCGCTGCGTGCGATCCGTTCGTGCTCGTCCAGCTGGCGGAATTCCTCGGCGACCGTCCGCTCGAGCGCTTCCAGGTCGGCGCCGCAGGACGCGCGGCGCACGGACACCAGGACGTCATCGCCGCATTTCACCAGAATGCCTTCGTCGATCGCGGCATAACGAATCGTCTCTTCGCCGGTCTCGATGTACGAAAGCAGGCCGGGAACCAGTCCCGCGACGAAGTCGATGTGTCGCGGCAGGAGGCAGAAGGAGCCATTCTCCGCCTCGGCCGTCACGCGAGACACCTCGACCTCGACCAGCGTCCGGGTCGGTGTGAGCAGGACCAGGTTCATCGTTCGATCTCCTCGAGACTCCCGATCATGAAGAGGTCCTGCTCGTTCGCTTCCGCGAACTCGTCGTCGAGGATTCTCTCGCAGCCGCCCATCGTCTCCTCGAGCGACACCATCTTCCCCGGCTTGCCCGTGAACTGCTCGGTCGTGAAGAAGGGCTGGGTCAGGAAGCGCTCGAGGCGTCGGGCGCGGCTC
>CAYWGW010000312.1:0-4114 GCA_964457385.1 uncultured Spirochaetaceae bacterium
CGAGTCCTCTCCGCCGCACCATCCAACTTCAAGAACATCCAGTAGTTACACGCGTACGACCCGCGTGCACACACGGGACCACCCGGGACGGCCCACCTCCTGGACCCGGTCCCGTCCCCGTCGAGCTTCGTCATCGAGGCGCCCCTCGACGCTCTGTCGAGCGCCACCGACGTCGCGACGATCCGGCCGGAACTCCCCCATGACGCGCGTGGCGCTCCGAGCGCCCGTAACGCGCGTCGGGAGTCGCCCTCGCCTTACCGCCGCGGCGGGATGCTTCGTCCGTCACGGCTCGAAACCTCTTCCGCCATTCGACGGCGGCGCGCCTGTCGCAGCGAAGCGCCTCGAACGCTTCCCGGTCCCGATTGCCTGCTCGCTGCACTTGAATTCTACTTGCATACGAAATCGGCCTGCGATCAGGGTCGATGGCCGGCGAACGGGCTAGCCTGTCGCGCCCTTCCGGCACTTGCCATTCCGGAGAGCGCAGCATGTTCGTATCTCGTGCCAGGCGGACGTTTCGGGCGTCCAGACGGTGCGATCGGTGAGCCTAACGCTGAACACGCTCGCGACGGATCTGGTCGACCGGCTCTTCGAGCTACTGCTCGGGGATCTGGGCTTCGAGGGCGCCGAGCTCTGGGAGATCCGGCATCCCGGCGATGCCGCTCCCGGAGCACAGGAGCCCGTCTACCGCTCGCTGCGTCGGGGCGGCGCGCGGGACGGACCGCCGAGCCGCCGGCGTCTTCTCGAGCACGGATCCCAACCGATCGCCAGCCTGTGGCTGTGGGGCCAGCTTCGAGCCGGATCGGATGGGGCGGAGCGCGCCCTCGAGAGTCTTCTGCCCTGGCTCGCGATGGCCCTCGACCACCACCGGATGACGACGCTGCTCGAGCGCCAGGCCGAGCGCCAGGCCGCCCAGCTCGAAGACCGCGTCCGCGATCGCACGGCGGATCTACGGAGCGCCAATCAACGCCTCGTCCAGGAGCTCGAGCAGCGACGACGCAGCCTCGACGCGCTGCTCGAGGCCGCGCGCGCCCGGGCCGCCGCCGAGCGCCTGGCATCCCTCGGCACGCTGGCCTCCGGCATCGCCCACGAGATCAACAACCCGATCGGGTCGATCCTGGCGGCGGCCCAGCTCGCCGAGCTCGAGGCCGAGCTGCCGCCCCGCCTCGCCTCGGCGCTCGAGGACATCGTCCACCAGGCCCGGCGCTGCGGCGTCATCGTCCGCAGCCTGCTCCAGTTCTCCCACGAGGAGCCCACGGAGAAGTGGGAATGCTCGCTCATTGAGCTCGTGGAACGGGCGGTGCGACGAACGCGGCCCTTCGCGGAAGCCCAGCGGGCGCAGATCCACTTCGAGCCCTCTCCGGATCCACCAATCCGGGCGTGCATCAACCCGATCCAGATCGAGCAGGCGCTCGTCCAGCTGATCCGGAACGCCGTGGAGGCCGGAGCCGCCCGCATCGTCGTCGAGCTCCGCAGCGAGGCGCCGCGCCCCGAGCTCACGATCGCCGTGGTCGACGACGGCCCGGGTCTCTCCAGCCGCGAGCGGAAGCGGATCTTCGATCCCTTCTTCACGACCCGACACGCCGCCGGCGCCAGCGGCCTGGGCGCGAGCGTCGCCCACGGCATCGCAGCGGAGCACGGAGGAAGCCTCGAGATCGAGAGCCTGCCGGAGGGCGGAACGCGCGCCCGCCTGCGACTCCCGGGGCTCGACGTGGGCCCCGCCCCGGAGCGTCCTGAGGCCAGCTTGCTTCCTTGATCCCCGACCGAGAGTGTCTCCACACCGTGGCGATGAGCCATCGCGCCGAGGTCGAGCGTGAGGACGACGAGCGGCCACACACCGCCCCGACCCGGAAAAGTTCCCGACCCCCGTCTGGGTCCTGGGCTCGGGAGAAGCGGCCGGAGGCGCAGAGGCACCGGCGATCGGATCCGCGCCTCCTATCGATAAACGTCGCGCCGATTGCCCAACCGGACGACGAGCACGAGCAGCTGGGAGTCACGGATCTGGTAGATCACCCGGAAGTCGCCTGACCGGATGCGATAGACCGACTGCGTGTCGTGAAGCTTCTTGCAACCGACTGGCCTCGGTGTCGTCGCGAGCTTCGCGACCCGCTCCAGAATCTTCTTCCGGTCCTTCTTCTCGAGAGCCCGGAGCTCCTTGAGCGCCTTCGTGTCCCATTCGACCGAGTACACGGCTCACTCCCTTCACCCGAGTTCGCGCTCGACCTCCTTCTGCGTCTTCGTCTCCATTTTGGAATCTGCCAGTCGCTCGAGGGCCAGGGCGAGGTCCGCCTGTTCGCTCATCCGCTCCCGAATCGCTTCGATCAGCTGCAGATCTTCCGTGGACACAATGCCTGCGACCACCTTGCCGTGGCGCGCGATGCGGACGAGCTCGCCGCCATACGCGGCCCGGTTCAACAGCTCTGCAAAGTGCTCCCGCGCCTCCTTCACGCTAATGGTTCCGTTTGCCATCGATACGTCCTCTCTCTCTCTCTCGGCGGCCTCGCACTGCCCCCTATGGATGGACTCGCTCGTTTCCGGCCCGGCCTGTTTCGGAGAACCGACTTACCCCGAAGCCCAGGAGCGTACCGGACTATATCTATTTTGTACAACCTGTACTCTATATCGGCAACTCGACTCGCCCCTTGATCAGCGGGACAGGTCGGGGCGCGACTCACGAACGCGCGGTCGTTCACTTCGAAAGCGTAGAGGCCTGGATCCACCGGATGCTCCCGGTTACCCGCCGGGTCATACAGGATCTGACCGTGGGAGCGCGCGGAGGGTTGCGGCGCGCGGGATTCGCGGCCCTCGACGTCTCCACGGATTTCCTGCTCTTCGAAGGCGTCGTCCGCGGGCCGCTCCAGGTCCCCGACGACGGGATCGCCGAGCGGCAGCTCGACCCGCGCAACCTCGGCGAGGGCGATCGCAAGTCGCTCTTTCACATCCCCGATGCGCTCGTCACCAAGACCAGGGTCCGATCGATCGCAGGTCGAGATGGAGTAGGCCACTATATGATTGCAGGTGCTCCGCAAAGCGCTTCGCTAGGCACAACCCCGTCGACGCATTCACCATGGGCGGCATCGTGCGCGACGCCGGGCTCACGGCCCAGCGGTTCAAGAAGCTGCTGTTGTGAAGGCACGCGATGTCTAGCCTGACGATGATCGAGAAGAGGCGACTCGAAGACCTGCTCGGCATGGCCAGCGGCTACGTGCTCGATCTCTCCAACCAGACCTTCTCCGAGTTCTTTGTGGCCATTCGGGGATCACAGTAATTTGCTGTCTATGACGATGCAAGACGCTCTCACCGCCAGAACCGCCCCTACCTTCGTCCCCATGGCACGCAAGCCCCGATCGAAGGCGAACAAGGCCAAGGACATCGCCCTCCGCAACCCCCATCGCGATGCGACCGCTTCGCGTCTACGTCGACACCTCCGTTTTTGGCGGCCTCCACGACGAAGAGTTTCAGGAAGGGTCCGAACGCTTCTTGAAGGCCGTCCGAGAGGGCGCCTTCTTGATCCTCACCAGCCAGCCGGTCGCGATCGAGATCTCCAGAGCACCCGAAAACGTCCAGGCCACCTTTCGCGACCACCAGCGCTACGCGGAGCTGCTCGAGACCACCGAAGAAGCCGAGAGTCTGGCCGAGGCCTAGATGAACGCCGAGGTCGTACCCGCGGCCTCCCGGATCGATGCTCTACACGTGGCCCTCGCCTCCGTGGCCCGAGCCGACCTCGTCGTCAGCTGGAACTTCAAGCACATGGTCCAGCTCCGACGCCTCCATGCCTTTCATGCCGTGAACCTCGTACACGGCCATCCTCTGGTCGATATCCGATCGCCCTTGGAGGTCACCGATGACGAAGACTAAAGACTTCGATTGCGTCGAGGCCAATAGGCGCGCTCAGCAGGAGATCCTCGACGAGCTCGAAGGGCATCCGCCCGAAGAGCAGTACGAGATGCTGCGCAGACTTGCCGAAGAGCTGCCCCTCTGGAAGGAGCTCCGCAAGGCACAGCCGAGATCAACCGGGGCGTCGGGCGACCGGCGCAAGAGCGGATAGGTGGCTCAGACCAACCGGTCCAGCGCATCGGCCACGAACGTGTAGAGCGGGCCCGCCTGGACGTCCGTA
>CAYWGW010000313.1:0-4109 GCA_964457385.1 uncultured Spirochaetaceae bacterium
GCGCAGATTCGGTCTCGGCCACCCACGGCTGCAATCCATACTGCGCCACGCGATCAGCTGACTCACGAGGACACGCCGAGAAAATGTCCCAGGATCACCCATGATTCGAAGGGAACCGAACGACCGCCGACCATTCGCGGATTGAACCGCCAGATCGAAAGACGCTCCCACGTCCCGGGCGGAAGAGCCGGACTCGGGCAGCTCGAAGCCACATGAAAGTCTCGAGGGCGACCGTCGGAGTCGATCGCGAGTGCGATCTGAGACCAGCCATGACACGGCATGCCGGTCTCGCAGATTGGCCGGCCGTCATCGCAGCGTGCCAGATACTGATGGAGCTCGTCATCGACCAGCTCGACGCCCGGAATCGGCACGATCACCATCGGCTTCTCGGGACTTTTCGGTGGCTTCTTTTTCGCCGGGCCGGACGACGCAGACGGAGGCATGCAGGTCATCAGGATCGAGATCACGATCACGAGGATGGGGCCGTGTATCGGCATGAGGTTTTCCCGAGACAGGGATCGCTCGTCAGCGGAGGATCCACCCGAGCTACCCTGACGAGAGTACACCGACCGGCGTCATTGATGCGAGTCGCAGCACCTGGCGCGCGCTCGAGGCTCCCGAGTCGATCCTGTGCTCAGCCCCGTGCATTCGGCCGGAGCACGGTAGCCCCGACGCAGCGCCGCCTGCGAGAACGGAACGTTTCGAGCGCACGCCGCCTCACCGTTGATCGACGAACGTCCTCTCCTTCCCGAACGACATCGTCGATCGCCCGAAGTCGACGAAGCGCCCTTCGTCCTCGACCAAAGCACGACCCGCGGTACGGCTCTCCTCGGTCGCGGGCATCCGGGACAGATCGATCCAGATCTCCGCGTGCCCGAGGTAGGGGGGCGTCTGCGTGCCGCGGGCGCTGCGGAAGGCGGCATCGAGGGGATGATCGGCGCGGTGGACCTGGCGGTAGCAGAGGATGCCGGCGGCCTCGGCACGAGAGCGGACGAGGGGGCCGTGGCGCGTCAGCCAGTCGCGGCGGGCAGCCGCGTCGTCGAGGGTGGGCAGCGCGCGCAGCGGATAGAAGATCCGAATCACGGGGCTCCGCGATCGCGCGACGATGTTCTCGGGAGTCGGGTTCACCTGGGGATACTCATGGGCGAGCCAGAGCGGCGACTGCGGCAGGTCGATGAAGCGCCGCTCGTCCTCGAGGATCGCCGCCCCGGCCGCGCGGCCCGCCGCCGAAGCCATCACATCCTCGAGCGTCGACTCGCTCTCCCACCACAGCTCCGCCACTCCGTCGTACTCGGGCTCCATCGCCCCACGCGCCCCGCGCGCCGCCTCGGCGGCCGGGCTGGCCACCGTATGCGTCTGCACATAGCGGAGCAGCCCGAGATCTCCGGCGAGGCCCGCCACCAGTGGACCGTGCCGCCGCCGCCAATACTCCTGGAACTCCTCCCGCGTGAGCCCGGGCGCACGCCGAAGCGCGTAGACGAGACGGATCATGTCGTCGGACCTCCTCGAAGAGCGCTCAGTCTACCCCGATGGCGTCGACGGGCAGCGCTTTCACCCGGTCCGATCCGCTCTCGTCTGGACCGCATCGCCCGCGCTGGTTCGTCGGTCGAGAAACCGGGCTCGCCCTTGCTTTTCCTGCTGGACCGTTCTATACATCGTATATCGTCGATCGACGATGTATGGGACCGGGCGCGACGAGGGAATCCGCGCAGCTCCTCCCGAGAAACGTCAGTCGAGGGACGGTCGAGGGACGATGGACCGAGAGCGAATCGATGACCTCAGTGAAGAGAAGAAGATCGGCCCGCGCGGATGAAGAGCTCGCGTCAGTCGCCAAGGCGCTCGGGCATCCCGCGCGCATCCGGATCGTGCGCCTGCTGCTGGAGAAGCAGTCCTGCATCGGCTGCGACATCGTCGACGAGGTGGGGCTGGCCCAGTCCACGGTTTCCGAACATCTGCGCATCCTGAAGGCGGCGGGAATCATCACGGGGGAGATCGAGCGGCCCCGCGTCTGTTACTCGCTGAACCCACGACGACTGGATCCGCTGGCGAGGCTGCTCGAAGCGGTGCTCGATAAAGACGGCCTCGGTGAGTCCGGATCCGTCTGACGCCCGCGTGCAGACGACACATCTCGAAATCGAAGGACGGCAAAGTGTCGGTATTTGATCGCTACCTCTCGCTCTGGGTCGCCACCTGCATCGCCGCCGGTGTGCTTCTCGGAAACCTGTTCCCCGACGTCTTCCAGACCGTCGCCGGCTGGGAGTACGCCTCTGGCAATCTCGTCGTCGCCGTCCTGATCTGGGCGATGGTCTATCCGATGATGGTCGCCGTGGATTTCGGGAGCCTCCGCCAGATCCACAAGCGCCCGAAGGGCCTCGTCATCACCGTCGTCGTCAACTGGCTGATCAAGCCCTTCACGATGGCGGCACTCGGCGTCCTCTTCTTCCGCTTCGTCTTCGCGGACCTGATCGAGCCGGCGGAGGCGCAACAGTACATCGCCGGCCTGATCCTTCTCGGCGCGGCGCCCTGCACCGCCATGGTCTTCATCTGGTCCCAGCTGACCCGCGGCGACGCCAACTACACGCTGGTCCAGGTGTCACTGAACGACGTCATCATGATCTTCGCATTCGCGCCCCTCGTCGCGCTGCTGCTGGGGGTGACGGATCTTCAGGTTCCCTGGGAGACCCTGATCCTCTCGGTCGGCCTCTACGTCATCATTCCCCTGGCTGCGGGCGCCGCCACCCGGATCGCGATCGTGAAGCAGGCGGGCGAAGGCGTCGAAGGCGAGCTTCAGGTCGCCCGCTTCACGACCACCGTCAAGCCGTTCTCCATCCTCGGCCTGCTCGCGACCGTCGTACTCCTCTTCGGCTTCCAGGGGCACGTCATCCTGGAGGATCCACTTCGAATCGGGCTGATCGCGGTTCCGCTCCTGATCCAGTCCTACGGCATCTTCATCATCGCCTACGCCGCCGCCTGGGCATGGCGGGTGCCCCATGACGTCGCCGCACCCTGCGCCCTGATCGGGACCTCGAACTTCTTCGAGCTGGCCGTCGCCGTGGCCATCGGCCTCTTCGGTCTCGACTCCGGCGCGGCTCTCGTGACCGTCGTGGGCGTCCTGGTGGAGGTGCCGGTCATGCTCTCACTCGTCGCCTTTGCGAACCGGACGCGAGACCGTTTTCCGATCGGAGAGGAGAAAACCCCGTACGCGACGGAATCGTCCCTGGGCGTCGGGGAGGCCAGGGAATGAACGTGCTCTTTCTCTGCGTCGCCAACTCGGCACGCAGCCAGATGGCCGAGGGACTGGCGAGGCGTCTGTTCGCGGACCGCGCGACCGTCCTCAGCGCCGGATCGGCCCCGTCCCGGCTGAACCCCCACGCGATCGAGGCGATGGCCGAGATCGGCATCGACATCTCCGGACAGCGATCGAAATCGGTCGACGACATCGATCCGGAAGACGTCGATCTCGTCGTCACGCTCTGCGCCGAAGAGGTCTGCCCGGTTTTCCCGGGTCGGGTCCGACGCCTTCACTGGCCGATCGCCGATCCGGCCGCAATCGACATGGACCCGCTCGCTTCGATCGACGTCCGGGAGCGTTTCAGGGCGGCCCGACGCGGGATCGAGGCTCGGATCGAGATCCTGAACGCCCTGCTGGACGTCCCGCACGGTCCCGCCTCCCAGGAGTGTCACATCAGCATTCGTACGACGCGCCTCCCGGAGAGCGTGCGGTTCTACGCGTGGCTGCTCGGTGTCTGGCCGAAGGAGTGGACGGCACGTTATGCCACCTTCCTGCGAACGGACCTCGGCCTCAACTTCGTCCTGCTGGTCGCGGACGAGCACGAGCTCCATCACGATACTCTCTACCATCTCGGGATCGGCGTCGCCGATCGGGATGCGGTCGTCGACGCCTACGCCCGTGCCGTCGCGTTCGGCGCCGCCATCGAGAAGCCTCCGCGCACGACCTGGAAGGGCACGCCCCTGCACGAGCTCTGGCTGAAGGACCCCGACGGCACGCTGATCGAGATCTATGCGCGGCTGACCGACGCGGAGCTCGTCTCGCGACCGGCGGACGAAGCGCCGGTGTACCTGGTGGCCGGAACCGAAGCGAAGCATTG
>CAYWGW010000314.1:0-4101 GCA_964457385.1 uncultured Spirochaetaceae bacterium
CGGACTTCGCGGACGCCTACTGCAACCTCGGCGCCGTCCGCTACAACCAGGGACATCGCGAGCAGGCGCGGCGCGCCTTCGTCGCCTGCCTCGCGCGCGACGCCAATCACGTCGAGGCGAACTTCAATCTCGCCAACGTGCTCGAGGAGGAGGGTGAGGACGAGCTGGCCCTCGTCCACTACCAGCGGGCCCTCGGCGCCGATCCGATGTACCCGGATCTGCACATCAACCTGGCCCTGCTCTACGAGAAGCTCGCTCGCGAGAGTCGAGCCTGTGACCATTGGCGTCGCTATCTGCAGCTCGATCCCCAGGGCTCCTGGGCTGAGGTGGCGAGGCTGCGGCTGACACGACAATCGGGCTGAATGCGCCGCAGCCGATCGTCCGAGGGCCGTTCTAGGATGGCGCGAAGTCCGCGGCGGTCGCCGCGAAGGGCCGGGAGCCATGGAGCCGGCAGCCGTGGATTCAGTCGTCGCGCTCCGAGACCGAGCGCCGATAGGCTTCGGCATCGAGGAGTGAGTCGAACTCCGCCTCGTCCCGGAGCCGGAGCCGGACCAGCCAACCGTCGCCGTAGCAGGCCTCGTTCACCGTCTCGGGCCGCGCCTCGAGCGAGTCGTTCACCGAGGTCACCTCCCCCGTGATCGGGGCGAAGAGATCGGAGACGGCCTTCACCGACTCGATGGTGCCGAAGGCCGCGCCCGCCTCGGTGCTCGAGCCGACCTCGGGAAGCTCGACGAAGACGATGTCTCCAAGCTGACTCTGGGCGAAGTCGGTCACGCCGATGACGACCTCGTCGCCCTCCCGACGGACCCACTCGTCATCCTGGGTGTATCGAAGCTCTTCCGGTATCTGGTAGTCGGCCACGCGCACGGTCTCCTGGGTTTGCTGGAGGCAGGATCTCGTCGGATCCGGCCGGAATCCGCTTCGATCGGATCAGCGCAGGAAGGGCAGCGGAACGACCTCGGCCCCGACCTCGTTCTGGCGGATCCGGATCGTGAGCGCCTGACCAACTTCGCCGAGCCGACGCGGAACGTAGCCGAGGCCGATCGACTTTCCGAGGGTCGGCGACGGCGCGCCGGAGGTCACCCGGCCCACGACCCGGCCGTCCTCGACGATCTCGTAGTCCGCGCGCGCGATGCCCCGCCCGGTCATCTCGAAGCCGACCAGCCGACGCGCCTCGGGGCCCGCGTCGTCGCGCCCGGCGAGGGCCTCGGCGCCGATGAAGCCGCCCTTCGCGCGCTTCACGAAGCGCTCGAGTCCGGCCTCGAGGGGCGTGGTCGAGTCGTCCAGCTCGTGACCGTAGAGGGGCAGGGCGGCCTCGAGCCGCAGCGTGTCGCGGGCGCCGAGCCCGGCGGGTCGCACGCCCTCGCTCTCGCCGGCCGCCAGCAGCGCGTCGAAGAGCGTCTCGGCCCGCGCGGCGTCGAGGTAGAGCTCGTAGCCCGGACTGCCGGTGTAGCCGGTGGCGGAGACGAGGGCCGGGATACCCGCGATGGGAATCCGGGCGACCCGGAAACGTCGGGGCAGGGTCGCGGCGGTCCCTTCGTCCGCGGCCGTCGTCAAGGAAGTCAGGATGCGGGCGGCGGCGGGCCCCTGCAGCGCGATCAGCGCCGTCTCGGCGCTGCGATTTTCGATCGCGACGTCGGCTCCCCGGGCCTGCTGCCGGATCCAGGCTTCGTCCTTCTCGAGATTGGCGGCGTTGACGCAGAGAAAGAGCGACTGGTCCTCGAGGCGGGTCACCATCACGTCGTCGACGCAGCCGCCGGATTCGTTCAACATCAGGCCGTAGCGAGCCCGCTCGCGACCCAGCGACGCGACCTCGCAGGTCACGAGTCGCTCGACGACGGCGTCCGCCTGCGGTCCCGAGAAGTGGATCTGTCCCATGTGCGAGACGTCGAAGAGGCCCGCCCGCTCGCGTACGGCCTCGTGTTCCTCGCGGATGGAGCTGTACTGGACCGGCATCTCGAAGCCGGCGAAGGGCACCATCCGCGCGCCGAGCCGAAGATGGGCTGCGTGCAGCGGCGTCCGGGCCGGAGCGCTGCTCATGAGCCCGTCCGGGTCCGGTAGGCGTTCAGCGTGTTGCGCAGCAGCATCGTGATGGTCATCGGGCCGATGCCCCGTCGCGAAGGGGTGATCAGACCGGCGACACCCTGGGCGGATTCGAAATCGACGTCTCCGACCAGCTTGCCGTCGACCTCGGAGACGCCGACGTCCATCACCGCCGCCCCGGGTTTGATCCAATCCTCCTTCACCATGCCGGGACGGCCGACGGCGGCGACCAGGATGTCCGCCATGCGACAGAGGGCGGGCAGGTCGCGGCTGCGCGAATGGCACATTGTGACGGTGGCGTTGCGCTGCTGGAGCAGGATCGAGACGGGCTTGCCGACGATGTTGCTGCGGCCGATCACGACGGCATGCGCCCCCTCGATCGGAATCTCGTGGCGGTCGAGGATGGCCATCACACCGAGCGGTGTACAGGAGACGAGCTTCGCGTTGCCCAGCAGCAGGCGTCCGAAGTTCAGCGGGTGCAGGGCGTCCGCATCCTTCGCCGGGTCGATCGCCTCGGCGACCTTCTCGGGCGAGATCTGAGGCGGCAGCGGTAGCTGGACCAGGATGCCGTCGACGCCGTCGTCGGCGTTCAGCCGTTCGATCAGCGCCAGCAGCTCGGCCTCGGAGGTCGACGCCGGCAGCAGATGCTCGCTCGAGTCGGCGCCGATACGGGCACAGGCGCGCTGCTTGCCCTTGATGTAGGAGCGGCTGGCGGGATCGTCGCCGACGAGCACGACCGACAGGCTCGGCGGACGTCGGCCGGCGGCCACGATCTCGGCGATCTCTTTCGCCATCTCGTCGCGCAGCTGATTGGCAAGGGCGAGACCGTCCACGACGACGGTCTCGATCGGGGTGTCCTGGGAACGAGTCATCAGGCGGCGCTCTGCTTCGCCTTGCTCTTGGTGGCCTTCTCTCCGCCCTTGACGCCACCGCCGCTGCTCGAGTCTGCGGTCGAGTCGGAGCTCGCGCCGCTGCCGGAGTCGGTGCTGGAGGAGCCAGTGCTGGAGGAGCCGGTGCTCGAGGATTCGGCGCCGGTGGAGTCACTCGAGCTCGAGCGGGTGCTCTTGCTGCCATATCCGTCGGCGTACCAGCCGCCGCCCTTCAGGATGAAGCCCGAGGCCGAGAGCAGTCGCTTGACCTGTCGGCTTTTGCATTTCGGACAGGTCTTGATCGGATCCTCGGTGATGCGCTGCTCGCGTTCGAATTCGAAGCCGCATTTCCGGCATTGGTAATCATAGGTGGGCATCTGCCGCTGCTCCTTTCCCCAGGAACTCCCTCGACACGGCGGTCGAACGTTCTCGCAGGGCCGCGCTGGCGGCCCGGAGCGGACGAGAGCGGGTCGGGGGAGTCGGGACGGGCCCCTTTGATATCCCATCCGCATTGCGCTGCCAACGCCCCTGCGCGGACACGAGATGGAGGCGCTTCCCGCTCAGACGCTCCGGTTCGAGTCGGCAGCTTCGACGAGGACCGTCTCGGCCTCCTCTTCGTCGCGTTCGTCGCGCAGATCCTCGCGTCCGCGCATCCGCGCGTCGCGGCGGCCATCCCCGGCGAAGTAGGCGATCTTGCCCTCGATCAGGCCGTCGATCAGCGAATCCTGCTCGGGGTCGGTCTCGAGGGTCTCGAGCAGGGCGAGATGGGTTTCGGCGGTCGATCGCAGGGCCTCGCCGAGGCGCGAACGCAGGGCGCGCATCTCCCGGATGTCCTGGGCCAGCCGGGCGGCGCGGCGATGGGAGGCGTCGAGGATCTTCTCGGCGCGCAGCTCGACCTCGGCCAGGCGGATCTCGGCCTGGCGCTCGGCGTTCAGCCGCATCTCCTCCGTCATTGCCTTGGCGCTGGTGAGGGTTTCCTTCAGCAGGTCCTCCTGGGCGGAGAGCTCGGCCACCCGGCGCTCGAGCCGCCGGATCTGATCCGCCTGGCGTTCGGTCTCCCGCACCAGGCCCTCGTAGTCCTCGGACACGAGTCGGAGAAAGCCATCGACCTCCTGGACGTCGTAGCCGCGCAGGCGTCGGCTGAAGCGATTGGTCTGGACGTCGAGGGGCGTCATGCGCATGGGGAGGG
>CAYWGW010000315.1:0-4098 GCA_964457385.1 uncultured Spirochaetaceae bacterium
CGGGTGCGATCGCCGACGAGCAGGTTCCAGTCGATCAGGATCTGCTCGAGATCGAAGGGGGTCTCGCCCTCGATCTCGAAGGGAATCGCCTGGGCCAGGCGTCGCCTGTCGCTGAAGGGAAACTCGAGCCGGCGGCTGGAGAGCTGATGGGCGGGCAGGGCGCAGACGACCTGGTCGGTCGGCAGTGAGTGCATCGAGAGGAAGCGCTGGAGCTCCGGGGCCAGGGGCTGGCCCGCCTCCGCTCGGGGCTGCATGCGACATTGACCGGCTTCGAGGCTGCGCGGCGAGACCTTCAGCTCCACCGCCTTCAGGCCATGGCTCCCCAGGTCCAGCCCGAGCACGCTTCTCTGGAATAACGCCATCGCCCCGAATCCACCCCTCGAAACCGGATCGCCTACTCCGCCCCCCGCAGGCGGCGCCAGGATAGCAGCTGTGGTCCCTCCAGAGATCGGGTATCGATGATGGCCTCCATGCGTCTCGTGAGTGCCCCCACCCGTGCCTCCGCCACCACCCGGAAGACCCTCGCCGTGGCCGGCAGCGTCGTCTCCGGATAGATCGAGCCCTCGCCGAGCCCGACCTCGGCCAACGAGACGCAGCGCTCGGGATCGCTGCCCGAGTCCTGGCAGACGATCTTGTCCTCCTGCTCCCGCAGTCGCCAGATCTCCCGCACGGTGTCGTCGTCGAGCAGCCGGCGGTCGCCACTCGCGCCCGCGTACACCAGCTTCAGCACCCAGGGCGGCGCCGTGTTCAGGTTGATGCCGGCGGTGCCCCCGATCGGATGGACCGTGAGGTAGTCCCGCATGGCGTCGAGCAGCTGCGGATCCACGCCCTCCACCAGCCCGATCTCCTCGAAGGAGAGGAAGGGGCCGTTGCGGGCGCGGTAGGGCGGATCCTGCCGGGCGTAGGCGTCGTCCTCGCTGCGCCCGCTCCGGGTCTCGCGGTCCTCGTCCATCCAGTCGATCAGGCTCTCCGCGATCTCGCGCGTGTCGTAGGCCCGATCGATGGGAGGCGCTTCGATGCCGGCGACGATGTAGTCGAGCACCTCGGTCAGGTAGAGAATCGCCTCCTCGTGGTCTTCGAGCGACGTCCCGCCGTCCGACTCCTCGCCATCGCCGCCCAGCCCGCTCTCCGAATCCTCCTCGGCGACGACCGCCGGCACCAATGCGTTCAGGTTCAGGCGGGCCCCCGCGTCCTCCAATCGCAGCTGCAGGCTCTGCCCCTGCTCGAGATCGATCGGAAGCCCGTCGAGCATCCGCCAGGGCTCGCTCGATCCCCCGAGTAGCGCGGCGAGTCCCGGAGCGCCTCCGGGATCCGCGCCCGTCGCGGTCCCCTCGCCGCCGGTCCCCCCGCCGGCGGCCTGCTCCTGCTCCTCCCGCAGCCGGATCAGGAAGAGCGCTGCCTCGGCGATCCGCAGCCCGCCCCGGGCCAGGGCGTCGGCCTCGGCGGCGGCGACACGATTGCGGGCGATCGTCGTGTTGATGACGGCGCGGCGCTGGAAGAGGTAGACCGCCGTCACCAGCAGCATCACGATCACCAGCACGATCAGCAGTGCGATGCCCTCGGAGCGCCGGCGATCGCGCCGCGTTCCCTGCTGGCCTCCCGGCTTCATGGCGGCGTCCTGGATCCTCATGAGCTGCTGCAGACCGGTGGTGCGAGCGCGGCGATCTCGGGCCGGGCGCTCTCGATCTCGCTCCAGCAGACGCTGCTCGGGTTGTCGAGCAGGCTGCAGAGCTCGTCGTCGCCATCGCAGTCGGTGGCGAGCAGATTCTGATACCAGCTCGAGTCGCCCTCATCGAGACAGGCCGCCAGCGTGTAGCAATCGGCCTCCTCGACGTCGCCGTCCTGACCCAGCTCGACCAGCGCCGCCACGTCCAGCGGTCGCATCGGGATCGCGACCCGCTTCGTCTGCAGGATCCCGGGGATCTCCAGCGCGCCGTCTTCGGACTCGCCCTCCCGTGCCCGACGCATCAGCACGAGCGAGATCTCCGCCGCCTCGGGCAGGGCCTGCTCGGGCGGCCGATAGGTGGACTCCCACTCGTCGAGCCACTCGCCCTCCGGATCGAGCCAGCGTACGCCGAACGACGCGACGCCGACGGCCAGCCGCATCGAGCCGGGCGAGCGCGAGTCGGGAAAGCCGCGCGTCAGCTCGCTCGGCGGCCGCGGAGATCGCCAGCGCCAGAGCACGAGCTCGCCGTCGGCGTCCTCTTCGACGAAGTAGGCGACCTCGGCCCAGCCCGAGGCGTGCTCGGCGAGACGGTCGCGCGCCACGTTCTGGGTCACGAAGCGCAGGGCCATCGAGCCGTACTCCCCCGGATCGACGGCCAGAAAGCGCCAGGGATGATCCGCGGGATCGACGTCGGGCGGGCGACCCAGGAAGATCGCGGCCTCGAGATCGCTCGCCAGCTGCGCCAGCGCCCCGGTCGAGGACAGCCTCTCGCGCATCAGCTCGATCGCCGCCTCCCGCTGGCGTCCGTTCTCGACGAAGATCCCCATCACGAGGGTGAGCAGCACCGTCATCAGGAAGAAGGCCGCCAGGATCTCGATCAGCGTATAGCCGGCGCGCGTCGGGGGCCTCATAGACCCTGCTCCCGTTCCCGGATCATCCGCCGCATGTCCTCGATGGTGAGCTCGTCCGAGCCGGTGTTGCCGGAGCGCCGGTCGCCGCGGCCTCCGCCCGCCCGCCCGGAGCCATCGCTCGTGCCTCCTTCCCCGTCCGCCCCGTCTGCGCCCACGGCGTCGTCGCTCGCATCCGGGCCGAGGCCGCCGCCGGCCACCGCGAAGAGATCCGCCAGCGCGACCGAGGCCGTCTCCCAGTCGAAGGCGAAGGTCGTGCGTCCCACCTCCTGAGGTCCCTCGGCCTCCAGCCAGCGCACGACGACGTCGTAGCGGAGCAAGAAGGGGGCGGCCTCGGGGAAGCTGGCCGCCAGCATGGCTGCGCCGCTTCCCGCGTCGGCGAGGGAGAGCGCGTCGCCGTCCGCCGGCGTCGCGGCCGTCGCCGGCGCGCCGGCGGTGGGCGCGGGGGCGGCGAAGGGGCCGCTCGTGACCTCGATCTCGAAGGGATCGCGTATGATGTCGTCCGCGAGGATCGGGGTCAGCTGCTGCTGGATCTGGACCTCGAGGTCGGCCAGCACCTCGTCCGCAAGGAGGCTCGCCTCGAGTCGCCGCAGGGCCAGCCCCTGGCTGTGGACGGCGGTCTGGCTGGTGCCGACCAGCACGGTGAACACGATCGAGAAGATCAGGAAGGCGGCGAGCACCTCGAGCAGGGTCAGCCCGCGATCGGGCCCGCGATCGGAGCCGCGGTCGGAATCGTGTCGATCCGCGGTGAGCGCCGGGCCCTGTTTGTCGTCGTCCAGGATCATCGTCCGCGCGCCGTTCCCGGGCGCCGACGGACCCGATCGAGTAGCGGCTCGATCTCGAGCGTCAGATGATTGTCGTCGACGTCGGCGAGTTCGAGCAGGCTGAAATCCGTCGTGCCGTCCGCTTCGAAGACGATCGCGACGTCGCCGCCCTCGGTCCAGCCGCTCGGGCTCTCGAGTCCGACGAAGTAGAGAGCGTCCTCGAGCCAGGTGAACGAGCCGAGCTGCCGGTTCGGGATCGGATGGAAGTCCCGCTCGGTGCGCGGGGGTGGACGCAGGGAGACGGGCTCGGCGCGGCCGCCGGGCGTCGCCGAGCCCGGGCCCGAGAGGGCATCGCCGATGGATCCCAGACCCCCCAGCCCCGCGCCCGTCGGGAGCGCCTCGCCGGTGATCGCGGCGAAGGCCTCGTCCTCGCTGGCGAGCCACTCGACCCGGTAGCCGCCCTCGCCGAGATCGATCAGCAGGCGATGGGGGATGCCGGTCATGATCGCGCGCTGGCGGGCGAACTCGAGGCTGGCAGCGATCGACTCGGCCTCGTCGCGCAGGGCGCGCCAGCTCGAGCCTCCCAGCCGCGGCGCGCCGATGGCGAAGATCATGCCCAGGATCGCGATCACGGCCATCAGCTCGATCAGGGTGAAGCCGGCTTCGTCGCGCAGGTCGCGCGCGCAGCGGATCGAAGTCTGGGATCGGGGGATTCGCGGCATGCTCGATTCGAATCGGCTCCGACGGGCTGGGCGGAACG
>CAYWGW010000316.1:0-4049 GCA_964457385.1 uncultured Spirochaetaceae bacterium
GGTCGTAGCCGATCTCCTCGAGGGCGGACTCGAGGACCGCACGGCTCTCGGGCATCCGGGTTCCCGTGTCGATCAGGGTCAGCGGGTCGCCCTCGATCAGATGGACCTGGACACCATTCACGCTCCTTCCTGCGGTCGGAGGCAGGGGCAGCACGATCTGATGAACCTCGGGGCGCTCGGGAATGGGACTCCGAACGAGCGGCCTCGCGACTGCGCTCCGGTTGCGGGTCCAGCTTCTCTCCATGGCGCGCAGATTAGCGCGACGGGCCAGCCAGGGCTGCACGACGCGTCAAAGCGAACCGTCGTTCACCGAACGTCGGGTCGGGAGCTCGTGGCGACTCGAAGCGGCATCCGACGCATGAATCAATCTGAAGCGACAAGATGAGGGACGAGAGCGGGCGAGACGACTCCCCATTCGTCCGTCAACGAGAGCCGTCGTCCGGCGACTCGGCCCCGTCGGACGCTTGTCCTCGGTCGGGAGACGACGGTGCAGCGGGCATGGACATGCCGGCCCAGGGTGTCGCATCCACGACTTGCAGGCTCTCGCCGCTCGCCGTCACGAGATGTCGGCCCATGACTGAGACGAGCCGGCGCCGGCCGACGTCGATCGTCTCCTCGACGCGGTCGAGCGACCGGGAGAGCAGCTGGAGTCCGCGCTCGCCGACCAGGAAGATCCGACCTCCGACCCGGGTCGCGTCGAAGACCGCACCCACCTCCCGCGTGGAGAGCTTGGCGAGGGCACGCGGAGCCTGCGGGTTCGCCAGATCGATCACGAGCACCCCGCCCGGCCCGGTCACGATGGCCGCACGATCGACGATCTGCACCCGTTCCGGACCGAAGGTCTTGCCGAGATTCATCTGGGCGATCACACGATTCTGGGCGAGACGCTCGAGATCCGCGACGAAGATCGACTCCCCATCCGCGAACACCAGAACCTCACCGATCGACGCCACGCTGAGCGCCACCCGGCGCATCACCGGGCGCAGGGTCCGCGAGGCGGGATCGAGCAGCTGCATGCCCTTCGCGCCCGTCACGACGAGTTGGTCGCCGAGCGGGGCGATCGAGAGCACGCGGCCGATCTCGCCCCGAGCCCAGGTCGCCTCCGCCACGGCGCCCTGCGGATCGAAACGGACGAGCTCCAATCCCTCCTCTCCGTAGATCGCCACGCGCGAGCCCAGCACTCGGATGCCTGACCACTTCTTGAAGTCCTCGTGGCGCCGATACGTCGCGAGGGTCGTGGGGCGGGTCGGGTCCTCGAGACCCACGACGTCGAAGCCGCCGTCGTCGTAGAGCGCGACGACCCGATCTCCGACCCCGTCGACGTCGACGACGGAAGACTCCAGCGCGATGGCGGGCCGGATCGTCTGGTCGTTCCTCCAGCGCGCCACCGGGATGAAGAAGGTGTCCCAGTAGCGGGGCGCGGCGGCCGAGAACAGGATGGAGGTATCCGGAACGTAGGACTTGTCCTCGATCCGGAGCTCGAATCGCCGCGAGGAGATCACCGGGCCCCCTGGCCCGTCGCGCAAGACGACGTCGGTCTGCGCCAGCCGGGCGGGACGGGCGACTTCCCCGTCCTGGATCCGCGTGTCCACCTGCCGCTCCCGATGCCGCACCTCGAGCCGGACGGTGGGATGATGATCGACGGTGACGGGCTCCAGAGCGTCCGGAAGGAGGCTCATCTCCACGCCGGCGATCCGCGCGAGATCCTCGATGCGATCGATCAGTGCCTGCCGCACGCGCTTTGCTTCGGGCAGCGTCGACGGCACGTCGACGACGAGCCCGACGCGATCGAAGCGCTGCGCCTGCGAAGAGGCGACCGCCTCCGCCGTCCGCTCGGCCTCGGCGGCGAAATCACTCTCGGGATGGGCACGCGCGAAGTCGGCCAGCCGCTGGGGATCGCCTCCAAAGCCCTGGCTCTCCAGAAAGACCGCGTTGCCCTCGGCGCGCTTCTGATGCGTCCCCCCCGCGAACGCGGCGGCGAAGTCCCGGTAGGCCTCCGCCGTTCCCTGGGCACGGGCCACCGCGAAGGCGGGCTGCTCGAGGGTCGGCCTCAGCGCAGCGATCAGCTCACTCTCCGGGTAGCGACTTCGAAAGGCGTCGAAGCCCGCCAGGCTGGGGCGCCGCTTCAGCTGATGGAAATCGAGCCGCTCCTGCGCGTGGTCCGTGAACTTCGAATCGGGATGATCCCGCAGAAAGCGATAGTAGGCGGCGGGCGTATCGGTCTCGACTGCCCGCTTCCAGTCGAGTCCGACGCAGCCTCCAAGGATCAGGGAAAAAAAGAGCAGGCCCGAAACGGGTGCTCCACGAAGGAGCCGGGCTCGAAGGGAATGTGAACGGGTCATCATGACGGATCTCTCCCGAGCACGGTGGCGAGCGCGGTGGCGGGTCGATGGGTAGACAGTACGGTGCTGTCCTGATCGATCGGCTCGGCCAGATGACGGCTTGAGAGCTGCCCGCGGGGCGAGGGTGGATCGGAACAGACTCGGGAATCCCAGGGGCTATCCTTGGGCCGCATCCCCTCTCCCCCCCATCGCGCCATCGCGGCAGCCGACGGGGGAGGGAGGACCCTTGGAAGTCGCACCCGCTCGAGGCTGCCGCGAGGATTCCATGCCCGGAGAACGCGTCGAACGTTCCTTGCCGCCCACGGCTCGTCTGCTCGGGCAGGTGCTGCGCGACTGGGATGTACGGCGCTGGCGGCCGGAGAATCCGACCGAGGCGCTGGCGCTGGGGCTGCATACCCTGCGGAGCCAGCTCTTCCTCGTCGAGAGTCTGCCCCTCTTCTGGCTCCAGCGTCCCGTGCGCACGGCGGGACGGCCTGCTCCCCCGCCGCCGCCGCCCGAGGCGATCGAGGTCACCCTGCAGCGCCTGCGGCAGCTCCTGGAGCGGGACGCCGCCGAGATCGGCCGGGGCGTGGCGCCGCTGTCGGTGCTGGCGCCCAGGGACCCGATGGGACACGCAGCCCGACTGCTTCGGATTCTCGCCGACAGCACCGGAGTCGCTGCGCGGCGGCGGAAGAACGAGCATCGTGAGTTCGGCGAGCGATCACGGCGTTGGCTCGACGAGCTGCCCGCCTACTATCGGCGCAACTTCCACCATCAGACCGACGGCTACCTGAGCGAGCGGTCCGCGGACCTCTACGAGCACCAGGTCGAGCTGCTTTTCCGGGGTGGCGCGGACGCGATGCGCCGGCTGATCCTGCCGGCGCTGCGCAGCCATTTCGGTCCGCAGGAAGGCCGCGGGCTGCGCTTTCTCGAGCTCGGGGCCGGCACCGGGGCGGGCACTCGCGGCGTGGCCAAGGCCTTTCCGGAGGCACGGATCACCTGCCTCGACCTCAGTCCGCCCTACCTCAAGCACGCTCGAAAGACGCTCGCCGACGCCGATCGGGTCGACTTCGTCCAGGGGGACGCCTCCGACCTCGAGTTCCGTGGAGAACGATTCGACGCGGTCTACTCGATCTTCCTGCTTCACGAGCTGCCGCTGACCATTCGCGAGACCGTGCTCGAAGAATCCTTCCGTGTGCTCAAGCCGGGAGGCTTCTTCGGCGCCGTCGACTCCCTGCAGCGAGGCGACGACCCGGATCTCGACTGGGCGCTCGAGCTCTTCCCGCGAGAATTCCACGAGCCCTACTACGCGAACTACGCGGCGAATCCGCTCGAAGGCCTTTTGCGGGATGCCGGCTTCGATTCGATTGCGAGCCGCACGGGATTTCTTTCCAAGGTCGTCTCGGCTAGAAGGCCTCCTCCCAGGGACGAGACAGTCGCATCGCCGAGTTGATCAATCCGACCATCGAGTAGGTCTGGGGGAAGTTGCCCCAGAGCTCACCCGTCACCGGGTCGAGATCCTCGGACAGCAGCCCCGCCGAGTTGCGTCGGGCGAGCATGTTCTCGAAGAGCTCTCGCGCCTCCTCCTTTCGCCCACAGGCCGCGAGGGCGTCGACGTACCAGAACGTGCAGATGTTGAAGGCCGTCTCGGGGGTTCCGAAGTCGTCCGGCACCGAGTAGCGATGGAGATAAGGCCCCCTCCGGAGCCCCTGCTCGATGGCCGCGACG
>CAYWGW010000317.1:0-3991 GCA_964457385.1 uncultured Spirochaetaceae bacterium
CGAGTCCCTCGCGATCGAGCAGGATCTGCTTGGATCGGGCACGGTCCAGCCCAGCACCATCTTCTCGCTGATCCAGCTGGGGACGATTACAGGCGGGCCCGACGCGGGCGCGCTCGCGGTCGTTCGCAACGCCGGGGCCGGCGAGAACCGGATTGGCATCGGCAGCGGCGCCGAGCTCCGCGCCGACACCACCCAGGCGGAGACTCCCGGACGGGGACTCGCCCTGCTCGGCAGCGACGGCCGCGAGCTGGTCGTGAACTTCGGCCAGGTCGTGGGCGAGGTCCGCCTCGGTGCCGGCGACGACCGCTTCGCGCAGGGATCCGGCGGGAGCTTTACGGGGATCCTCGACGGAGGCGCCGGCGACGACACCCTGCTGCTGGCCGCGAGCGGGCTCGCACCCACGACCAACGGAGCGGAGAGCTTCGACCTCTCGATGCTCGTGGATATCGAGACGGTCCAGGTCGGCGGAGGGGACGGCTGGAGCCTCGAGCAGGGGACGGACTTCACGGGCCTCGTGCAGGTCGCGGCCAATGGACGACTGGTCGCGACCTCGCCGACCTCGCTCGGCGGCGATCTCGAGATCGATCCGACGGGCGCGGTGGACGTCGTCCTCGACGGCGCGACGACACCGCTCACGGTCGCCGGCGAGGCCCGGCTGGACGGACGCCTGCGGATCACGCCGACCGACGACCTCGAGCCCGGCCCCACGCCGCTGCGCGTGCTCCAGGCGGGCAGCCGCGCGGGCGAGTTTGCCGAGATCGACTTTGCCGGGGCCTCGGGGATCCGGCGCTTCACGCCCGAGTACGATGCGACGGGCCTCAGCGTGTTCTTCGAGCTGCTTCCCCTCGACAGCCTGGCCCGCGGCGAGAACAACCTCGCGGTCGTCCGGCATCTGATCGCGGTCGGCGAGTCGGGGAGCGGCTCGCAAGACGTCCAGGCGCTCTTCGACGCGCTGCCCGACCTCTCCGTCGGCGAGGCCAACCGCGCCTTCGATGCACTCTCGCCGGAGGCCTACGACGCGCAGACGACGGTCGTCGTCGAGGGCGGCCGGCGCGTGGCGCGGCTGCTGCTGGATCGACCGCGGGAGTGTACGCCGGGACAGCGCGACCCGTGGACGGCATCCCAAGCCCTCCTTCCCTGTCATCCCCGCTCCTGGTCTCCCTGGGTCGCGGGCCTCGCCAGCTTCCGATCGCGCGACAGCTTCAACGGTCATCCGGGTTATGACGCCAACCTCGGCGGCCTCGCGTTCGGCATCGACGTGCGCCCGATCGAGGGCCTCGACCTGACGCTCGCGATCGCCAGCCAGCGCGGTGCCCTGAGCGTACGCGGCGCCAGCAACTCGACCCTCACCCTCACCGATCTGATGGGCCACGCCGCCTGGACCCGCGGCCCGCTGCGGCTGCAGACCGTCGTCGGCTGGGGCCACGGCTTCCACGACGACCGCCGCCGCATCCGTTTCTCGAACGTCGACGGCAGCGAGACCGATCTGCGCGGGACGACCGACCACGACAGCGACCGCCTCACCTGGGCGGCGGAGATCGGCGTCGAGCTGCAGGCCGGCGCCATCACGGTCGAGCCCCTGGTCGGCGTCGACTGGGCCTGGGTCTGGCAGCGCGGCTTCGCGGAGTCCCAGGCTGGCGGCCTCGGTCTGCGCGTCGATCGTCGCCGCGATTCGGTCGGCTCGGTCGACGCCGGGCTGCGGCTCTCCACCGTCTACCACCACACCCGCTACCTGGCCCGCCCGCTGCTCTGGATGGATGGTGTCTGGCGACCGCGGCTCGACCTGCGCTGGCGCCAGATGCTCGCGGGCAACGAGCGGCGCATCGACGCCCGACTGCGCGGCGCGCCGGACGGCGTCGGCGACTTCGCGATCGAAGGCAAGGAGGACAGCCGCGGCCTCGAGCTCGGCGCCAGCCTCTCCTTCATCCCGAGCGCAGCCAACCGGCTGCAATTCGATCTGCGCTACGAGACCTTCATCGCCTCCCACACGATCGAGCAGGGGCTGAACGCGCGGGTCCTGGTCGCCTTCTAGGTCGGACGCCGGAGCTCGCGGTCGCCTTCATCGCTTCTGGTAGAGAGTCCCCGACGTCGTCCCGACAGCGTGGTCCGGACGTGCTCGTCCCGACAGGCTCGTCGTCCGGAAAGACTCGTCGGCAGGGCGAACGCCGGGGGCGGCGGATCGACCAGGAATCGAAAGCCGTCTTCGCGCAGCGCGTCGAGGAGTGCCTGCAGATCGTCGCGCAGGCGGAGCTCGTGGTCGTGCGGATGGATGGCGATCCGAACGGGCTCGCCGCGGCGATCGGCCCGCCGGAGCTGGAGGCGATTCCAGCGCCGCAGCACGCCCGCCCGAAGACGGGTGTCGGCCTCGAAGCCGAGCAGCGGAAGCGCCTCGATCCGCCCGCTGGCCGGGTCGAGCCAGCCGCGCAAGACCTCGATCCAGCGATAGGGCACCTGAACGCGATCCGCGGCATCGAGCCGGCCGAGAGCCCAGGCGGGCGGCACGTAGAGCGGGGGGCGGGGGAGGCCGTGGTCGCTGAACCAGTCGCTGGCACGGCTCATCAGCGAGCCGATCCCGCTCGAGTCGAGGGCCAGATGCTCGGCGGCGCGGCGTGAGAAGAAAAGCGCATGGGCGCGATGTCGGAGCCCACGCGGCCGATCGACGTGATGGAGCCAGCCGTGCGCCGCCAGGCGATGTCCCTCGGCAGCCCATTGCTCGAGCCGTCGGATCTGATCGTCCCGCCAGGCGCGTCCGGGCACGACCAATAACGTCAGGGGTCCCGTCCGGCCGGCCGCCAGTCGCTCCATCCAATGCTCGACCGACGCCATCGTCTCGGGCATCACGTCGTGGAGCGAGACGAGCGCCGACCGCTCAGGCTTCATCGGGGATCTCCGTATGACGATCGAAGCAGGCGATCCACTGAGCCAGGGTCCGCCGGTGGAGCTTCTCGGCCGCCCTTCGCGCGATCCGCGCCCGCTCGATCCAGACCACGGGAGGCAGCGTGCGCAGGCGGCGGAGCGCCCGGGCGAGCGGGACGTCCTCCTCGAGCGGGAAGAGCGCGGGCGTGAGCTCGGGCCAACGAAGGATCCCGGCCGAGGACGCGACGAGTGCGGGACGCCCTCGCGCCATCGCCTCGAGCGCGACGGTGCCGAAGGTCTCGATGTGCGACGGCAGCAGCAGCAGATCCGCCGCATCCAGCTCCTCCCGCAGCGCCGTCCGATCGAGCCATCCGGTCGACCGGAGATTGGGGAGGGCTCGGGCCGCGTCCTCGACCTCCGATCGCAGCGGACCGTCCCCGCATAGCACGAACTCGATCTCAGGAAGCGCCCGGGCCGCTTCGAGGATGGCCGGCAGGTTCTTCTCCGGAGCCAGGCGACCGGCGAAGATCACGCGCTCGAGGGTTCCGGTCGGGCGTGCGACCGGCTTCTCGAGAAAGACCGAGGCGAGCGGTGTGCCCATCACCTCGACCTCGCGGGCCCCCAGCAGGTGCACGGTGTCGACGAGATCCTCGTTGTGGACCAGCACGGCACGACTGCCACGGCAGAGCATGCGATGGAGACCGTCGAGAAACTCATGCGCCAGCCGATGGACCAGACCCGCGCCATAGAGACCCACCAGCCCCTCGAAGTGGGTATGGAAGCCGGTCAGGAAGGGCGTGCCGTGGGCGCGGGCCTGGGCGAGCCCCAGCAGGCCGAAGGGGCCGGGTGTCACGGACAGGACGAGATCGGGGCGCAGCCGCCAGTAGCGACTCATCACTCGCGCGACGTCCGGCAGCACGAGTCGCTGGGTCGAGTCCCAGGGCATCGGGATCGCCAGGCCCGGCCAGAGCCTCTTGCGCGCCGGCTGGAAGATCTCGATCCGAACGTCGGAGGCGGAGAGCCCGTCGACGAGGTCTTCGTAGTAGCTGCCCGCCCCGTTGCGTTCGGGGAGTGCGTCGGAGAAGATCGCCACCCGCACCGCGCGTCGACGCCGCCGTCGTCTACGCTCGCGGGG
>CAYWGW010000318.1:0-3964 GCA_964457385.1 uncultured Spirochaetaceae bacterium
CCAGCTCTGGGGCCCCTCCCGCGACGCACTCCGCCCCGACGCCCAGGCCTGCCTGGAGGAGATCCTCCGCCTCGAGCGAAAGTACTCGCGCTATCGCGAGGACAGCCTCGCCAGCCGCATCAATCGCAGCGCCGGCGACACCCGCGGCATCGAGGTCGACGAGGAGACCGCGGCGCTGCTCGACTTCGCGCAGACCGCCCACCACGAGAGCGGGGGGCGTTTCGATCCGACCTCGGGCGTTCTCCGCCGTGTCTGGCGCTTCGACTCGGGGAGGCTGCCGGATCCGGAGGTGCTCGACGCCACCCGTGCCCTCGTCGGCTGGTCGCTGCTTCGCTGGGAGCGGCCGCGGCTGATCCTGCCGAAAGCCGGGATGGAGCTCGATTTCGGCGGCTTCGTGAAGGAGTACGCCGCGGATCGCGCCGCTGCGCTCTGTCGATCCCGAGGCCTCGTCTCGGGGATGGTCGATCTCGGCGGTGATCTCGCCGTGGTCGGGCCGCATCCGGACGGGCGGCCCTGGTCGGTAGGCATTCGCCATCCGCGCCATCCCGATCGTGCCATCGCGCGCATCCCCCTCGCGGCCGGCGGCCTGGCCACCAGTGGCGACTACGAGCGCTTCATGATCGTCGACGGCATCCGCTATTCGCATCTGCTCGACCCGCGCACCGGCCAGAGCTTCCGCGAGGGCCCGGCCTGCGTCTCGGTCGTGGCTCCCTGCTGCCTGATCGCCGGCGTGACGTCGACGATCGCCATGCTCCACCCGGAGGCGCAGAGCAGGGCTTTTCTCGACGAGATCGCGCTCCCCCATCTTCTCGTGCGGCAGTCCGGCGAGGTCGCGGGCACCATCCGGGCTGCGACGTTCGACCGACCGGCGGCCCGGGGGCTCAGGAGCGCGATGGCAGGAAGATGAGGTCGGCCTCCCAGCCCTGCTCGGAGAGCCGCGCCGCCACGTCGGCGGCGTCGACCATCGACTCGAGAGACGTCACATAGACGTCGTAGCGGTCCAGCTCTCCCCGCGATCCGCCTGCTTCGAGCGACCGCTCCGCTTCCAGCGACCAATGATGGACCTCGGACGCGAACCCCTGGCGGAGCAGGCTCTCCGAGATCGCGACCGCGTCCTCCTCGCGCGCCCGGGTCGTGACGAGTACCGCGTAGGGAGCACCGGTCCCTGCGGCGGTGGGCATCCCGCGATCTCGCGCGTTGCGCCGCTCGAAGGCGAGTCGGCGGCGGATCGAATCGGCCACCCGTTCGGCGGGCGAGCCGATCCGCCGTGCGCGGACGGAGATGGCGAGACGCGAATCCTCCTCGGTCTGGACCTCGCGTCCGAAGATCCAGCCGATGTAGGGAAGCTTCGAGAGGAAGGGCGTCCCGGTATGAACGACCGTCTGCTGTCTCTCCCGGTCGAGGGCGACGGTCGCCACGTCGCCGTCATCGAGTCGCGCCGAGACGGTGAGCGTCCGCTCGAGAAAGGTTGGACCGACGGTCGCGATGTCCCCCGCCAACGAGGCGGCCAGCTGCGAGAGCTCGATATCGAGATCGAGCTGGATCTTTCCCACCCGTCCGGCACGGGCCTCGATGGCGATCAGCGTTCCCACATCGCGACGTTCGATGTTGACCTGCTGGGAGAGCACGACGCCCGAAATGCCGCTGGTCTCGCCGGATCCCGTTCCGGCGCTCACGGGAACCGGCAGGTTGTCGCCGACGAAGATCTCGTGCCGATCGCCGACGGTGAGGACGAGGCTCGGCTCGATCAGGACTTCGGTGCGCGCCTCGAAGAGTCCGGCATCGATCACCCCCGTATCCTCGATCGGGATCTCGACACCCGTATCTCCGATCGTGAAGGGCAGACCGGCATCACGGGACACGCGGCCGAATAACGGAGTCTGTGCGTTGGGCTGGGCCAGCAAGCCGGCTCCACCCGGGTTGCTGATCAGACGCCCTACCACCTCATCGAGGTCGTCGCCCGGCAGCAGCGGGATGTTGAAGGCGGCCCCCAACGTGAAGTTGGTGGGGGTCAGCACCTGGGTCACCGTGATGTCGACGGCGATCAGCTGCGGCGGCTGATCGAGAATCTCCACGACCTCCCGGATCGCCTCGTGGACCTCCGGCGCGGCCCGCACGACGAGGGAACGGGTCGCCGCGTCGACCGCGATCGAGTAGTCGCTCTCCTCGAGGATGGTGGTCGCGTCCGTTCCCCCATCCACGGCGACGGACGCCTGTACGGCGCTTCCGGACCCGGAGAGCGAGACGATCAGCTCCGAGATCTCCTCCGGATCGCGGTGCATCACCTTCAGGACGCGGATCGTGCCCTGTCCTTCGACGGGGCGGTCGATGCGGTCGAGCATCTCCGCGAAGCGGGCGATCTGCTCCTCCGCACCGCGGTAGACGAAGCTGTTGGTCCGCACATCGGACCAGGCCTCGAAGTCCTGGGCCGCGAGCTCACTCTGCTCCAGGAAGGCCTCGACCCAGCCCTCCACGTCACCGACATCCCGATGGCGCAGGACCCGAAAGCGGAGCGACCGTTCCGCGACCCGATCGAGCTCGTCGGCGATCGCCAACAGCCGCGCGATCGCGCGCTCCGGCCCGCTCGCGATCAGGCTGTTCGTCCGTTCGAAGGGGACGAGGGTGACCCGGGACCCGGCCAGAGGCTGGAGGACCCCCAGGACCGACTGGAGATCCGCCAGCCGAAGTGGAATCAGCGTCGTCACGAAGCGGTCGTGGGGCGTCTCGACGCTTCCGATGCCGCGTTCGAGAAAGGGTGCTTCACCGACCGCCTCCGCCACACTGGCGATGCGCCAGTTCCCTTCCGTGGAGGGAAGCAGCGAGTAGCCGAGCATCGAGAGCACCGATCCCAGGATCGCCCAGGCTTCGTCGAGCTCGACGGGCCGCTTCGCCACGATCGAGACCACGCCGCGCACCTGCTCGTCGAACAGGATCGTGCGTCCGGTCGCCTCCCCGACCTGCTTCACGATGTCTGCGATCTGCGCCCGCTCCAGATTCAGCGAGATCGTCCCGGACTCCGTCACGCCCGAGGCCCGTTCGGGCGCCCAGAGGAGAACCGGCACGAGAAGCGCGGCGATGAAGCGGAGACAGCGGCGCGGTGTCACGTGGGGCGTCACGAGCGGTGTCACGAACCAGAGGCTATCCGAGTTCGGGATCCCCTGCCGCGGAAGCCTCGACCGCCTCGTGGATCACGGGGGCCGGGCGGGCCGGGGGGCCCGTCAGCGCCAGGGGCTGAGGAAGTCGTAGACCTCGACGCGGATGGTGGCGCGGAACTCGTGGATGTTCTGGTCGAAGTCGAGCTGGGCGTTCTGGGCGGCGGGGACACCGCTGCCCCCGAGGTCGGGGCCAACCTCCTCGACACCGACGAAGCGATAGCCGGTGGCCAGGGCGACGCGGTCGGTGAGCTGGTAGTTGATCCCCACCCCGGCGTTCCAGGCGAACTCGAGAAAGTCGTCTTCGAGCTCGACGAGATTGTCGGTGCCTTCGAAGTCGAGATGGCTGAACCCGATTCCCAGACCGGCATAGAAGCTCATCGGCTCGAGGATCTGGCGGAGCCTCGGCTGGCGACCCAATCCGAAGAGATACTGGATCGGCTGGTAGGCCGAGAGAACGGGCACGTCGACCCAGGTGTTGAAGAAGAAGGTCGAGACCTCGACCTCGGTGAAGAAGGTGGTGCCGTTCAGGCCGAGCGTGCTGAACTCGTACTCGCGCAGCCCGGCTCCCTCGAGCTCGAAGCGCAGCGGCCAGTCGGGCAGCCGCAGGTCGAGCAGCCACTCCCGGGGCAGCAACTCGTTCATCGGGATCGCGATCCCGACCGCCCCGCCGAGCAGCGGCGAGGAGTCGTTGTCCATCCCGTCGAGGTCGAAGACGCCCGTCCCGGTGTCGAAGCTGCCGTTCGTCTCGGTCTCGGAGGTGGAGATACCGAAATCCGCCGCGACGTAGACCCTCCAATCGGCCCGCGCGC
>CAYWGW010000319.1:0-1229 GCA_964457385.1 uncultured Spirochaetaceae bacterium
TCACCACATGAAGAGCCACGCACCTCACTCGGTCGGGGGTATTGGGACAGGCTCTTGGCTCGCGGGCCTTCTCCAGTAGGGCGCTTCCCCCACCCTGGCCCTGGCGCTCGAGCGCAACGTGTAGCTGGTCGATCTCGCCGTCCTTGATCGCGATTAGACGCAACACGGTTGAGCCGTCCGCCGCGATCCAGACTTGGTGCTCGACGCAGACGACATCTATGAAGCACTCCAGGTTCTGCTCGTCGGTGTAGCCCATGCGCTCCTCGAGCCATGGCTGGGCGTTCCACCGCGCGCGAACCCATATTTCAACGGCCGCACCGAGCTCCTCGGCTTCCAGCCTGCGAATTTCGGCACCCATTGCGCGTCTACGGTGCCATCTCCGCCGGCTGTCTCACAAGCGGTTGCAGAGCACGCCCAACAACTCGTTCCAATCGATGCGTGGTACCGTTCTGGCGGCGGGCGCTGTGCCCTAGCGTTGGCAGTCAGCGCTGTTGGGCGCAGCTGAACCGCGATCCGTTATACGGCACGCTCTGATGATGCTCGCACGACCGTTGGTACAGCTTCTTCTCGTCGCGGGACTTCTAGTCGTAGCTCCCACTCCATCCTCTTCGCAGGATCCTCGTCTACCCCGCGAACACTACGTTGAAGCCCCGATCGAGGCGGTGCCAGTCATTCGTCCGCCTATGCAGTATCTCCTAGTTGTTGATGACAGCAGCCGATCGAATCTCGCGCGTTGCGATTCAGCCGGTCGACCGCTTTGTGATACGGGAATGATTTGTCTCGGTTGGATTGAAGTGGAGTTTACGATCGCGCCCGATGGGGGAGTGGAGGATGTGGCGACGTTGGCTCGATGTCCTGACGAAGCTCCGCCTGAAGATCCTTGGGCTCGCGTGCGTGAATGGAAGTACAACCCGAGGATTCGCAATGGCGAAGCAGTTCCCACGCGAGCCACGACGACGCTGGCGTACCCCCTCGGCGTGTCTTCCTAGGCCTGCATACACGCCGCACGCCGTATAGCAATCGCCTGCAGACGGACGAGTCAAAGCCGTGCTTCGAAGAACCCGTTAGTCGTCCAGCGCCGACCTCTGGTACTCTGACCGAGAACTTTTTGGTCAGACTCTCCGCTGAAGCGAGCATCCGATGAGCGGTAAGGGCCTTCGTCATTCCAACGAGGAGTGACCCCGAGCAGCGAAGGGCTCCAGACGTTGGAGTAGATTCGGGCGTTTCTC
>CAYWGW010000319.1:1239-3935 GCA_964457385.1 uncultured Spirochaetaceae bacterium
CCCGTTAGTCAGACTCGCCGCTGAAGCGAGCATCCGACAAGCGGTAAGGGCCTTCGCCATTCCAACGAGGAGTGAGCCTGAGGGGGTCCGCCGGGGATCATCGGGAGATGATCCTCGTGACCCCGAGCAGCGAAGGGCTCCAGACGTTGGAGTAGATTCGGGCGTTTCTCGACGGCAGTCAGCCATCGGGCTTCGAGGTGCTCGACCGGGGAGCTACCTACGGCCTCGTCAGCAGGCCGCCCGAGCGCCTGGCCTCGATCGACTCGGCAAGGCGGACAAGGGTCTCGTACGTCGCGATACCTGTCCAAAGTCAAGATCCTCTCGCGGGCGCAGAGGGCCCGCCTGATCCGCCAGCATCGCGACACGGGGCGCTTCACCGACCGCCGCGGCGGCGCCCCGCGGACTGTTCGCGCGTCGCGATGCCCGCGAGGACATCCTGCCGCTCGCCAAGGTCGATCCCCCGCTCGCCCCGGCTCTCTGCGGGTCGACCCTGTCCACGAGGTCGATCTCGACGCCTTCGAGAGGCGCTCAACGGATGAGAGTCCATGAGCCACCGGGTCGCGGATCCGTGATCCGCAAGCACCTCGGATACGCGCACATCCCCGGTCGCTTCGCCGACCGCGTGGGCGACCTTACCCAGAGCTGTTTCTCCCCGTACCTCAACTAGCCCCCGTGGCTGAAGCCGCTGGTATCGGCCCAGAGCTTGGATGGTCAGATTGATCGGTACTATTAATGCTAGTTCAGTTTGGCGTCCTGGATCGAGGTCGGAGAGCCGAGAGCGCTACGTCGTCCTCGTCGAGTGCTTCACTCGTTCGGACCATCCTCGGCGGTCGTCTGTGACCGCTGTCCGGATGGATGCAGATCGAGGACGCGTCCCAGCCCGAGGAACAGGAAGTATCCGAGTGCGGCCATCGGGATCGCGATCGTGAGGCTCCCGATCAACATCGCCAGCGTCTCGTGCGCGATCTCGTCGCCGAGGTCGACGACAGAGGCCGGGGAGATCGGAAGCCGCGTGATCCACCACTCGCCGAGCTGATTGAAGCCGAAGTAGAAGGGCGCGATCGTGAAGGGATTGCTGACGTTCGACACGAGGAAGGCTGCGACGAAGTTCGCCCGGAACGCGAGCGAGGCGACGAGGATCAGGGCCGTCTGGATGCCGACCGTCGGCGTGAAGCCGACGAAGAGCCCCACCGCGAGGCCACGAGCCAGCGTGCGCTCGTCGACGTGGAGACAGCCCCCGCGCTCGAGGAAGCCGGCGACGCGCGGATGTGTCGAGAGCCAGATCTGGATCCTTCGGCGATGAGGCTGCGAACCCTGCCGGAGCTTCCGTCGCAGCCAGCTCATCGAGGCGTCTCCGTCGGCAGGTTCCAGGCCGATCATGGATTCCTTCCGGTGTACGGCCCGATCCCATGGGATGCGATTTGCGTCGATCGAAGTCCCGTCTCGGCGGATTATAGGCATGCGGGAACTCCCGGCGAGCGTTCGTTGAGGATTCACCGCACCGTGGTCTTCATGCAGGCGAACGTGCAGGCGCGTTCTTCCGCGCTCCGGCCCGCGCTCCGGCCCGCGCTCCGGCCCGCGCTCTGGCACGCGGCCCGATCCCCGGTCCGACCCCCGGCCCGACCCGCAGGATTGCCTGCCGCGGCCGACCCCGCGAGGTCCGTCCGGTCAGCCTGGGGTCTGCGAATCCGGCGGACCTCGGCAGACCCCGAATCGTCCGATCGGGCCCCTACACCGAACAATGATCGGACGCACCCGTCCGGATTGGAGGGTCCACCATGGCGGCATCCTTTCCCCTGCTCTTTTCAGTCTTTTCGTTCGTTTCAGGCGTCGCCGGCCGACGAGATCTGAAGCGAGGCCGGGCTCGACTGCGGGTGCTCGCGCTCTTCGCTTCATGGCTCGTTCCGGCGCTCGCCTCGGCGCAGATGGAGATCGACGAGATCGTGATCTCTACGGGCCCCGGCTACTCCGCCGGGGTCTTCACCGACTACTTCATCGCGCCCGTCGTGACGGGGGCCAACCTCCAGGGCGTATCCGTCACCGTCCCGTCGGTTCCCATCACGATCGAGCTCGTCGAGGTCGAGCCCGGGGAGTTCGTGTGCGTCGAGGAGGTGCCTTTCCAGCCGTGCGAGGACTTCGCGTCGCTCGCCGAGATCGTGGCTCTGGGCGACCTGGTCTTCGGCTTCGAGGGGTCGCTCGGTGAGATGGACTCCGTGACGATCCCGGTGGGCGACTACGATCCAGGCACCGAGCCAGCGGGATTTCCCCAGGTCGTTTCGCCGATGAATGGCCAGACGGCGCTGCCCCTGACGACGACGATCGAGTGGAATGCGCCCCCCGCCTGGGTCCAGGCCATCGCCGTCGGGTTGGAGGAGCAGGCGACGGGGCTGACTGCCGACGAAGCGCTTCTTACGGGCATGCCCCTCGGTGCGCCCGCCACGGCCACGACCTGGTCGCCCATGGGCCTGGTCGACGGAACCGCCTACGACTTCGAGATCTCGTTCCTGCAGATCCTGCAGATCGAGGATCCGCGTATCACGGCCGGAGGTCGCCCGTTCTTATATTCTTCCGCGTTCGAGAGCTTCAACGAGATCGTCTTCACGGTTCCCGAGCCCGGCCTGCCGACCTCGATCGCCTGGGCCCTGGCGGTCGTGATCCTGCTGGCTCGCGGTCGAGGTCTCCGAGTCCGAGGCGGG
>CAYWGW010000320.1:0-3930 GCA_964457385.1 uncultured Spirochaetaceae bacterium
GAGCAGACGGCTGCGTGTAGTGGCTTCAGACGCGTCGATCATGACATTTTCTTTGAAAGAGCGAGGGGCGAGCAAGGGACGAACAGGGCGTCCAAGGCCCCGGACCTCGATGGTGTCCCCGATCATCATGCATCCTTTTGTCGATTGAAATCCGATATCGATGCATCATAGTATGCGAATATGGATATCTCCTGGGACGACGCGCAGACCTTCCTCGCGGTGGCCGAGGAGCGCAGCTTCAGTCGCGCCGCCGGCGTCCTGGGTCTCGGGCAGCCGACGGTCTCCCGACGGATTGCCGGCCTCGAGACCCGCCTGGGCAGCCAGCTCTTCCGGCGCGGCCGGCAGGGGACGGAGCTGACCGAAGCGGGGGCGCGTCTGCTGCCGGCGGCGGAGCAGATGGCCCGCTGGGCTGGGGAGTTCGGTCGCCTCGCCCGGGGCGCGGAAGAGAGGCCGGCCGGCACGGTCCGGATCGCCGCGCCCCCTGGCCTGGCTGTCGAGGTCCTGGCCCCGTTGGCCGCGGTCGCCCGCGAGCGGCTGCCCGAGATCCGCCTCGAGGTGCTGGCCAGCGTCGACTATCTCGACCTCGCGCGCGGAGGCGCCGATCTCGCGATCCGCACGCGGGAGAACCGGGAGCCCGAGCTCATGACGATTTACAGCGTAGCGGTCGAGATCGGCGTATTCGGGACCCGCGACTATCATCGGCGATTGACGGCGCGACTCTCCGCCTTGGGCCGAGGGACCGACTCCATCTTCCGGATCCAGGATCTCGACTGGATCACCTGGGCCTTCCCGTACGAAGCCGTCGCGCCCCGACCGATGCTCGAGCGCGCCATTCCGGACTTTGAGCCCGCCTTCACCTCCGACAACTATCTCGTCCTGAAGAGCGCGCTGATGGCCGGGATGGGCGTCATGGTGCTCGAGAAGACGCTCGAGAGGCAGGAGAGCCCGATCGGGCCCTCGCGGGCGGAGCTGATCGAGCTCGACCTCGGATTCGAGCTGCCCCGAAGCGACTATCATCTCGTGTGTGCGAAGAGCATGCGCTTCGTGCCGCGGGTGCGCGCGGTGGCGGACCTGCTGATGGAGCTTGTTTGAGCGGACGGGAGCCCAACGGCCCCTCCAGACCCCAGCGGAGCCCCGTCGATGCGGCGCGCCGCCGCACGGCATTTGGCAGCGATACTCGGTATCGTAATAAATCGTCAAGCCTCTTCTTGACGAAAATATCAAGAATTGTCAAGATAGATCGAAATCGTCTGAACCAGAACCGCAACAAGCTGCATGATCTTCGGGTTTCTCTCTTATCACCTCAATTTTCCCCCTCCATTTGATGCTCGTGATGCTCGACTG
Source organism: uncultured Spirochaetaceae bacterium (assembly GCA_964457385.1). Classification (GTDB taxonomy): domain Bacteria; phylum Myxococcota_A; class UBA9160; order UBA9160; family UBA4427; genus UBA4427. The sequence goes on from CAYWGW010000320.1 coordinate 1,345, forward strand.
GCGCAGGAAACTGTTGAATCGTAAAGAGATATCGCTGCGTGCCTGACGATTCTGACAGCGCGAACGCCGCGATCCTGGACATTCTCCGAGACGGCCCCACGAGCAGCACCGAGGTGGCCCGCCGGCTGGGCGTCTCGCGACAGGCGGCGCACGCTCGCCTCCGGAGGCTCGTGGAGGCCGGGCACGCGGTGCGCGAAGGGGCGGCCCGGGCCACCCGTTACCGGCTGCCCGGCGACCGCGGTGCTCTCCCGAGGGAGCGACCGCGACCCGGGTCTACCGCCCCGGATGCCGGCGGAGCCCAACCCGTGCCCGGCGCGACTCCCGCGACGGCGGCCGGAACGGCGGCGAGAGTCTCGGCGGCCGGAACGGCAACGCCGGAAGCGACAGCCGCCATCCGATCCTGGGAGTGGCGATTCCTCCTGGCCGGTCTGGCCGAGCACGAGGTCTTCGAGCAGGTGGCGGCCGAGGTCGAGGCGATCGGGCGTCTCGAGGGCGAAGACGCGGGCCTGCTGGCCTACGTCGTCACCGAGCTCGTGAATAACGCCATCGACCACTCCTCGGGTCGCGAGGTCCGGATCGCCGCCGAGCTCCGGGGGGCGTGGCTCGTCGTGGAGATCGAGGACGACGGCGTGGGCGCCTTCGCGCACGTCCGGGAGGCGTTCGACCTCCCCAGCGACCTCGCCGCAATCCAGGAGCTCTCGAAGGGAAAGACGACGACGGCGCCCGAGAGACATACCGGCGAGGGCCTCTTCTTCTCGTCGAAGGCGGTCGAGTTCTTCCGCCTCGAGAGCGGCGGCCTCGCCTGGATCGTGGACAACGCGCGGGACGACATGGCCGTCGAGCGGGTGGACCCGCCACGACGGGGAACGCTCGTGCGCGTTGAGCTCGATCTGGCGAGCCTGCGATCCCTGCGCGCGATCTTCGACGAGTACACCGAGGACTACGTCTTCTCGAAGACCCGGACCGTGATCCGGCTCTTCGGCATCGGCGTCCGCTTCGTCTCGCGCTCGGAGGCGAAGCGGCTGCTCCACGGCCTCGAGCGGTTCCGGGAGGTCGTGCTCGACTTCCGTGGGGTCGAGAGCGTCGGCCAGGGGTTCGTAGACGAGGTCTTCCGGGTCTGGGCGGGGGCCCATCCGGAGGTGAAGCTCCGACCGATCCACATGAACGAGGCGGTGGAATTCATGCTGGAGCGCGGCAGACGACGGTCTTAGGCCCTCCGATCAACCCGTCCGAACAGTGGCGCCGCCTGCCTCGGCGCCTTCCTCGTACGCCATCGGCCTCCTCTCGAAGCCGGGAGCGTCGGGAATCGAGGGACTCACGAGGCCTGCTGCTCCTCCGTTTCGATCGGCGGGATCTCGGTGCGTTCTTCCTCCGAGGCGCCGCAGAGCAGCTCGACCGCCCGGTCGGCTGCATCCTGGAAGGGCTCCAGGACCAGATCGGCGCCTGCACCGAGCAGCTCTTCGGTCTCCCGCGGATGGTGCGAGGCAACGGCAACACGGCCGCGAAATCCCGAGGCGCGCGTCAGCTGGATGAGCGTGGTGCGCATGTCCTCGTAGCTGAGACCTGTGGGATGGATCGGCACGGTCGAGACGATCCATTCTGCCTGCGCCAGCGGAAGCTCGGCGACGAACTCGGGATCGGTCGCATCACCGAAGCGGGTCGTGAGGCCCAGCTCGCGCCAGCGCCGCACGGCCAACGGATTGAAATCCGCCCCCAGCACACGGACGCCGCGCTTCTGGAGCCGCATGCCGATGGCGGTACCGAACCGTCCCAACCCGATGACGATCACCTCGTAGCCGTCGGCGGTCCGCGCGTCCGCATCGGAAAGCTCGCGCGGGGTACCCTTGCGCTCGAAGATGCCGAGGAGCGGCTCGAACAACGCGTAGAGCTGGTGCGAGTAGGTGATCATGTAGGTGGAGGCGGCGATGGTCACGAGTCCCACCATGGTCACCAAGCCGAGCGCGTCCTGCTGCAGATGACCGAGCGAGACGCCCATCGCGACGAAGATCAGGGAGAACTCGCTGATCTGCGCCACGGTGAGGCCGGCGAGGAAGCCCGTTCGCTTGCGGTAGCCCATCGCCCCCATGATCACGAGCACGATCAGCGGGTTGCCGACCAGGACGAAGAGCGAGAAGACGATGGCGCCCGTCAGATGCGCCCCCAGAAGGGACAGATCGAGCGCCGAGCCGAGCGCGATGAAGAAGAACAGCAGCAGGAAATCCCGGAGCGGCGCCAGACGCGCCGCGATGGTCTCGCGGTAGGGTGTCGAGGCGAGCGAGACGCCGGCCAGCAGGCCGCCCACCTCCTTGCCGAGTCCGACGAAATCACCGATCGCGGCGAACATGGACGCCTGGGCGATGGCGAAGATCACCAGCAGCTCCCGGGCTGGCGCCAACCGCTCGGTCAACGGATTGGCGACGTAGCGGACGAACAGAATCACGAGCGCCACCATCGCGACCCCGGAAATCAGCACCGTCAGAACCGAGCCGCCCCCATGTCCGCCACCGCCGTCGGCCGCCGCACCGATCCCGATCGCCGACAGCACGATCATGGCCAGCACCACGACGATGTCCTGCACGATCAGGA
>CAYWGW010000321.1:0-3920 GCA_964457385.1 uncultured Spirochaetaceae bacterium
CCGACCCGTCGATGGCGGCTCGCGGTCACTCCGTCGACTCGGTATCGCCGGACCCTCTTCTATTATTCGCGCCCGGGTCACCCTTTCCCCGGGCCTTCTCGCTGCCCCGCGGTCAGCGCACCAGCAGCCGCCCGCAATGGGAACAACACAGCACCGCGTTCTCGGGCTCGGCCTTCAGGCGGCTGTACTCCATCACCGGCAGCTTGACGTGGCAGCCGCCGCAGCTTCCGGCGGCGAGCGGCGCAGCGGCACGGCCAGCCAGGCGGGGGCGGGCGCGCAGGCGCTCGTACTCGACCAGGATCGGGGCCGGGATATCGGAGGTCATCGGGTGCCGCTGATCCGTCAAACGGGCGAGTTCCGCATCGATCTCGGCCTGGGCGGCCTGGAGGGCGTCCTCGAGTCGCGCCGCCTCGCCTTGGCTGGCCTCGAGCGCGGCGCGGTTCTCGGCCATCTCGCGCTCGTCACGCTCGATTTCCTCGAGCAGTGCCATCTCCCGATCCTCGAGCTCCGCCTGTCTCCCGCGCAGCGAGCGGATCTCCTCCTGCAGTCCGCTGAGCTCCTTCGGAACCCGGACGGAGCCGGAGTAGAGCGTGTCCTCGGCCTCCTGGATCCGCGCCGCCAGTGCGGCGACCTCCTGGGCCAGTGCGCGCTCGGCCACGCCCCGCTCTTCGCGCCGGGCCAACACCTCCGCGTAGGCGGCGTCGAGGGGAGCGCGCCGCGCCAGGACCTTCTCGAGCAGGGTCTGCTCGGGCAACGTATCCCGGCGTCGGAGCAGCTGATCGCCGGCGAGGTCGAGGGCCTGGACTTCGAGCAGCGCGGAAAGCTTCGCCACAGCGGCACCATACCATGTTCCCAGACCCGCGGACCCCAGACGCGCGGTCTCCAGCGCGCGTCCCGTGAGCGGCCGGGCCCCGCCGGACGCGGGCGAGAGTGGCGCTACACGAGTGGGAGCTGGACCCGGATGCGGGTGCCCTTCCCAGGCGTGCTGTCGATGTGGAGCTCGCCGCCGTGCTCGCGGATCACGTCCTGAACGAAGGAGAGTCCGAGACCGCTGCCCCCGAGAGCGAGGCGGGTCGTGTAGAAGGGCTGCAGCACGCGCTCGCGATCCTCGGGCGGGATGCCGCGGCCTTCGTCGGCGATCTCGATCTCGGCGACATCTTCGCGGCGGCGGGTACTCAGCTGGATCCCGCCGCCCCCTTCGAGAGCCTCCGCCGCATTGCGCAGCAGGTGGACGATGGCCTGCTCGATCTCGATCGGGCTGATGCGGGCGGGCAGCGGGGCGGGGTGGATCTGGATCCCCAGGGACCCGCCCGCCTGGTCCACGTCGGTGCGGGTCAGCGTCGCGGCACGCTGCGCGATCTCGTTCAGATCCTCGACCCATCTCGCCGTGGGCTCGCGGCGGGAGAACTTCAGGACGTTCCGCACGATCCGCCCGCAGCGGTCGGCCTCGGCGATCGCCGTCTGCAGCGCCTGGAGTCGAATCGGGCTGGAGTCCGGGGCATCGCCCACGAGCAGCGCATACTCGGCGGCGGCCTTGATCGAAGCGATCGGATTATTGATTTGATGGGCGACGCCGGCAGCGAGGCTGCCGACCGTCGCGAGCTGGCGCTGGCGCCGGAGCTCGTTCCGGGACTCCCGCAGCTCCTCGGTCCGGCGGCTGACGAGCTTCTCGAGCTGCGTCCGGGTCCGCCCGAGCGCCCGCTCGGCGCGCTTGCGGGGCGTGATGTCGATGCCCTGGGCGAGCAGATGGGAGCGGCCTTCGAGCTCGATCCGGCTTGCGGTCACCAGCAGCCAGAGCGTCTCGCCCGAGCGCGTGCGAAGCGGGATCTCGACGTTCTTCGAGAGGCCGTCGCGAAGCAGTCGCTCAGCGAGCAGATGGCGATCGTCCGGGGAGGACCAGCCATTCAGCTCGGTGAGCGTTCTGCCTCGGGCCTCCTCGAGGGTCCATCCGATGAGGCGCTCGAAGCTCTCGTTCACGTCCTGGATCCGGCCGGAGTCGAAGTCGCTGAGGACGAGAATGGCCGGGGCCTGGCTGAACACCGTCTTGAAGAGCTCCCGGGTCGCCTGATCGGTGGTCCGCGCCCGGTCGCGTTGTCGGCGGTCGCGCGACCCCCGCTCCCGCGAATCGAGGTCTTCATTCGTGGCCCGGGCGCGGACGAGTCCGAAGACGGTGCTCACGAGGCCGATCGCCGCTGCCAGGATCGCCGTCTGCCCGATCGTGCCGGCCAGGGTCGAGTCATCGGAGGTCGTGAACGCGAGCAGTCCGAGGGCCACGACGACGAGCCCCGTCCAGACGAGCCCCACGCGCAGCCCGCCGAGTGCGCTCGCGAGGAGGGGGATCATCGCGGCGCCGATCGGCGCGTGCTTCGGGTCCCCCAGCATCGGTGTCACCACCAGACCGACGAAGAGGACGGCGCAGAAGCTCGAGGCGGCCCCTCGGAGACGACCGCTCCAGAAGGGGATCGCCAGGCTTGCCAGCGCCGCCGCACTGCAGCCGAGCAGTAGCAGCGATCGGCCCGGATGTCCGTAGAGCGCTTGACCCAGACTGCTCGACGCGCCTAGCACCGAGGCGAGGACGACCAACAGGAGCAGTAGGCGGGCCCGACCCCGGGTCTCCGGATCCGCTTCGAGGACCCGGGTCGGGAGCAGCGGATCCAGGCGATCGAGGGAGCGGTGGTAGCGAGCCGCGCCGGTGTTCATGACAGAAAGCTAGGATTCCGCGGGCAAGGCTGCTCGTGACCGATCGGATGGGCGCCCGGGAAGGTAGGCACGGGGCTCTGGACGGGATACGATGTAGGTCTTTCGCAAGGGCGTTTTCCCTCCGGCCTCTCGGTGCTGCCCCGGCGGCGATGACATGGCGTGGGCGCCGGAGCTCTACCCTGAAATTTGCTCGAACCACGACGCTCGACCCTCGACGAGGAACACAGAAGCGTGTCCGATACCTGGCAAGTCCTTCGTGAAGACACGCTGATCCAATGGGTGATGCCCATCTTCCTGGCGGCGATCGTCGTCGAGGCCCTGTGGGCGCATTGGGCGGAACGCGACCTCTACCGTCTGCGCGATACCGGCGCGTCCTTTGCTATGCTCAGCGCCTCGGCCGTCGTCGAGATCCTGCCGAAGCTCGTGCTCGTGGGGTTGATGATCGAGCTGCATGAGCTGAGTCCCCTCCGAGACGTAGTGGTTCGACAGCCCTGGGCCTGGCTGCTCCTCTTCCTCCTCGACGATCTCACCTACTACGGATTCCACCGCCTGAATCACGAGGTGCGCTTCTTGTGGGCCGGTCACGTCAACCACCACTCCTCGCAGCAGATGAACTTCGGCACGGCGCTGCGGCAGGGCGTTGGGGAGCGTGTCTACAAGCTGGTCTTCTGGCTCTGGCTGCCGCTGCTGGGGTTCGACGTCGGCATGATCTTGCTGATGATGGGACTCAACCTGACCTATCAGTTCTGGGTCCATACGGAGGTCGTTCGCCGGCTTCCGGACTGGTTTGAAGCGGTCTTCAACACACCCTCCCATCACCGCGTCCACCACGCTTCCAACCTCCGCTATCTGGATCGCAACCACGCCGGGGTGCTGATCCTATGGGACCGGCTCTTCGGCACCTTCAGCCGGGAGACGGATCTCGAGCCGGTCGTGTACGGGCTGACGAAGAATCTCGAGCGGGACGATCCGTGGACGGTGCTGGTCCATGGTTACCGCGAGCTCTGGGCCGACCTGCGACGAGCCGGCTCCCCGGGCGATCGTCTGCGCTACTGCCTGCGTCCTCCGGGCTGGTCCCATGATGGACCGGACCATCGAGCGAGCACCTTGCGTGCTCGCCTGCTCGGCGAGGGGCGGGCGGGTGGGGGCAGCGGAGCTCGCGCGTAAGCTCCGCACTCGGGAATCAGCGCGTCAACTCGCCAGGGCGAGTACGCCATCGA
>CAYWGW010000322.1:0-3872 GCA_964457385.1 uncultured Spirochaetaceae bacterium
CGCCTGGGGGCTGGTCGACGAGGTTCGGCTCGGGCAGCATGAGCCGATGGCGACGTCCGGACGCTCGGGCGGACGGGCCTGAGACGAGGGGCGCGCGCCCGGACACGGCGAAGCGGAGCATGACGAGCCGGCGCGTGACGAGCCGGAGCATGACGAGCCGGGACAGTGCGAGCGCGGACAAAACGAGCGCGGACAAAACGCGACAGCAGGAGAGGAGCGCAGGCATGGCGGGACCGCTCGAGGGCATCAAGGTCGTGGAGATGGGCGTCTGGGTGGCCGGTCCCGCGGCGGGGGGCATCCTGGCGGATTGGGGCGCCGACGTCGTCAAGATCGAGCCGCCGGGACTCGGGGACCCGGCACGGCTCTTCGGCAAGATGATCGGCGGCGATCTGCCCTTCAATCCCGTCTTCGAGAACGACAACCGCAGCAAGCGGAGTATCAGCGTCGACGTGCGGAGCGAGGCCGGTCGGGCGATCGCATTCGACCTGTTGCGTCAGGCCGACGTCTTCGTGACCAACATCCGGCCCGCGGCGCTCGCCCGTCTCGGACTCGCGCCCGAGGGCCTGGCGGAGCGCTTTCCGAAGCTCGTCTACGGTCTGATCACGGGCTTCGGTCGCGAGGGCCCCGACGCCGATCGGGCGGCCTACGACATCGCCGCCTTCTGGGCCCGCTCCGGGATCGCCGCTTCGCTGACGCCGCCCGGCCAGTCGCCGCCCTTCCAACGCGGCGGCATGGGCGACCACAACGCCGGGCTCGCGCTGGCGGGTGGAATCTCGGCGGCGCTCTTCCGGCGAGAGCGCAGCGGACGCGGCCAGCTCGTCTCGACCTCTTTGCTGAGGGAGGGGATGTACACCATCTCTTTCGATCTCGCCGTCGCGGCCCGGATGGGCGTCGGGATCCAGATCGGCAATCGCAAGACGATGGGCAACCCGGCCATGAACTGCTATGCCGACTCCGAGGGCCGATACCTCTGGATCGTGGGGCTCGAGGGCGAGCGCCATTGGCCGCCGCTGGCGCGCGCAGTCGGACATCCCGAATGGATCGACGATCCACGTTATGCGGATCCCCGGGAGCGGGCGAAGAACGCCGAGGGGCTGATCCGCGAGCTCGACGCGATCTTCGCGACGAAGACCCGGGTCGAGTGGGCCGCGATCTTCGACGAGGAGGAGGACCTCTGGTGGGCGCCGGTGAACAGCATCGACGACGTGCTGGCAGATCCCCAGGCCCATGCGGCCGGGGGCTTCGTCGAGGTGCCGGACGGGGAGGGAAGGACGCTGCTGCCTGCGACGCCGGTGGACTTCGAGGGAACGCCCTGGGCCCCGCGCTCGATGGCTCCCGAGAACGGTCAGCACAGCGAGGAGATCCTGCTGGAGCTCGGTCGCAGCAGCAGCGAGATCGCCGCCCTGCGCGAGCAGGGGGTGCTCGGCTGAGCGTGTCGGAGCATCCGCGCGAGCACCGCTTTCGGTCAGCGCAACTGGCGCGAATGGCGCGCCGCCGGTGCGCGGTCGAGGTGCTGTCGATGCATGGTGTGCACGGACCGCGTCGGAGGCTCTAGAAGGCGATGCGGACGGTGCCGACCTGCCAGGAGAACCAGAAGTCCTGGTTCAGCGTCTCCTCGGGCAGGAAGTTCAGGGTCATGTGGGAGCCGAGGGAGAGGCGATCGCTGACCGGGTACTCGAGGCCGAAGCCGACGGGGATCAGGAATCCGACGCCGGTGTTGGCGTTCTGCCGATCGTCGTCGCCGATGACGGCGAAGCCCAGGCCGACCGAGACGAAGGGCTTGATCCGATCGAGGGTCCGGCCCGGAAGGTCGGCGAACGTGATCGTGACGTTGGCGCTCGGCGCCACGATCGTATTTTCGTTGTCGATGCCCACCTGCAGCATCGGGCCGGCCGAGACCCATTGATCGAAGGCATAGGGCAGCTCGAAGCCGAGCAGCAACGAGTCGGGACCCTCGGTGAACCCGATGCCCCCGCGCAGGGACCAGCCACTCAGGGTCGCGACTGGCTGACTGCGGGCCGGCGTCGACCAGCTGCCGTCGTCTTCGGCGCCCCAATCCTGGGCGCGGGACGGGAGCGCGGTCGCCAGGGTCACGGCGATCGCGAGCACGAGCGTCGAGAGGAAAGAAGAAACGAACGGAGAAGGGAGCGGAGAAGCAGGTGGAGCTAGCATGATCGCTCCCCACGATCCGGATCGGACGTCCGCCGAGGCGGTGTCGCTCCGGTCGTCGAGCACGGACGGGCTCGCGAAGATGGGCGCAGACGAAGATCGCCGGGTCACGATGACCTCCTGGAAGACGACCTCATGGGAGAGAACGTCCTCGAGAGAGTGCTCGGGGGGATCGCCAGAAGGTTCAGGGAAACGCCGCGGCTTTGCAAGCCGGAAGGGCGGCCGTCGATGATCGAACGGATTCGTCTCGGGCTGCCGTTCTGGGGGTTCGATGGCTGGCGGGGCGGACTCTACGCTCGAGACGCTCGACCGTCGGACTATCTCGCTCAGTATGCCCGGGTCTTCAATGCCGTCGAGGGCAACACCACATTCTACGCGGAGCCGAGCGCCGCCAGCGTGGCTCGATGGGCCGCGGAGACTGCCGAGGACTTCCAGTTCTGCTTCAAGCTGCCTCGGGCGATCACCCACGACTCAATGCTCCGGGACGCATGGCCCCGGACCCGTGACTTTCTGGAGCGGCTGCGTCCGCTCGGGCCTCGGCTGGGTCCGCTGATGATCCAGCTGCCGCCCGGCTTCGGGACGGAGGATCTGCCTCGTCTCGAGGATTTCCTGGCGGAGCTGCCCGGAGATCTGCGCTTCACCGTCGAGCTGCGCAGCCCGGATCTGGCGCAGGAGGGCCTGCCCGCCCGTCTGGCCGAGGAGATTCTCGCGAGCCGCGGGGTCGGTCGCGTGGTCATGGATACGCGGCCACTTCGGGACGGTCCCGGGGATCATCCGGACATCCTCGCAGCCCGCCACAAGAAGCCCGACCTCCCCGTCCGAGAGGAGGCGCTGACACAGGACCCTGTAGCTCGCCTGGTTTTCCATCCGGAGCCTGCAGTGAACGAGCCCTGGCTGGACCGTTGGGCGCAGCGGCTTGCGCTCTGGATCGGCCAGGGACATCGGCCGCTGGTCTTCGTGCACTCGCCCAGCAACCGCGAGTCGCCGGCGATCGCGCGGGAGCTGCTGCGACGGGTGGGCGCCCTGGAGCGTGTGGGCTCGATGTCGGTCTGGCCCGGCGAGTCGGGTGAGTCGGCCAGCGGTCAGCTGGCGCTGCTTTGATGATCGGAGTCGGGGCGACGGGGCGGCGCGGGTCCCGGGAGGCCGAAGCCTCCGACCGTTGTCGGGTCTGCGGCGGCCCAGTCGTCTTCGGGCTGCGGGTGCAAGAGCGGTTGATCGGGACCCGCGAGGCGTTCGACTATCACGAGTGCCGGCGCTGCGGCTGTCTTCAGATCGATGCGATCCCATCGGACCTGGAGCGGTTCTACGACGTCGACTACTACACGGGCGCGCAGGCGCGTCGTCCGCTGCGGACGGGTCCGGCATGGCTGCGATGGCTGCGGCGCCGTTGGTCTCGCCTGCGTCTCGGAATCGCCCGGCGGACCGGCCTGCGCCTGGGGCGACGCTTTGCCGGCTTCGGCTGGTTCGCTCGCACGGAGACCGGTCTCGACGACGCGATCCTCGACGTCGGATGCGGCTCGGGACGGCTGCTCGAGCGGATGGCTCGCGCCGGATTCACGAGGCTGACGGGCATCGACGAGCGGCTCCCCGTCGGGCGGGAGGCCGCCCCCGGTCCCCGATTGCTGCGGACTCCGCTCGAGGAGTACGTCGGACGTCATCACCTCGTGATGGCCCATCACAGCTTCGAGCACGTGCGGGATCCA
>CAYWGW010000323.1:0-3869 GCA_964457385.1 uncultured Spirochaetaceae bacterium
GGATCAGCCGTCGGGGCCGATCGCCCCGTCGCCGGGAAGCGATTGGTCGAAGTCGAAGCCCCCATCCTGGTCCCACTCGCCCCAAGCGATCTCGGAAGCCAGCTCGCCTCCGGCACTCCGGGACGCTTCGGGGGACGACCCAAGCGGCGGCGCCCGGGAAGGCAGATCGAGGCACGCCAGGATTCGTCGCGCCACGTCGGGCTCGGTGATCGCGGACAGGATGCGCATCCGCCCGCCGCACTCTGGACAGCGGAGCGCGTCGACCTCGAAGACACGTTGCAGGAGATCGGCCCAGGCGGTTCGGCGTGGCGGGTCCACGTTCTTCGCGGACTGCGACCCGGGATCGCGCACGGCGCTGGTGCTCGGCTCCACGAGCGACGGCCGAGCCCAACGCGGCACGACTTCGGTCGGAGAAGGAGCTGCGCCGCCGTTCGCCCTCCCGTCGACGATTCCTTCGAGTGAGGTTGTCTCCTGAGGGACGGAAGCGTTCAAACCCGATGCTCCCACGTCGAGCGCGGCATGAGCCGTCGGATCTTCCGCCAGCGAGCCGCCCTCGTCCCCGACGCCTCGAGCCCCCGGCACGACCCGATCCCTTCCGCTCGCACACGGCGCGAGCACGCCGTGATACCGCACCTGATGCGACCGCGGCGGCGGGATCAGCGGCGCCAGCCGCTCGAGCAGCTCCCACCGCTCCATCACGACGTGCGTCGTCCCGTCCCGCCATGGCGTCTTCAGCCGATAGGCGAGTCGCCCGTCGCCAAGCTCCGCGAGTCGCTCCAGCGCCAGCGGCGGCCGGGCGACGTAGCGACACAGCCGCTCCAGCCGTCTTCGGTCCCGAGCAGGAACGACCACGTCGGCATGAAGACTCATCCCGCCCTCTCGGACACAGCGGGGCGGCATCGCGGCCGCCGGCTCGACACCGTCCGCGCCTTCCGCCTCGTCGACCGGCTCGACCCGATCCCCGAGCCGTCGCCACGGCGAGCCCGCCTCGGGACCCGTTGCGATCCGGGACCGGATCGACGCCGCGCCGAGCATCGCCAACAGCGGATCCTCCTCTCGAAGGGGATCCTCGGTCCCCTCCGCCAGTCTCGAGGACTCGAGCAGGCGCCGGATCCGCCGCGCCGTCCCGGACAGCACCCGGGCCACGTCCGCGGTTTCGGGCGGATCGAGAAGATGGAAGCGTCCCGGCGCGTGCCGCGGCCCCTCGTAGACGCCGTCGAGCACGAGCGCATGGAAATGCGGCGTCAGGTTCAGCGCCGAGCCGAAGCGCTGGATGAACGTGACCGAGCCGCACAGGCCCTGCCGAATGCCGAATTCCCACTTCGCCCGCCGTCGCTGGTCCGCGAAGAGCGCCCGCAGAAAGCAGCGCAAGACATCGCTCGTGAGCCGCGCGTTCCAGGCACAGCGGTACCGGAGCGGATAGGGAAGCGTGAGCACCCATTGTCGGACCGGGACCGCGGGCAGACCGCGGTCGACGAGATGGGCGGCCGTGTCCGCCATGCGCCGACCGCCGAAGGACGGACAGAAGCCCCTCCCTTTGCACGAGAACGCGACGAGCCGGTCCTTGCCGCAGGCATCGCAGTGGCCGCGTAGGAAGCCGTGGGCGAGCACGCCGCATTCGAGATAGGCCCGGATCTCGCGCTCGACGAAGCGGGCGACCGGCGCCCCAGCGGCTCGGGAGCGCGAGAGGAACGACGGGAGATCCTCGCGCACGACGCGATGGAGGAGGTTCTTCTCGGGCTCGTGGCGTACGTGACAAATGGCGGCGGCATCGTCGGGACCGAGTTCGACTCCACTCTTCTACGCGACTACTACGGGACCTACGCGACCAAGCAATCGATGTGCCCGGTAGTGCCCCCATGACCCTCCCGGCTACTTGCTCGCCTCGATTCCGCATCCGCCTCCGAGCGGCGGGAGGGAGGGGGGCGGGGAGCGAGAAATGGATCGAGGAGTTCGAGAACGACTGGCAACCGGCTGACCGTGAGCGGTGGGCTTCGGCGTCGCATCGGCGGGGTCCCAGCCCCCTCGAGCGAGCAACCCATCCTGGCGGGCGCTCAGCCGACGGAATGGTCGTCGATCGACGCGCCGGTCGAACGCGCCGATCTCCGTCACGCCTGGGACCGCGAGCAGAGAAGCAAGCACACAACCGCAGACTGGATCGTACTCGACCCGGGTCACACATCTCCACACGAAGCACGAAGCGGACGTCTGACGCGCCCGGTCGACCCATTCCGATCCAGAAGTGAGCCTTGACTTGGCACCGCCCCTCGGCGCCAAGTCCCGATCCCGCGTCCCGACCCCGTACCTCGGCCCCGTGCCCGGACGCCGCGCCCCGACGCCGTGCCTCAGAGCAGCTCGCGGACCTGGTCCGAGAGCGCCTTCAGCTGGAGCACGAAGTACTCGAGGCGGGGCTCGTCGAGGCCGAGGGCCATTGCGCTCCGGGCTCCGGCGGCGCCCAGGCGACCGCTGGCGAAGGGAGCGATGGCGAGGACGTCGGTCAGGCCGTCCACCAGCCGCATCACCTCGAGGCCCTGACCCGCGATCGCCTCGCGCAGGCTGGCCTCTGCACCGTCGGCGGCCGCGGCCACGAAGACGTCCGGTAACCGGTTGCGCCGGAGATAGTCGACCCCGATCGGGATCTGCAGACGCGCCATCGCCTGCTCGAGCTGCTCCTCGGAGACCGGCTGCGGCAGCCGACCCCGGACGAGGCCCCGGGCCACGACCTTGAGAATCAACAGCCGGCCGACATGCCGCATCAACGCGCCGAGAAAGATCTGCTCGGGATCCCCGACCCCGAGCTCGCTCGCGACCAGACGGCCGCCGTAGGCGCCGACCAGCGATTGATGCCAGATCGCCGTCCAGAGCTGGGGATGGACCTCGAGCTCGACGCGATCCTCGGGGTCGAAGAGCGAGCGTCCGGCGGCGATCATCGCGATCTGGCTCGCCTCGCGCAGCCCGACGCGCATGATGGCGGCGGAGACCGTCGTGGCCGGCGAGGCGCCCAAATAGAGAGACGAGTTCGCCGTGCGCAGGATCTGGGAGGCGATCACCTGATCCTGGGAGACCATCGCCGCCGCATCCGCGAGCTCCACATGCGGCGACTCGAGCAGGTCCACGATGCGCAGCGCCACCACCGGAAAGACCGGCAGCTCCCCCGGATCCCGTCGAATCGCCCGCTGGATCCACTCGCTCAGGTCTTTTCCGGATGCCTTTCCGGGGCCTTCATTGGAATCGGAACCGGAAATGGAATCGGACATCTCTCGCTCCTTGCGCCTTGCGCCTCGCGCCTAGCGCATCGCCCCGGGCGTCTCGCCCTTCACCGCATCCGCTGGAAGCGCTGCCGCCGTCTGATTTCGGCGCGTCCGGGGCGTGGCTGGAGTGTCGCGTGCGGCGACCGATCAGGGCGGATCGATCAGGGCAGCAGGATGAAGCCCGCCACCGCGGCGAGCATCGCCGCCGCGATCGAGCAGGCCGCCGCGATGCGATGGACGTCCCTTGCCTCGGGCTGGCCACGGCGAAGGGCGCGGCCGCTCCAGCCGGTCCAGGCGAAGAGGCCGAGGACGATGAGCCCGAGCACGCCGTGAAAGCTCTCGAAGAGAGCGCGCCCGCGCAAAAAGAACATCGAGAGCGGGCCCAGGACGAAGCCCATCCCGACGGCCGCCAGGGTGATCCGCCCCAGTCGCAGATGGCGCGCGCGCAGCTCACGACCGACGCGCTGCCCCGCCGCGCGTCGACGGCGGATCGCTAGGCCCAGTCGCGCAGTGGCCAGCGCCAGCGCCAGGCTCGCCACCATCCAGGCCGGATGGAAGAAGGCGAGCCAGTGGAGCAGCCGGGCTTCGTCCATGAGCATCCGGATGGGCGGGCGGGCC
>CAYWGW010000324.1:0-3842 GCA_964457385.1 uncultured Spirochaetaceae bacterium
ACCGCGTTATGCGCCCCGCCGGCGACCTCGTAGTAGCGGTAGCTGCTCGTATCCGGCTGGCGTCCGAAGACGTTGAAGCCGAGAGTCTCGAAGTCCGTCTGGGTGACGACCTGATAGACCGGCACGGGCAGATCCGTCCGGACGCGGGCATCCGCCGGCAGCAGCCGGGGCGTGCAGTCGGGGAACGCCGGGGAGCCCTCGGCGCCACAAGCGGGGCCGAAGTTGATGGGCCGGGCGTTGATCCCGGACTGGATGAAGTAGCCATCGTTCACGCCGGGGAGGTGGAAGGCGCTGGCGTAGGTGATGACGGAGCCGGCCTGCTGGGACTCGCCGACGTGGAAGACGCGCTCGACGTGGTAGCGATCGGGGATCGGATTCTGGGGATCGCGAGCCGCCAGCAGGCTCGCGATCTGGCTCATCATCTCGTAGGCGAGGCCGTTCTCGGGCAGCGAGAGCGACGCATAACGGGATCCGCAGGCCGGCGGCAGCACGCCGAAGAGGCGGCAGCCGTCGGTCAGGAAGCCCAGGGAGGTCGTGCTGTTGGTGACGCCGACGTAGATGATGCCCTCTCTCGCGAAGTACTCGGCCGAGGGCTCCCACGCGGGCGCGGTGTCGAAGCCCGCGGTCGAGTTCCACCACTCGATCACGACGGACCCGTTGAAGCGCCGGGCCTGCTTCGGCCGCCGGACGATCAGCCGGGTCTTGTAGGGAACGTCCTGCTGGACCGGCACGATGTCGGTCGGCCCGAGCGGCGGATCGTTTGCGTAGCTGAAGAGCGTGGCCTCACCCTCGACGAAGTACTCCTCCTCCACGTAGGGCACGGGGAGATTCTCGACGAGACGGGTGCCGGGCACGAAGGCCGCCCCCTGATCCTGGGGCGGCTGGGTCACCGTCACGGACGATCGAGGGTCCGCCCAGGCGCCTGGCGCCCACAGCGAGAGCAGCGCGATCGGGACGAGCGCGAGGGCCGACGGAAGGAGGCGACGGATCGGAGGTCGGGACATGCAGAACGACCTTTCAGGCACCTGGTCCAGGTGCGGGTGCACGGACGCAGGACGGACCGAAGGATGGGCCGGAGCAGTCCGGCTTCACCTTCGCATGGGAGCCGGACCGCTGTCAAGCCGATCGGGCCTGCCCGGGAACACCCGGGTAATCCGTCTGGCCGTGCTCGCGTTTGTAGAAGCCCAGGATGTCCGAATACTGGATATGGCCCAGCAGGCGCTCCGCGCCCGCGTTCGTATCGACGATCGGGATCTTGTCGAACTCCCGATCTCCGAAGACCTCGAGCGCGCGGATCAGGTTGTCCTCGGGCCGCAGGGAGATCGCCCGGCGATTGACGAGGTCATGGGCCAGCACGAAGGTCCCGAGATCGTCGAGATCCTCGCGCTCTCCGAGATCCACCATCGAAACCAGCCCGGCCAGGTTGCCCTGCGCGTCCCGCAGCACCAGATCGCTCTCTCCGATCTCCCGGGCCCGGGCCTCGAGCTGGTGGAGCGGCATGTCGTTGGACACGATCGCGTGTCGATCGTAGACCCCGTGAGTCATCTCGCCGACCGTCATGCGCTTCAACACGTTCGGGTTCATCTCCCAGAGATGCGCCCGGGAGAAGAACTTGTTGTCGACCTGATTCTCGTAGATCGACCAGCGGCGCGACGCCACCAGCGCGATCGTCGCCACCACCATCAAGGGCGGCAGCAGCTCATAGGCGCCGGTCAGCTCGCAGACCATCATCAACGAGGCGATCGGCGCGTTGGCGACCCCGGCGAAGAAGGCTCCCATGCCGACCACCGCGTAGGGACCGACCCGGGGCACGATCTCCGGAAAGAGATCATGGCCCAGGGTGCCCACGCAGCCCCCGAGCATGGCTCCGATGAAGAGGCTGGGGGCGAAGACACCGCCCGATCCGCCCGAGGAGATCGTGAAGGACGTCGTCGCGATCTTCAGCACCGCGAGCAGCGCGAGCAGTCCGAGGCTCGTCTCCATCCCGCCCACGGGCTCGCCCAGGATCAGCTGCTGCACGTAGCCCAGCCCCTGACCCATCGCCGCGGGATGGAAGTAGCCGATCGCACCGACCATCAGGCCGCCGATCGGCGGGATCAGGTAGCGGTTCACCGGCAGCCGATCGAAGAAATGGCGGCGCGAGCCGTGCAGGAAGCGCACGTAGAGATAGCCCGCCGCCGAGCAGACGAGGCCGAGCACCCCGTAGACGAGCAGCTCGATCGGCGACTGGAAGAGCTCCTCCTCGAAGGCGAAGACATGGCTGAAGCCGCGGACGGAGCAGAAGACCGTATAGGCCGTCACGGAGGCCAGCACGGCCGGCGTGAGGGCATCCGTCTCGAGGTCCTCCTTGTAGAGCACCTCGACCGCCGTGAGCGCGCCGCCCAGCGGCGCCCGGAAGATGGCGCCCAGACCCGCCGCGGCGCCAGCCACCATCAGGGTCCGACGCGCCCGCGCGCCCATCTGGATGAAACGGCCGAGGGCCGAACCGATGCCGGCCCCGATCTGGGCGGT
This sequence comes from uncultured Spirochaetaceae bacterium, assembly GCA_964457385.1. Lineage (GTDB taxonomy): Bacteria > Myxococcota_A > UBA9160 > UBA9160 > UBA4427 > UBA4427. The sequence goes on from CAYWGW010000324.1 coordinate 2,512, forward strand.
GGGTCCCTCCTTACCTGCGCTGCCACCCGAGGCCAGGGTCGCCAGCGTCGCCAGGGATTTGACCAGCGGCACCCGGCTCCGCATCACCCCGCCCTTGTTGTGGAAGGCGTCGATGTAGCCGTCGGTGCCGGTGCCCTCGGCCTCGGGTGCGAAGGTCTTCACCAGGAGCCCCGAGATCAGACCCCCGACGACGGGCAGCACGACCAGCAGCCAGCGCCGGGGCGGCCCGGCCGTCAGCTCCTCGACCGCCCCTCCGTCACCATGGGGCTGCGGAATCGGAATCTGCGCCCAGACGTGCATCGTGAGGTACGAGGTCTGCTCGAGCAGGAAGTCGAAGGCCAGGGCACCCAATCCCGCGAGCAGCCCGATCAGGATCGAGTAGACGTAGATGGTCCGCGTATTGACGTTGCCGAAAATGCCGCGCAAGTCGAAGAACGTGGCCAAACCGGGTCTCCATCCACTGCGATCGATCCGCGCAAACACTACCGGAAGCCCGAAGCCGAAGCCGAAGCCGGACGCCGGAACCCGAGGCCCGAGGCCCGAGGCCCGAGGCCGAAACCGAGGTCGAATGGGTCACCTCGCTGCGGCCCGTCGGAGCGGGCCATCGACGGCCAGCGCGGTATACTCTGCGGTTCCAAAACGTCCCGACCGCAACGCCCGCGAGCCGCTCGGCTAGGGCGCGCGCGCGTCCGACGACTCGAGCCCGCCGAGCCCGGCTCGAGCCCGAAAACCTGGCAAGGAGATCCCCCGTGGCCGAACAGATTCCCTTCGTCGACTATCTGGTGATCGGCGATGATCCCCATCTCGTGGCCCACGAGTGTACGAGCTGTGGCGCACGCTTCTTCGATCGCCGCAACGCCTGCGCCCGCTGTTCCGGCACGGAGTTCCAGCCGGCCCGGGTGGCCAACGAGGGCGAGCTGCGCGCGTTCACGATCGTCGCCTTCGCGGCGCCCGGCGTCCCGGTCCCCTTCGTCTCCGGCGTCGTCGACTGCGACGGAACGAGCGTGCGCGGCAACGTCGTGAACGTGCCCCCGGATCCCGAGCACGTGAAGCTCGGCATGAAGCTGCGGCTCACGACCTTCCCGGTCGGCACGGACAGCGAAGGCGTCGAGGCCATCAATTTCGGCTTCGAGCCGATCCCCTGATTCGGGCCACCGACGGAGGACCCGCTCCGTCTTCGCCGGCCCCTCCGAATCTCCCATCCCTCATCCGCCGGAATCCGAAGCCGGCGAGCTCCCAGCGAAAGGAACCTAGCAATGGCCAGTGACGACGTCTGGACGATGAGCCCTCCATCCGCAAGGTGCTCTCCGCCCATCTGCGCCGCTTCGGCC
>CAYWGW010000325.1:0-3795 GCA_964457385.1 uncultured Spirochaetaceae bacterium
CGCCACTACCTGGAAGAGGTTCGGGGTGAGTTCAACAAGATCACGTGGCCTCCGCAGCAGGAGACGCTGAACGGGGCAGTATCGGTCGTGGTCATCGTGGGTCTGATCGCGACGTTTCTCGGGATCGTCGACTTCGCGCTCAGTCGCGTGATGCAGCAGGTGTTGGGTTGATGGAGACAGAGTCTGGAACGGACGCGGCGGGAAGTGGATCTGCCGTCGGTGCGGCGACGGAGAACGCGGTGACGTCCTCGAAGCGCTGGTACATCGTCCACACGTACTCCGGACAGGAGAACCGCGCGAAGAAGGGTCTGCTGGAGCGCGCCCGGGCGATGGGCTTCGAGGAGCAGTTCGACGAGGTGCTCGTGCCCGAGGAGAGTGTCGTGGAGATGGTGGGCGGGCAAAAGCGCACCTCCAAGCGGAAGTTCTTTCCCGGCTACATCATTGTCCACATGGACCTGAACGACGAGACCTGGCATGTGGTGAAGGGCACTCCGAAGATCACGGGCTTCGTCGGCAACGCGACCGACCCGTCGCCCATCTCCGATGAGGAGGTGGCCCGGATGACCCAGCGGATCAAGGAGGGGGCGGTGAAGCCGAAGCCCTTGATCCGTTTCGAGGACGGCGAGAACGTGCGTGTGACGACGGGACCCTTCGCGAACTTCTCGGGCTTCGTCGACGAGGTGATGGAGGACAAGGAGAAGCTGCGTGTGATGGTCCAGGTCTTCGGGCGGGCGACGCCAGTGGTTCTCGACTACTCGAACGTGGAAAAGGCCTGAACGGATCGGAGTTCGGGTCCATGACCGGGCAGGAGCCCGGTCGTGGTCGATTTGAACCGCCAGTAGCGAGCGGGAGGTCGTCACGGACGACCGCGGACCGCCAATGAGTGGTAGGAGAGCGAAGTGGCCAAGAAGATCATGGCGATCGTGAAGCTGCAGTGCACGGCGGGCCAGGCGAATCCGGCGCCGCCCGTGGGTCCGGCACTGGGGCAGCACGGCGTGAACATCATGGAGTTCTGCAAGGCGTACAACGCGCGGACCCAGGACCAGGCCGGGATGGTGATTCCGGCGGAGATCACGATCTACGCGGATCGGAGCTTCACCTTCGAGCTGAAGTCGCCGCCGGCTGCGGTGCTGCTCAAACAGGCGGCCAAGATCAAGAGCGGGTCGGCGGAGCCGAATCGAACCAAGGTCGGACAGGTGACGCAGTCGCAGCTTGCCGAGATCGTCGAAATCAAGAAAAAAGATCTGAACGCCTTCGACCTGGATCAGGCGAAGAAGATCATTGCGGGGACCGCGCGCTCGATGGGCCTCGAGGTCGTGGAGGGCTGAGGAACATGCCGAAGCAGAGCAAGCGATTCCGGAAAGCCGTCGAAGGCCTGGAGCGAGATCGGGTCTACAGCCTCGAAGAAGCGATCGCGAAGTTGAAGGAGATCCCGGCGGCGAAATTCGACGAGACGGTCGACATTGCGATCAACCTGGGAGTCGATCCAAAGCACGCGGATCAGATGGTGCGGGGAGCGATCGTGTTGCCGAACGGCGTGGGGCGGGATACACGGGTCCTCGTATTCGCCAAGGGCGACAAGGAGAAGGAAGCCCGCGACGCGGGTGCGGACCACGTCGGTGGAGACGATCTCGCGAAGAAGATCCAGGACGAAGGCTGGTTCGAGTTCGACCGGGTGATCGCGACGCCCGACATGATGGGAGTCGTGGGTCGATTGGGCCGGGTCCTTGGGCCGCGGGGCCTGATGCCGAACCCGAAGCTGGGGACGGTGACTCCGAACGTCGGTGATGCCGTTCGGGATCAGAAGGCCGGAAAGGTCGAGTATCGGGTGGACAAGGCGGGAATCGTGCACTGCGGAATCGGCAAGCTGTCCTTCGAGCCCGAAAAGCTGTGGGAGAACGCGTCGGCGCTGATCGACGTGATCCTGAAGGCCAAGCCCGCCGCTGCGAAGGGGACCTATCTCAAGAAGATTGCGATCTCGTCGACGATGGGGCCGGGCCTGAAGGTCGATCCGGCTTCGCCGCTGAAGGCGGCCTAGCGCATTGATGGCTGATCCGGATCGCGAAGATCGAAGAGCCGTCAGAGGACGCCCCGATGAGGGCGCTGAAGGAAGAGGACGCACGAAATGTTGACGCGTCGACAGAAGGAAGAGCAGGTCGCCGAGCTCCGCGACAAATTCGGTCGTGCGACGAGCGTATTCGTGGCTGACTACCGCGGTCTGGGCGTCGCCCAGCTCGAGGCCCTCCGTGGAGGGCTTCGCGACAGCGAAGCGAGTGAGTTTCGTGTGGCGAAGAACTCGGTATTGAGACGAGCCTCGGAGGGCGGCCCTGCCGAGGGCCTGAGAGAGCATTTCAAGGGGACGACGTCGATCGCCATGTCCTTCGGTGATCCGGTCGCGTTGGCGAAGACGCTCGTGACCTACGCGAAGGCGAACGAGGCTTTCGAGTTGCGCAGCGCGGTGCTCGAAGGAAAAGTGCTCGACCAGGGCGAGATTGCGACCCTCGCAACGCTTCCGTCGCTCGATGAGCTACGGGGCAAGATCGTCGGCCTGCTGCAGGCGCCGAGTAGCAAGCTCGCGCGGCTGTTGAACGAGCCGGCGGGACAGATGGCTCGCCTGATGGCGGCCCGGGAGAAGTCGCTGGCGGGGGGCGGGGAGTAGCTCCGGCGGGAGGTCCTGCTCCGAGAGCATGGGCTACCCGGATCATGGCCGTGTCCGAACGGGATGCGGTGTCAAACTGACCAGGCGGGAGGGTGTTGAGCACCCGCTAGAGACCGCCCAAAGAAGGAAGAGGAATCATGGCGGATCTGAACGAAATCGTGGACACCCTGTCCGGCCTCACGGTGATGGAGGCAGCGGAGCTGGCGAAGCTGCTGGAGGAGAAGTGGGGCGTCTCGGCGGCGGCACCGGTGGCCGTGGCGGCGGCTGCGGGACCGGCTGCAGGCGAGGCGGCGGCCGAGGCGAAGGAAGACTTCGACGTGATCCTGACCTCCTTCGGGGACAAGAAGATCCAGGTCATCAAGGAGATCCGAGGCATCACCGGGCTGGGTCTCAAGGAGGCCAAGGATCTGGTAGAGGGGGTACCGAAGGCCATCAAGGAGGGGGTCCCCAAGGATGAGGCCGATGCGATCAAGAAGAAGATCGAGGAGGCCGGCGGTCAGGTGGACCTCAAGTAGTCGAGCTCTATTTCCAGCGGCCCCTGGGACCGATGACCGTGCTCTGATCCGGAGACGGCATTGCCACAGGGGCCGGGGCAGCCTCCACTTCGGTTGCTCCAGACAGATCGGGACCAGATCGCGGTCCCGTGGCATCGGTCCAGCGATCGGGCGGTCCGGAAGAGTGGTCCGGACGGCCCGAAGCTACACAGGAGGGTGACGATCACTCGTGCCTGAGACCCAATTCTCCGAGTTCGCCCCGAGAGTCCGAAAATCCTTCTCGAGCATCCCGAGGATCATCGACATCCCGAATCTGCTCGAGATCCAGAAGCTGTCCTTCGACCGCTTCCTGCAGACCCACGTCGAGATGGAGAAGCGCGAGGACACGGGCCTGCAGGCCGTGTTCAACTCCGTGTTTCCCATCCGCGACTTCAACGATACTGCATCGTTGGAGTTCGTGGGCTACGCCCTGGAGCAGCCGAAGTACGATGTCCACGAATGCCTCCACCGAGGCATGACGTACGCCGCTCCGTTCAAGGTCACGATCCGCCTGGTCGCCTGGGACGACGCAGAGGGGTCCCAGACGATCCGGGACGTGAAGGAGCAGGAGGTCTACTTCGGGGAGATCCCGATCATGACCGA
>CAYWGW010000326.1:0-3791 GCA_964457385.1 uncultured Spirochaetaceae bacterium
TGGCGGCGTTGCTGCTCGCGAACGCGATCGCCGGGCCCGCGGCGGCCTACGGAGTCATGGCACTGCTCTACCTGAGCTCCGCCGGGCTACTCCTGCTGCTGCCGCGCTCGGTCGTGCGGGCGGACGTGGGTGAGACGCAGGTGCTCGAGGACCTCTGGATCGGCCTTCGCTATGTCTGGGGGCATCGGCGCCTGCGCCGGCTGCTGTTCTTCTTCGTCGGGGTGATGCTGATCGGATTCCCGCACGTCTCGTTGATTCCGGGCCTGCTGGAAAACGAGCTCGGACGGCCCGCGGAACAGGTCACGACGCTCTACAGTGTCTCGGCCCTCGGCGCGCTGGTCGTCAGCCTGGGTGTGGCCCGCCTGGCCGACTCGCCCCGCGCGACCCTCCTCTACAGCGCGATGGTGGCGGGATTCGGGCTGAGCCTCGCGCTGCTCGCCTGGGCGCCGAGCTTCCCGGGCGCGGTCTGCGCGATGGTCGCGGTCGGCGGAACGAGCGGGGGCTTCCATGCGCTCAACGGTGCGGTCATCGCACGGGAGACCGAGAGCGTCTACATGGGTCGTGTCATGTCACTGACGATGCTCGCCTTCGCGGGCTTCGGCCTGACGGCGCTGCCGCTCGGGCTGCTGGCGGATCGGGTCGGCGAGCGGAGCGTTCTCTGGGTCATGGGCGGCGGGGTGGCGCTCCTATCGGCTTGGATGGGGCTGCTGGTCCTTCGTGGAGATCGCCCGACCGCCGTGCCGAAGCCTTCCGTCCTCACTCCGCCGGTCGAAGTCGAGCGGCCGGAGATCGGGTGAGGCGCGGCGGATGCAAGAAGCCATCCGTGCGCTACTCGAGGCCCACGCGGCCGAGGTCCGCGCTCGTCGTCTCCGCATCCGGACGGAGCTCGACGAGAGCTGGCAGCGGGAGGCGACCGCCGAGACGATCGAGGCGATTCGCGCGCTCCTGAGGCTGGTCTTCGCGACGGTTCCCGACGGATGCGAGATCTATGTGGGCTCGACGCGGTCGATCTCGCCCGTGGCGCGACTCGACGCGGGACTGTTGACGGTCCGTTGGCAGGTGGTGGGCGAGGATACTCGAGCGCAGCCGCAGGCCGACGTCGCCGCGTTGCATCCGCGGCCGGGCAGCGCGTGGCATCACATGGACTCGTCGCTCGCCCGGCGTGCCGGAGAGGCCTTCGCACGGCTCGATTGGTGCTTCGAGCTGGAGGTGCTGACGTCGGGTCATGAGATGGTGGCCCGGGCGTCCGTCGGCGCCATGACGCCCGACCGATGATCCAGGGCGGTTCGGGGCGAGCACCGCACTGGAAACGATTCTGATAGGGTTGGCTGGAGCTTCGATCGGAACCTGTTGCCAGATCGTCCGCCGCTGCGTAGAGACGGAGACGAGCGCGACGATCCGGGAGCAGACGGCGATCCGCTCGCAGTCCCTCCGTGGCATGCGTACGTACGTGGAAGGGAGATCAGGCCATGTCGACATCCTCGTCCGAGACCGGGAAACCGATCTCGAGTGCTCGATCGGGCACGCCCTGGCTGAAGATCGTTCTGGGCGTCGTTGCGGTGGGCGTGCTGATCTACCTAGGCCGTAGCGCCGGGGCCTACGTGCCCCGGTTCGCTGAGTGGGTGGACGGTCTCGGCGTCCTCGGTCCCTTCGTCTTCATCCTGGGCTACGCAGTGGCAGTCGTGGCCTTCGTGCCGGGCTCCCTGCTCACCCTCGCGGCGGGCGCGATCTTCGGACTCGTCGAAGGAACGATCTACGTCTTCCTGGCGGCGACCGTCGGCGCCACGGGTGCCTTCCTGATCGCGCGTCATGGGGCTCGGGCGACGATCGAGCGGCGCATCGAAGGCGATCCGCGCTTTGCCGCGATCGACCGCGCGATCGGCCGGGAGGGGCGCAAGATCGTTTTCCTGCTCCGGCTCTCGCCAGTCTTTCCGTTCAACCTGCTCAACTACTCTCTGGGGCTCACCAAGGTCCGTCTGGGCGACTACCTCGTGGCCTGCCTCGGGATGCTGCCCGGAACCCTGCTCTACGTCTACACGGGCAAGCTGGCCGGCGACGTGGCGGCCGTGGCCGGAGGTGTGGCTCCGGAGCGCGGGGCCGGCTACTGGACCCTGCTCGTGGTGGGGCTGCTCGCGACCGCCGGCGTCACGATCTACGTCACCCGCCTCGCCCGTCGCGCTCTCGCCGATCGGACCGGTCCGGAGATCAGGGGCGATGAGCTGAACGAAGCGAGCACATTCGGAGAGAACGTGTCTGGAGAGTCTGCATGAGCCGAGAGATCGAGATCGAGCCCTTCGACGAGTTCAACCGAAGGCTGGTCGAGCACGTTCATCCACCGACCTGGAAGAATCCGACGCCCGAGGGCCGCTACAACCTGGTCGTGATCGGTGCGGGCACGGGAGGACTGATCACGGCGCTGATCGCCTCGAGCCTGGGGGCGCGGGTCGCCCTGGTCGAGCGCCATCTCATGGGCGGCGACTGCCTCAACGTGGGCTGCGTGCCGTCGAAGGCCATGATCCGCGGGGCCGAGATCGTGCACGAGGCGCGCGAGGCCGCGCGCTTCGGGATGCCGGCCTCGAAGGAGGATCTGGGTGACTTCGGTGCGGTGATGCGGCGCATGCGGGAGATCCGAGCGCGCATCAGCGAGGAGGATTCGGCGGAGCGTTATTCGAAGGAGTTCGGGATCGACGTCTTCCTGGGCGAGGCGCGCTTCGAGGGGGAGGGGCGCATCCGGGTCGGGGATCAGCTGCTCGAGTACCGCAAGGCCGTCGTCGCCACCGGCGCCCGGGCGGTCGCACCCCCCGTGGAGGGGCTCGCGGAGACCGGCTACCTCGACAACGAGACGGTCTTCGGCTTGACGGAGCGCCCGAAGCGCCTCGCCGTGATCGGTGCGGGTCCGATCGGATGCGAGCTCGCACAGGCCTTTCGGCGTCTCGGCTCCGAGGTCCATCTGCTGGAGCGGGCGGACCAGATCCTGACGCGCGAGGATCCGGACGCCGCGAGCATCGTGCAGGAGTCCATGCTCGCGGATGGGGTCGAGATGGTCTTCGGCTGCGAGATCCGGCGGGTCGAGAAGCGCGCCGGTTCTGCAGGTCCCGAGAAGGTCGTGCATCTCTCCTGTCCGGGGGCCGGAGACTGCGAGCTCGTGGTCGACGAGATCCTGGTCGGGGCCGGTCGCGCGCCGAACGTCGAGGGCATGGGCCTCGAGTCGGTGGGAGTCGAGTTCGACGGGCGCGAAGGCATTCGGGTGGACGACACGCTGCGGACGTCGAACCGGCGGATCTGGGCGGTCGGGGACGTCTGCATGAAGTGGAAGTTCACGCATGCGGCGGATGCGGCGGCCAAGATCGTCGTGCAGAACGCGCTCTTCGCGGTCGGCCCCTTCGGTCGCAAGAAGCTCTCGGACCTCGTCATGCCCTGGTGCACCTATACCGCGCCCGAGCTCGCCCACGTCGGGCTTTCCGAACACGAGGCCGCGGAGCAGGGTCTCGAGATCGACACCTATCGGGCCTCGATCGCCGAGGCCAACCGCGCCGTCACCGACGGCCAGGAGGAAGGCCTCGTCAAGGTGCACGTGAAGAAGGGCGGCGACCGCATCGTCGGTGCGACCGTCGTGGCTGCTCACGCCGGCGAGCTGATCACGCAGCTCACACTGGCAATCCAGCAGGACATCGGTCTCGGCGCCTTCACCCAGCTGATCTATCCCTATCCCACCCAGGGCGAAGCGATCAAGCGCGTGGCGGGCGCCTACACCCGGACCCGACTCACGGCGACGATCAAGCGCCTCTTCG
>CAYWGW010000327.1:0-3759 GCA_964457385.1 uncultured Spirochaetaceae bacterium
GTCTACGCCTTTCGGTGTCCGGCGACCATGCATTCGGAGCGGGCGTCGTCGTCGAGGGCGAGGTCTCGTTGGTGAACGAGACGGATCGGCAGGTGCGGATCGAGCCGGGGGCCCTTCTCTTCGGAGGAGTCGGAGTAGCCGGAGGCATCGGCGGCGCGGAAGAACCCGAACGTTAGGTGTGTCCCGTCCCGTCCCGTCCCGCCCGCCGGCGCAGGAGCCCCTCGAAGATCACCTCGGCGACGGCGTCGGCGGTCTCCTTGGGCGTACCCTGGATCGTCTCCTCGATCTCGGGCCGCGAGAACTCCGAGCCGAGCCCTCCGAGCACATGGGCCATGGCCGCCGTATCGAGGGGTGGAATCTCCGCCTCGGCGACGGCCTGATCGAGCATCGCCTGGGTGATGGCAACGACGTAGGCGCCGTGACTCTCGACGAGGCGCTGGGCGCCGGGCACGTTCGCGAAGTCCCGGGAAAAGGCCGCCGTGGTCGGTTGCACCGCGAGATTCGTGGCCTTCAGGTAGGCGCGGAGTCGGCTGAGGGGACTGCCCGCGGACTCGAGCGCCCGCATCGACTCGCGACCGATCCGGTGCAGCCGCCGATCGACGACCGTCAGCATCAGCTCGTCCTTGCTCGGCGCGATCTCGTAGAGCGTGCGCAGGGAGCAGTTCAGCCGGGCCGCGATCTCGGCCATGGTGGCCCGGGCCATGCCCTCGTCGTGGATCGAGCCCTCGAGCGCGTCGAGGATCTCGAGCTGGCGTGTCGTGAGGCCCTGCTCGATCTCCGGCGGCAGCAGCCGCTTCGGCGCCCGCACGTTCGGGAAGCGCGATCCGCTTTGCGTGCGCTTCACGAGAGCAGGCTCTCCGGCACGTCGACCACGCGACAGCGCAGCCACTCACCGAGGCTCTTCGCCTGACCATCCTGGCGTGTCGCTGCGGCGACCCCCTCCTCGAGCAGACCGTGGACGACGAAGTTGAGGCTCCGCAGGGCCGGTAGGCGATGACGATCCACCGGGAAGGAGGCGACCTCGGGCAGCAGGGCCTGCAGACGCTCGGTCGTCAGGAAGTCGTCGAGCCAGGCCCAGGCCTCGTCGCTGCGGGCGAAGACGCCGAGATTCGCGTTGCCGCCCTTGTCGCCGGAGCGGGCACCGAGGATCGCGCCCAGCGGCGCGCGCCGTGTGGGGCCGCTCGGCACGGGGACGGCGGGCCCCGGGGCCGGCTCGATCGAGACCGTTCCGGGCGGAATCACGGAGTCGACCCGGCGGCTCTCGCTGCCGAGCAGCACGACCTCCTGGGGCACGACCGCGGCCGGCACGACGGCCGGTTCGTAGACGCCGAAGGCTTGTCCGGCCGAAGGCCCGCCTCCGATGCCGTAGAAGCCCGGGATCGTCGAGAGGGCGAGCTCCGTCACCGCGTTGGCGAAAGCGCGACCGGATTTGTTCGGGTCGGGATCCTTTACCGTGATCCGCCAGAGGGCCGTCGCTTCCTCGTTGGTCGGTGCATCGGGCTTGTCGCTGCGGATGAGTCGGGTCGTGACCTGCTCGAAGTCCTTCGGCTCGAAGGGGCAGGCCCGCCAGAAGGCGGCCTCGACCACCCGGGCCTTCTCCTCGATGTCGAGGCCGGTCAGGCAGACCGTCATCTGGTTGCGATGGCCTCCCGCCCGGTTCATGCAGACCTTGAGGGTCTCGGGCGGCGGCGCGCCCCGGACTCCGAACAGGCGCACCCGGTCCGGTCCGGTCTCCTCGAGACGGATCGTATCGAAGCGGGTCGTGACGTCGGGGCCGAGGTACTCGGGGCCGCCGATCTCGTAGAGCAGCTGCGAGGTGACGGTGCCGATCGAGACCTGTCCGCCGAGGCCGTCGTCGTGTTTGCCGATCACGCAGGAGCCGTCTGCCGCAATCTCGGCCCAGGGAAAGCCGACCCGCTCGATGCCGGGCACCTCGTGAAAAAAGGAGTAGTTGCCGCCGGTCGCCTGGCTGCTGCACTCGATCACGTGGCCCGCGACCACGGCGCCCGCGAGAGCGTCCCAATCGGTCCGGGACCAGCCGTGATGCCAGGCGGCGGGGCCGCAGACGACGGCGGCGTCGGTCACGCGGCCGGTGATCACGATGTCGGCGCCCTGCTCCAGGGCGTCGACGATGCCCCAGCATCCGAGATAGGCGTTGGCGGTCAGGAAGCGGCTCGGATCCTGGATCGGCTTGCCGGTCTCGAAGTGGCGCAGCTGGCTCGAGTTCACGAGCTCGTCCATCCGCGGCATCAGATCGTCGCCGCGCACGTAGGCGATGGTCGGGTGAAGGCCGAGCCTATGGGCCACCTCGGCGACCGCCTCGGCGCAGTGGTCGGGGTCGAGGCCGCCGGCGTTCGAGACGACCTGGATCCCTCGATCCAGGCAGCTGCCCATCACCTCCTCCATCTGGCCGACGAAGGTTCGCGCATAGCCCCCGCCCGGTCGCTTGAGGCGCGTCTTCGCGAGGATCAGCATCGTCAGCTCGGCCAGCCAGTCGCCGGTGAGCACGTCGATCGGCCCGCCCTCGACCATCTCGCGGGCACCAGACGGCCGGTCGCCGAAGAATCCCGAACAGTTGGCAATCCGGATCGGATCCGCCATCACGCCTCTCCCTTCCCTGTCACTCTGTTATTCCTGTCTTCCCCATGTCGGTTTCCGCTCCGCTCTCGAGGGTGAGTAGCAGCTCTTCCTTGGCCACCTGCTCGCCCGCGGTGACGTGGATCCCGGCGACGATGCCGTCCTCCGGCGCGCGCATCGGATGCTCCATCTTCATGGCCTCGAGCAGCAGCAACGTCTGTCCGGCCGCGACGCGCTCGCCCTCGCGGACGCGGATCTCGATGACCTTCCCGGGCATCGGCGCCACGAGTCCACCCGAAGGCAGCTCGAGGCCCGGCACGACGAAGCGCGGCACGATCTCGAGCTCGATGTCCCCATGCGTCGTCTGCACGATCAGGCGATCGTCCGCGCGGGTCACCCGGGCGCGGAGCCGGCGGGAGGCGATCTCGACGTCGATCGAGCGCGGATCCCAACTGTACACCCGTCCAGTGCTGCCGTCCTCGAAGCGGAAGAATCCATCGCGCTGCGACTGATAGGCGACGGGCCACTCGCGTTCGCCGATCCGGAAAGCAACTCGCTGCGGCGGGAGTCGGCTGTTGCGCCAGCCGCTCGGGGCGTTGGCCAGCACCCGGGCCTCGGCGCGATGGCCGGCCTGCAGCCAGAGCGCCGCGAGCCGGGTCGTGCGCTCGAGGGCGGCGTCGTCCAGCTCCAGGCGGCGGGCCGGGGTCACGCGCTCGATGAAGTCCGTCGTGGTATCGCCCGCCAGGAACGCCTCGCTGCGGAGCGTGGCGACCAGGAAGTCGCGATTCGTGACCACGCCGCCGAGATGGAGACGCTCCAGGGCGCGCGCCAGTCGGCCGGCGGCCTCGATCCGGGTCGGTCCGTGGGCGATCACCTTGGCGAGCATCGGATCGTAGTCCGTCCCGACGACCGAGCCCTCCTCGACCCCCGAATCCCAGCGGACGGCGGGCTCGCGGGGCGGCTGCCATGCGTCGAGTCGGCCCGTCGCCGGCAGGAAGTCCTGGGCGGGACTCTCCGCGTAGAGGCGCGCCTCGATCGCGGCGCCCTCGAAGCCGACGTCTGGCTGGTCGAAGTCGAGCGACTCGCCCCGGGCGATCCGGATCTGCTCGCGCACGAGATCGATTCCGGTCACGAGCTCGGTGACCGGATGCTCGACCTGCAGCCGGGTGTTGACCTCGAGGA
>CAYWGW010000328.1:0-3688 GCA_964457385.1 uncultured Spirochaetaceae bacterium
GGCGTCGGCGCCTGGCGTCACGCGATCGGAGCGGTCCTGGCGACCAGTCCGGTCCTGCTCTTTCCCTTCCATAGCATCTACTTCTACTCGACGATCGCCTATCAGCTCTGTCTGATCACGGCCCGGGCAGCCAAGCGAGGCCTGTCGTCCCGGCGCTGGGCCTTCACCGCCGGTCTTCTGATCGCGGCGGTAGCGCTCTCGAAGCAGAACGTGGGGCTCGCGCTGGCGCTCTGCCTCGTGACCGCATTCCAGGCCACGGCGGCGCCCGGGATCCGTCGACGCGTGGTCCCCGGACTGCTGCTCGGCGGTCTGTCGGCCACGCTGGCGACGTTTCTGGTCCAAGGCGTCCGCGGCGAGCTCTCCGCACTCGTGCACTCGCTGGTGCTCCTACCGCTCGGCTTCGACGTGGCCTTCGATGCACCGTTTCCGGATCTCTGGCCCCCGGGTCGGCTGTCGCCGGCGCTGCTCTCCCAGTCCCATTTCTACACGCCCTTCGTGTACTCGGTCCTGCGCGGGGACGTGCTCGAGGCGCCTTCATGGATGATGACGGCGACGACCCAGGCACTCCTTGCGCTGCCCTTCCTCTCGCTTGCCGCGACCCTCGTCGCCCGCTGGAGGGGGCCGCTGCCGTCCGCGATCGCACTCGCGATCCCGCCCTTGCACGGATCGTCTCCTTCCTCCGTGGGAACGCGGATCCGGACGAGCCGATCTTCGTCGCCCGCGCAGAGCTGCTGATCTACTTCGCGACCGGGTTGCGGAATCCGACGCCCTACGCGGGCATCGTGCCGAACTTCTTCGACGAGCAGCAGACCACGATCATCGACGCCCTCGAAGACGTGCGCTGGGTCGTCATGAGCGAGATCGACCAGGCCGTCTTCACCTACTACCGGGACCCCCTGCCCGATGTCGAGGCGTACCTCGAGCGTCATTTCCGGATGGCGGAACCCTTCGAGGGCGGGGGCTACGGCTGGATCGGCGTCCCGAGACGCGAGAAGGACCGCGGCCCACGCGGATCGATCTCTTCGAGGCCCAGGAAGGCGGTCGGCGTTGGCTGCGCGACGCGCGCGGATCACCAGTCGGCCGTCCGACGCAGCGCTGCCCGACGCGGCGCCGCCGACTCGGCCCGATGGCGGTGCCTAAGGCTGTCGGATCTCGCCGGTCCGTGGATCGCGGACCGCCCAGATCAGACCCGGATTGCGCATGTGGTCCATGTTCCAGAAGAGGCGGGTCTGCGTGAACGTTCCCGAGACAAGCAGAGCGCCCACGACCAGCCAGACCTTCACGCCGAGGGACAGTCGACCGCGGCGACCCGTCCAATCCGCCAGCACTTCGCTGGCGTAGAACGCGAACGGGACGGAAAGGCCCAACAGGAAGCTCGCCTTCAGGACCGCGAAGAAGGGATTGCGCCAGGTGAAGAGCACGTAGCCGACGAGCATCGCAGCGAGCAGCAGCAGGAATGCCACATCCAGCGTGCTCCGGCCCGCGGCGACCCGACGCAGGCCACGTGCGACACCGATCAGGAACGCTGCGGTGGGCAGCAGCCCGAGCGCCAGCAGCACCCCGCCCACCCGATCCACGCGCGGGACGCCGTGGGGCAGGAACGCTCGATGGCCGTCGAACCAGAGGGTCACGTAGGTGCTGCCCCAGATCGAGCGGAGCAGGTCCGGATCGAGGACCTGGGGATTCGTCCAGACCGCCAACGGAAACGAGAAGTAGTCCGAGACGAAGCGGGCGCCGGGGGGCATCGTGAACATCACGCGATGGATCTCGAGGCCGTGTGGATAGAGATAACCGTAGAGGATCCAGTTGCGCAGATAGAACCAGCCACCGACGATAGCCACCAGCGCGACGACCAGCGCGATCCGAAGCAGGCCCCAACGCCACGAGGCTCGACGCCAGGCTTCGAAGAGCAGCGCACCGCAGACGGTGCCGGCAGCCAACAGGCCCGTCAGCTTCGTCAGCAGAGCGAGCCCACAGACCGCCCCGACTACCGCAATGCGTCCCATTCCCAGGCCCTGCTCGGGGTCCAGCAGGCCGAGCGCCAGCAGCGCGAGCGCCAGCGAGATGAAGAACGTCGAGACGATCTCCTCCGTCAGCATGGCGGACATGTAGACGTGGACGGGCAGGAAGAGGAGCAGCCCCGCGGCGAGCAGAGCCCGCCGTGGCTCGGCCGGCGCGACACGTCGGACCACGGCGACCGCCAGCGCGATCGTCCCGAGACCCGCGAGCGTCCCGACCAGCCGCAGGACGACCACGCCGACCTCGGGACCGGGGTTGCCCAGCATCCGCAGAAGGGCGGCGCTCACGTAGTAGAAGAGCGGTGGATGAGCCGCCGACCAGAGTGCCTCGGGCTCCGGCAGCGTCCAGGTCCTCGTCAGGTACTGGACATAGGCCCAGTTGAAGCGCGCGTCGAAGCCCCAGAGACGCTCGTAGGCGAAGGCGTTGAAGACGCGCATCCCCACGCCGAGGACGAGAGCGACCGCGAAGGCGATCCGGAGGTTTCGCGAGGCCGTGTCTCTCGTCATCGTGCTCGCGGCAGCGTATCACAGCGTGCGGGATGGATCCGGGAGTCACGAGTCGGGTACCGTACGCAGGTGGGATCCTTGGACGACGCGGGTGCGGGACGGCGGGCTGGGCGGGCGCTGGGACCGATGCTGCTGTGGGCGCTGGTCGCGGGACTCGCCGGAGCCGCGATGATCCCGCTGGAGCCAGATCTCCTCGAAGAGGGGATGATCGTGCACTTCGCCCAGCGCATGGCGCACGGCGAGCATCTCTACCGCGATCTGGTCTTCTTCTCGGGGCCGCTGCCCTTCGAATTGCTGTCGCTGCTCTTCCGGATCTTCGGGGAGGAGATCGTCGTCGGACGCTGGGCGATCGTCACCCTGATGGCCGGAGCGACGGCGGCGACCTTCGGCCTGGCGCAGCGCAGCCGATCGGGCTCTCTCGCCCATGTCGTCGTCGCCACCTTCGCCGTCATACCGATCCTGCTCTTTCCGCTGGCGAGCATCTTCTTCTACTCTGCGATCGCGCTGGCGCTGGCGATGGCCGCCGCCTTCGCCGCGCTTCGCGGCCTCGAGGATCGGCGCTGGGCGATCGCCGCGGGCGCTCTCGCCGCGGGCGTCGCTCTCACGAAGCAGAGCGTCGGTCTCGTGCTCGGTCCGGGCCTCGTGCTCGCCGTCGCCTGTCTCGCCCGACCGGGACAGCGCCGGGCCCGCGCGCTGGACGTGGCCTTCGGCGGTCTGGGCGTCACGATCCTCACCCTCTCCGTCTACGGCCTTCGCGGCGACCTCGGCGTCTTCTGGCATTCGATGGTCGTGATGCCGCTGTCGCTCGGTGCGGCGTTCGGGTCGCCGTATCCGAACCTCTGGCCGATTGGCGAGGTCGCGGACGGCATCCGTCTACCCTTCTACGCACCCCATCTCGCCAATCTACTCGCGCCCTGGCTGCTTCGGGGATCCGCGGCCTTCGTCTTCCTGACCCAGGCCCTCTACGCCCTGCCCTTTCTGGCGCTGCTCGTCCTCGCCCTGCGGCGGCTGCTCGTGGGCGCCGTGCCCGCAGCGACCTGGATGGTGGCGGTCGTCCTGCTGGCCTTCCTCGCCCAGCTCTTTCCCCGCTCCGACTGGGGACACCTCGCCTACGTGCTTCCCCCGGCCGTCTTCGTGCTGATGACCGCCCTCGGCTCGTCGTT
>CAYWGW010000329.1:0-1690 GCA_964457385.1 uncultured Spirochaetaceae bacterium
CACGGCACCCGGGCCGCCGCGAACAACCGCCAGCTCGAGGAGCTCGCCGGGGCGGTGGCACGAGAGCGGCCCGACTGGCTGGTCCAGCACGCCCATATGGAGCTCGCCGAGCCCGACTTCGCCCAGGGCATCGAGCGGCTCGTCGAGCGCGGTGCGGACGAGATCCTCGTGCATCTCCATTTCCTGGGGGCCGGCTTCCATGTCCGGGAGTCGATTCCGGAACTACTCGCCGAGGCGCGGGCGCGTCATCCAGAGCTTCCGATCGAGGCCACCGAGCCCCTCGGCCGCGATCCACGACTGGTCGAGATCGTGGTCGGACGGATGGATCATCAGTCCCGACCGTCCCGTGAATCGCGCCAGAGCTCGAAGGCGTAGAGGGCCGCCACGACCAGCGCGTGATCGATGGCGCCCGCGCGCACCGCCGCGCCGAGCTCCGCCAGGGGCAGCAGCTCGACGACCGTCTCCTCGGTCGGGCCGTTCTGGATCGCCGCCACCGGCTGGCAGTCGAGGGCGACCTGCATGTGGCAGCGATTGCCGAAGAGAGCCGGGTTCGGGTTGATCGAGCCCAGGCTCTCGAGACGACCGGCGCGATAGCCCGTCTCCTCCAACAGCTCGCGGCCCGCCGCCTGCTCCGGCGACTCGCCGGGGTCCACGATTCCTCCCGGAATCTCGAGGGTCACCGCCCGCGCGCCCTGCCGGAACTGCCGCACCATCACGAGCTCGTCACCCGGCGTGAGCGCCACGACGTTCACCCAGGCCGGCGACTCGATCCGGTAGAAGGGATGGGCCTCGCCGGTCTCGGGCGAGGCCATGGTGGCCCGGTGAACGTCGAAGACCTTGCAGTGCTGGAGGTGCTCCTCGGCGAGCACACGCCAGGGCCGGGGCCAGGGCCGGGACAGTCGTCGTCGACTCATCCGCCGTTCAGCCGCGCTCGGAGAGCAGCAATCGCACGCCGCTCGCGCCCGGCAGGACCGGCCCCTCGACCGCGCTCGAGAGATCCGCTTCGCCGCGGGTCATGGCGTTGCCGTCCGCGTCGAGCCGGGCCGTGAGGGACAGCGAGCCCTGGAATCGCATGCTCGGAATCATCACGTTCTCGGGGCCGATCGTGAACTCCAGCGGAAAGCGAGGATCCGGAACCCGCAGCACCGCCAGCGGCGGCCCCCCCGACACACCCTGCGGCCGTGCGATCACGAAGAGCACGCCGTCCGCCGGCTGCGCTCCCTCCAGCCCGGGCGCCAGCTCGATGCGGCCACGAATCGGCTCGCCCTCCGCGGAGGGCGAGCCTGCTCCCGGGCTCCCGGGGCCGTCGCCGCGCGCGTTGCCCGCCTCGCTGCGGCTCGGCGGCAGGGCGGAGCGGGCCGTCCGACTCTCCGCCCGACTCTCCGCCGGGGCACCGGTCTGCTCGCCACCCGGATCTCCGCGCAGCTCGCGCGAGCCCCCCGGAAAGATCCGGCCCAGATCCGGCTGGCGCGGCTCTTCGCCGGGGCGGTAGGGCTCGATGTTGCGGTCGCAGGCCAGAAGGCCGAGGAAAGCCATCGCGACGAGACCGGTCGCGATCGACGTCTGGACCGGACCCCGCTCGAGGGACCGGCGACGGCGCGTCGACCTCGCTCGGCCGGGGAGATGTCGCTGCATGGCCGCACGGTAGCGCGGCGTCGGCGGCGATCCATCGCGGGTTCGGATTCGCGAC
>CAYWGW010000329.1:1790-3676 GCA_964457385.1 uncultured Spirochaetaceae bacterium
ACGAGATGCCTGCTTGAGAATCGCCTGGGGGTGGTCGGCAGCTCGGCGCAGCGATGAGACGGGACCGATCGGTTTCATCGTCGATCTCGAACATGGATGCGCCGGTATCGACCTGAGAGCAGACCCTTGGAACCTGATCTCGTCCGTTCACCGCGCGCTAGGGACCTCACCCGACCGCGCGGCCCGAGCGGCGTGCGTAGGGAAGGCCCACGAAATGACACTCGATCCTACTTCCGATCCCACTTCTGATCTCGCTTCCGCATTCACGCTTCCGAAGCTCGGAGGGAACCCATCCTCCTCGGCGCAGGGCACGACGCCGGGAAGCTTTGCCAACCCGCCCGACCTCGGCGGCCCCCGGGCCTTCAGCTCGCCAGATACGCCCGGCATGCCCCAGCCCTCGGAAAAATCCGCCTGGGACTTCATGCCCCTCGACTGGCGACCGCTGCCCGAAGGCGAGCGGCTGGCGCAGTCGGCCCATCCCAAGCGCGCTCCCGCCCGCGCTTACGCCTTCGCACCGCCCGAGGGCTTCGAGCCGGTGACCCAGCTCGAGCATGCGCGACTGGGCATCGTGACGCCGGAGATGCGACGGGTCGCCGAGCGCGAGCCCCATCTCAGCGCCGAGGCCATCCGCGACGAGGTCGCCGCCGGGCGCATGGTGATCCCCGCCAACCGCGTCCATCTCGCCCAGGATCTCGATCCGATGGCGATCGGGCGCGCCTCGCTCACGAAGATCAATGCGAACATGGGCGCAAGCCCGGTCTCGAGCGGAACGCACGAGGAGGTCGAGAAGCTTCGCTGGGCCGAGCGCTGGAAGGCCGACACCGTGATGGATCTCTCGACCGGCGGCGATCTCGACGCCACGCGCGAGGCGATTTGCCGGGCGTCGACGGTGCCGATCGGGACGGTGCCGATCTACTCGATGATTCTCGGCCGCAAGATCGAGGAGCTCGACGCGGCGATGGTGCTCGACACCCTCGAGCATCAGGCGCGTCAGGGTGTCGACTACTTCACGATCCACGCCGGTCTGCGCCGGGCCCATCTGCCCTACGTCTCGAAGCGCCTGATCGGGATCGTGAGCCGCGGGGGCAGCCTGCTCGCCAAGTGGATGATCCACCACGAGCAGGAGAACCTGATGGAGCAGATCTGGGACGAGATCTGCCAGCTGATGCGGCGCTACGACGTCACCTTCTCGATCGGCGATGGGCTGCGTCCGGGGGGTCTCGCGGACGCGACGGATCTGGCCCAGCTCGGCGAGCTGCAGGCGATGGGCGAGCTCACGGAGCGCGCCTGGCGCCACGGCTGTCAGGTCATGATCGAGGGCCCGGGCCATGTGCCCTTCGATCAGATCGAGTTCAACATGAAGCTGCAGCGCCGGCTCTGCCACGGCGCGCCCTTCTACGTGCTCGGCCCGCTCGTGACCGACATGTTCCCGGGCTACGACCACATCACGAGCGCCATCGGCGCGACGGCGGCGGCGTATCACGGCGCCTCGATGCTCTGCTACGTGACGCCCAAGGAGCATCTCGGGCTGCCCAAGAAGGACGACGTGAAGCAGGGCTGCGTGGCCTACCGGATCGCCGCCCACGCGGCGGACGTGGCGCTGGGCATCCCGGCGGCCCGCGATCGCGACGACGAGCTGACGAAGGCCCGCGCGGCGCTGAACTGGGAGAAGCATTTCGAGCTCTCCTTCGATCCGGATCTCGCCCGCGCCTTCCACGACGAGGATCTCGACGTCGACACCGATTTCTGTGCCATGTGCGGCCACGACTGGTGCTCGGTGCGCATCAGCAAGGAAATCGAGCTCTTCGTCTCGGGCAAGGACGAGTCCTATCAATGGGACAAGCCGAAGATCTCGCAGGCGCTCACGCCCGAGCAGCGCGAGATCC
>CAYWGW010000330.1:0-3671 GCA_964457385.1 uncultured Spirochaetaceae bacterium
CGCTTCGACTACGCGCTCGGGGAGGAGGGGCGGGCGATGCTCGGGGGCACGCCGGCCGATGCTTTCCTGCTCATGATCGCGCGCGACTCGGTGCCCACGGCAGATCGCGCGGCCCTCGTGGCCGTCGGGGCGGCCGCGGCGCTCTACACGAGAAGCTATGGCGGGCCGGGGACGACCCCCGCCGAGCTGACGGTGGCGCTCGTCGAGAGCCGGACGGGCGAGATCCTGTGGTTCAACCATGTCTCAATGCCCCTGACGGATCTGCGTGACCCCGCCTCGAGCGCGAAGCTCGTGGATCTCGCGCTGAAGGGGATGGGGCGATGAAGGCGTCATCGAAGGGGGCGACGAACGAAGCGACGAACGGAGCGACGAACGAAGCGATGGCGAGGCCGCTGACGGCGCCGCCCTCCGCGCCGAGGACGGGGTCGCTGACGGGGTCGATGAGAAGACGCGTCACGGCGCCGTCGACCGCATTCTGCTTCGACGTTCCCTCTCTGTTCTCCCTCGTCTTCTCTCTCCTCTTCTCCCTCCTGACGCTTCTTGCTGTCGCCGGCTGCGTGATGCCGCCGCTGCAGCCGCTCGGCGCCGAGCGCACGGCCGGCGATCTCGAGGTCGACGAGGCGGCGCTCTGGAAGCAGACGCGAGAGGTCCAGTTCGAGATCGAGTCGAGCGGGCTGGTGTTGGAGGACGAGACGCTGGACGCCTATCTGGCCAGCGTGCTTCAGCGCGTGACGCCCGACGAGCTGCGCACGGCGGGACTCGAGCCGCGGGTCCAGGTGATCTCGGACGTCCGGATCCACGGCTACTCCTTCGCCAACGGCGTCATCTACCTGCATACGGCGCTGCTCTCGCGCATGAAGGACGAGACGCAGCTCGCGACCGTGCTCACGCGGGAGCTCGCCCACGTCGTCCATCGCCATACGCTGCGGCTGAAGCGTGACGAGAAGGCGCGGGCCGACGTAATGGCATGGATCGGCGTCGGCGCCTCGCTGTCGCAGTACGGTGGCACCGCGAACCTCCTGGCCCAGGCCTTCTCGATCTCGTCGGCGATGGGCTTTCCGTATGCGCTCGAGGTCACGGCGGACCAGAAGGGACTCGCCCTGCTCGCGGCGGCGGGCTACGACGTGCGCGAGGCGCCCGACTTCTTTCAGGGCACGGTCGACTATCTCGCGGAGATCCATACGCAGGGTCCCGCGGCCTGGCTGCCCTTCGCCGCGCCGGCCCCGATGACGGCGCGCATCGCCGGCTACCGCAAGATCATCGCGGCCGACTACCGCAATCCCACCCCGGGCCAGCTACGGCCTCCGATCGCCGCGCCCGAGCGCTTCCGTCGCCAGGTGCAGGCGGCGACCCTGCGCCAGGCCGAGCTCGAGCTCTCGGCAGGGCTGTTCGTCTCGGCCGAGAAGACGGCGCGACTCGCGATCGAGGCGGCTCCGCGGGATCCGGATTGCTGGCTGCTGCTCGGGCGGGCGCTCCAGGGTCAGCGCAATCAGCCGATCAAGGGCCGGACGGTTCCGCCGATCGGGAGTCTGCGGGAGACCTACGGCCAGGTGCTCGAGCTCGACCGGCGCCAGCCCGCTGCGCTGCGCGAGCTCGGCCTCACCTACTATCGTTCGACCGCCCAGCGCCGCCCACGCGAGTCCTCGGCCCAGGCGCTCGACTACTTCCGCCGCTACCTGGCCGTGGTGCCTGGGGCGGCGGACGCCGACTACATCCAGGCCTACGTGAGCGAGCTCGAAGTGGAGCTGGCCGAATGAGCCGCGGGACGCACCGCGCCCGCCGGGCCCGGGCGGGCACCCGCGCCTGCCGCCGGCTTCGAGCCGGATCGTCCGGCATCGCCACATTGGCTGCGCTGGTCGTGCTCCTGGGCACGACGGGCTGTGCGCCGATCTGGACGCCGGCCGCCGCTAGTGGAAAGCCGACGCCGATGCCCAACATCCAGCTCGAGGCGCGACTGCCGCCCGGCTGGATGGTCTCCACCTACGAGGCCATGGGCGGCTTCTGGCATCTCACCCGTCACGGCGACGAGCTCGAGCATATCTACCTGCGGCGCTGGCCCCGGTCGCAGATCGTGAAGGGCACCAACCGCAGCCTCCGCGAGGGCATCTCGATCCGCGAGATCGCGGCCCTCTCCCTCGACAGTCGGCAGCTCGACGAGAACGTGGGCAGCATCGAGGTTCTCTCGAATCGACCCTCCCGGGTCGCGGAGCGCGAGTGCTATCGCCTCGACTACCGCTACCGGACGGCAGACGCCCTGCCGCGAAGAACCATCGAGTACGGCTGTCCGGTCGGTCCGTGGCTCTACCGCTTCGAGTTCAACGCCGCCGCCCAGTACTACTTCGAACGCCATCTCGACGAATTCGAAGGCATGGTCGGCTCGATCGTCTTCAGGGTCCCGGGCGCGTGAGCCGTCCGCGCCGCCAGGTGCGGCCCATCCGGCAGGTAGCCGCACGGTCTGGTCTGCTGGTGCTGATGTCGATGCTGATGCTGTCGATCTCCGGCTGCCAGAGCATGCTCGAGCGGGTTGGGGTCGCCTTCCTCTACGAGCCGGCCTCGCTCCCCGAGGCCCAGACGCGACTCGACCTCGCCTATCGCAGCGATCCGGCGGCGCATCCCGAGAAGCATCGCCTCGATCTCTACCTGCCCGATCCCGCGCTGCGCGACTGGCCGACGCTGATCTTCGTCCACGGCGGTGGCTGGACCGACGGCGATCGCAGGATCGAGGCCGCTGGCGCGTCGGTGATCCGGAACATCGGGCGTTTCTTCGCGTCCCGGGGCGTGGGTGCCGCGGTGATCAGCTATCGGTTGATGCCCGAGGTGGGCTGGCGGGAGCAGCTCGAGGACGTCGCGGCGGCGATGCGCTTCGTGCGCGGGGCGGCGGCGGCCGAGGGCGGGGATCCCGATGCGATCTTTCTCTCCGGGCATTCGGCGGGGGCCTGGCTGGCGGCGCGCACGGGCTTCGATCCGTCAGTGCTCGAGCGGGCCGGCTTTCCGCCCGAGAGCCTCTGTGGGCTCGCGCTCGTGAGCGGCGCCGCCTACGACCTCGGCGACGAGGAGACCTATCGTGTCGGCGCGAGTCGCGACTACTTTCTCGAGCGTTTCGACGACGGGCGACCCGATTGGGAGCGGGCGGGCTCGGTCGTGCCGCTGCTCGACGAATCGCTGCCCCGGACGCTGATCCTCTACGGATCGGCGGAGTCGGCGCAGCTACGGCGTCAGAGCGAGCTGCTCTTCGAGCGGATGCGCGCGAGCGGCGCGCCGGTTTCGAAGCTGCTGCTCCCGCGCCAGACCCATCAATCGATCGTGCTGACGCTGAGCCGGGACGATAAGCAGGCGGGCCCCGCGATCCTCGAGCTGATGCAGGGCTCGAGCTGCTCGTAGGAGCCGCTCGAAGGAGCTGCTCGAAGCGCGCCGTCTTCGACGCCAGCCGACGGCCCGGGCAGGTCGGGCAGGCGGGCGATCGATCATCGCGCTTCCTTCCCGGTCTGGATCCCCAACGGTCGGACGAACGTGAACGCACCTCGGAGCTCACCCTGCTCGAATCCGGTGGCCGCATCGGCGGGGTAGCTCGCCCGGATCGCGTCCTTCACCGCCGGCGCGAGGGACTTCCCGTGGCAGGTGAGGCAGAGGCCGCCGGTGGGTATCGCCTTCATGTAGTGGAGAAGGCGGTC
>CAYWGW010000331.1:0-3664 GCA_964457385.1 uncultured Spirochaetaceae bacterium
GATCGCGCGGGAGGAGATCTTCGGCCCGGTGCTCTCGATCCTGCCCTACGCCGACGAGGACGAGGCGGTGCGGATCGCGAATGACACCCGCTACGGGCTGGCCGGCGCGGTCTCCTCCGGAGATCTCGAACGCGCGCGACGGGTCGCGCGGCGGATCCGGGCCGGACAGATCGCCTTGAATGGCGCGCCGCCGGACTTCGCGGCGCCCTTCGGCGGCTACAAGGAGTCGGGCAACGGCCGCGAGTGGGGACGCTTCGGCCTCGAGGAGTTCCTCGAGACGAAGGCCATCATGGGCTGGGAGAAGAGCTGAGGGGAGCCGCGGCCCCCTCAGCATTCATTATTCGTTCGGTTGTTCTGCCGCGACTCAGTCGCGGCGGGCGCGTCCACCCGATCGCGATGCACCGTTGGCGCTCGATCGACCGCGACCGCCTCCGCCCTGGCCGCCGCGTCCACTTCGGCCTCGACCAGGTCGCGACTCGGCGCTCGGGCCCCGGCTGCCGCCGTTGCCGCCCTGGCCACCGCTGCCACCTCGTCCGCGACCCGCGCTGCGTCCGCCTCCGGAGCGACCTCGGCCTCCGTCGCGGCCTCCGTTGCCGCTGCCCGCGCCGGGACTGCCCTCGAGCGACTCGCCTTCGAAGCCTACGAGGGTACGACGCTCGATCGGGCTGCCGATCATCTTCTCGGTGTCCCGGACCCAGAGCCGGTCGTCTCGGGTCACGAAGGTGCAGGCCTTGCCGCTTGCCTCCGAGCGACCCGTCCGGCCGATGCGATGGGTGTAGGTCTCGGGCGTGCTCGGCGGATCGAAGTTGATCACGTAGTCCACGCCCGCGACGTCGAGTCCGCGCGCCGCGATGTCAGTCGCGACCAGGATGTCGAAGCGTCCCTCCCGGAATCCGCCCATGGCGCGATCCCGTTGGGGCTGTGACATGTTGCCCTGGAGCGCCACGGCGCGCAGGCCCTCCTTCGAGAGCTGGAGTCCGAGGCGCTTGGCGCGATGCTTCGTGCGCGTGAAGATGATCGCGCTCTCGCAATCGTCTCCGCCGAGCAGCCGGTCGAGCAGCTCCTTCTTGCGTCCCTCCGCCACCGGATACAGCGCATGATCGATGCGCTCCGCCGGCGCACGGTGGGCGAGCTCCACGACGTGGGGCTCGTGGAGGATGCGATCCGCCAGCTCCCGAATCGCTTTCGGCATCGTCGCCGAGAAGAGCAGGTTCTGGCGGTCGTCGGGCAGTCGGGCCAGGATCTTCTTGATGTCGGGCAGGAAGCCCATGTCGAACATGTGATCGGCCTCGTCGAGGACGAGGGTCTCGACCTCGGAGAGATCGAGCTGTCGCTGGTTCAGCAGGTCGAGCACGCGTCCCGGACAGCCGACCACGATCTCGGGCCGGCCGCGCAGGGCCTGGATCTGCATCCGCGGCGCTACGCCGCCGAAGATCGTGAGCGTCTTGATGCTCGTGAACTTTGCGAGCATGCGGATCTCGAGATCGATCTGGATCGCGAGCTCACGCGTCGGCGCGAGCACCAGGACGAGCGGACCTGCGCCCGGCTCTTCGATCAGTCTCTGCAGGATGGGCAGCGCGAAGGCCGCCGTCTTGCCCGTCCCGGTCTGGGCCAGTCCGAGGACGTCGCGCCCTTCGAGGCAGGCGGGGATCGTCTCGGTCTGGATCGGTCGGGGCTGGTCGAAGCCCGCGGCAGCGAGGCCTCGGACGAGGGTGGAATCGAGTTGGAGGCGATCGAAGCCGCTCTCCGCGGTGGCACGCGGTTGTGCACTGGACAAATCAGTTCTCCGGCTCGCAGTCGCCGGTGAACATTCTCCGGGCGCCGCGGCTCTTCATTTTTCTGACCCAGACAACAGGAAAGGGAAAGACGGGATGGGACGGCGTGACCTCAATCGGGGGGCGAGAGGTCCTGTTGTTCGCCGTATTCGTTTGCCGCATCTCTGTTCGCGGCTTTTGGCTTCCTGGCTTCGCCGTGCAATCTTTTCTTTTTCTGATCGACCGCTGATCGATTCCAGCCGGCCGGCACGGCGGGGCGTCTGCCCTGCTGGCGGGTGTTTAGCTCGTCTGGCTGCAATCGCCAAGGGGCCCGCTTTCAGATCATTTCGGCCCGGGTGGTTCGGGGCTTGAGCTTCGCACGGGGTTCGAGCGGCGATCGCAGGAAAATCGGGGATCGGATCGCGCGTATTCCTGGCGATCTTCTCGGGTACGGGTCGGGCCTGGCTTCTCTATATTCCCGGCGTAGAGCCAAGCGCGGAGCGCAGGGATCGAGCCGGAACGCGGCGCCGGGATGACGTCTCAGACCGTCGTCCCATCCGGGCACGACAGCAATGAGGGGAATCACGAGATGGCCGAAGCATGGATTCTCGACGCGGTCCGGACGCCGCGCGGCAAGGGCAGGAAGGAGACCGGCGCGCTGGCCGGGATCCATCCCCAGGAGCTGCTCGGGCAATGCCTGAACGCGCTGCGGGATCGACAGGGCTTCGATCCGGCGGACGTCGAGGACGTGGTCGGCGGCTGCGTCTCGGAGGTGAACGACCAGGCCGGCTGCATCGCCCGCAACGCGGTGCTCGCCGCGGGCTGGGATCCGCAGACGGCCTCGGGGGTGACACTCAATCGTTTCTGCGGCTCCGGCCAGCAGGCCGTGAACTTCGCGGCGATGGGCGTGATGGCGGGCATGCAGGATCTCGTGATCGGTGGCGGCGTCGAGAGCATGTCGCGGGTGCCGATGGGCTCGACCGGCGGTGGGCTCGACGGCAACAACCCGCGCCTGATCGAGAAACATCCGCTCGTGCCCCAGGGCATCTCGGCGGACCTGATCGCGACGCTGGAGGGCTTCGGTCGCGGCGATCTCGACGCCTTCGCCGCCGAGAGCCAGCTTCGCTGCGCCGAGGCCCAGAAGAACGGCCGCTTCGACGGTGGGCTGATTCCCGTCGTCGATCCGCCGACGGGGCAGGTCGTGCTCGACCGCGACGAACATCCGCGGGCGGGGACGACGGCCGAGTCCCTGGGAAAGCTCCCGCCCTCCTTCGAGGCGCTGGGCCAGTACAAGCCCGAGGGCGATGCGCGGACCCTCGACGAGCGCGCGCTCTCCCGCTACCCCCAGATCGAGCGGATCGAGCACGTCCATCACGCCGGCAACAGCTCGGGCATCGTCGACGGCGCCGCGGCGATCGCCGTCGCCTCACCCGATTACGCGAAGGCCCATGGTCTGCGTCCCCGGGCCCGCCTT
Source organism: uncultured Spirochaetaceae bacterium (assembly GCA_964457385.1). Lineage (GTDB taxonomy): Bacteria > Myxococcota_A > UBA9160 > UBA9160 > UBA4427 > UBA4427. The sequence continues at coordinate 3,229 of CAYWGW010000331.1, forward strand.
CGCGCGATGGCGACGGCGGCCGACGAGCCGATCATCATGCTGACGGCGCCCACCCCGGCGACGAAGCGCTGCCTCGCGAAAGCGGGCATGACGGTGGCCGACATCGACCTCTTCGAGATCAACGAGGCCTTCGCCGCGATCCCGCTGAAGGTGATCCGGGATCTAGGTCTCGATCCCGGGAAGGTGAACGTGAACGGGGGCGCCATCGCCCTGGGCCATCCCCTCGGTGCGACGGGCGCGATGTTGCTCGGCACTGCGCTCGACGAGCTCGAGCGGCGGGACGCGACGACGGCGCTCGTCACGATGTGCATCGGCGGCGGCATGGGCATCGCCACCATTCTCGAGCGGATCTGATCGGCAAGGAGACTGGATCATGCAGCGCGAGATCTTCAGCGAGGAGCACGACCTCTTCCGGGAGCAGTTCCGGCGCTTCGTG
>CAYWGW010000332.1:0-3656 GCA_964457385.1 uncultured Spirochaetaceae bacterium
CGGCTCGATCGCGATGGTGTTCACCGCGGCCTCTCGACCCGGCCGGGCATGAACGGACCGGACATCCGCCGAAGGGAGCGGGACGACCCTGCCCGTCCGCCGCGATGTCGGGAGCCGCGGTGGGTTGCCGATCCGGTCGTGGCGCGACCAAATCGCATCCGATGGCCGGATGCAAGCGGATCCGTTCCGGGGTCGTATCCCGGGCGGGGTCGTATATCGAGCGAGGGGAGTCGGGTCTGGGGGGGTGTCGGGCGCGGGACTACGGATCTAGCGGTTCAGAAGGCGCTCGAGGCCCAGGGCCGCGGGGCCGAGATCGGTGATGTCCGAGTCGTAGTTGTAGCCGCGGGGGTTGAGCACGATCTCGCCCGGCGCAAGCTCGTCGCCGGGTACCGCGGGCCCTCCCGGAAGCTCGCGCACTTGCCGTGCGGCGGCGCTGCGCCGCGGCTGGTCGAGCTCCCGAGGTTGCTCTGCGGCCTCGACCAGAAGCGGATCGATCGACACACCCGGTTCCGGAGACGCCGGCTCGTCTGCGATCGGGGAGGCGCCGCCGGGCACGTCTCCGGCCTGCACGGTCTGGACGCCGACCGGAAGAAGCCAGAACGTCGCGACCAGGCAGACCAGACCGATCGCAGTCGCCCCACGACCCAGAAGCGTGGAGGGCGTGCCTATGGAGGAGGAGGAAAGCTTGATCTTCATCATGGGAGGTCCTCGGGAGGCGAGACCGCGACCCACCCGCAGCGCGGGTCGATCGCATCGTCCTGTCCTCTCGAGAACATCGTCCGTCAGGGGAAGGGCCTTGAGGACGCCTGCTCCGTCTCCTCACTCTCAGGTCCCGGAGCGGAGCTCTCAGATCCCGGAGCCGCCCTGCTCCTCCCGCACGTGCAGCCCACACTCCTTCATGTCGTCGTTCTCCCACCACCAACGCCCGGCCCGCGGATCCTCGCCCGCGGCGACGGCGCGCGTGCAGGGCTCGCAGCCGACGGACGGAAACCCGCGGGCGTGCAGGCGGTTGACCGGCAATCGGTGCTCTCCCACGTACTCCAGCACCCGCTCGTGGGTCCAGTCCGCCAGCGGGTTGATCTTGACGATGCCGCCCATCGAGGCGTCGATCTCCAACTTGCGCGTTCCCGCCCGATTCAGGTTCTGATCCCGCCGCAGGCCCGTCACGTAGGCGTCGAAATCCGCCAGATGGCGGCGCATCGGCTGCACCTTGCGGATCTGACAGCAGGCCTTGCGATTGTCGACGGACTCGTAGAAGAGATTCATCCCCTTCTCACGCACCATCTCCTCCACTGCCTGATGGTCCGGAAAGACCACCTCGATGGCCTTGTCGTAGCGGTCGCGCACACGGTCGATCAGGTCGTAGGTCGCGGGATGCAATCGCCCGGTATCCAGCACGAAAACCCGCGTCGTCGCATCGATCCCATGGAGCATGTCGAGCAGGACCATCCCCTCCGGCGCGCCGAAGGAGGCGGATAGCGTCAGCCTGGGATGAAATTTATTGATCGACCAGGTCAGGATTTCTGCCGCATCCAGCGACTCCAGCCCGTCTCGGCGAACCAGATCCAGGACCTCGTCCTTGAAGGGCTTTCCGTCGAGAGCGTCGATCGCGAAGAGGGCCATGGGGAGCTCCTGGGCTCGTATCTGCAGCAGAGCGGGAACAGAACGAGCAAAAACGGCCGGAATGCGGTCGTCGTCGGACGTCGCACCCTTGAGTACCGGACTGGTACCTCAACCGGAACTGGGATTCAAATTCCATACCTGATTAATCAGGTTTATGGATTGGGAGCCAGCCGGGCCCGAACGGCCGCCACCTTCTCCTCCATGGTCACGGCCTCCCGGTCCCGACGCTCGTCCATCTTGATGACGGTGCCTACTCGCTGGGCGCCGGCCGCGAAGACGGCCTCCTGCATCTCGCGGATCACCTGGAAGAGGTCCGCCGGCTCACCCTCGAGGGTCGTGAACATCGAATCGAGCTGCCAGCGCACGCGATCCTGGTGCTCCAGCACCCGGATCGCCGCCGCCACGTACTCCGACACCGAGAGGCCCACGCCGAGGGGCGAGAGGCTGACCGCTGCAATCGCCATAGTCGTAACATAGACGCTGACGCCCCCATCGGCTGGCGTCGCTTCCCATCGGCCGGCGTCCGCGTCCGTCGGCGTCAGGCCCCGGGCCATCCTGGCGGCGGCCGATGCCAACGCCGAACACGCTCGAGGTCTTCGCGACTGCGCGCGATCTCCAGGATCGTCCGACCGAGGCGTGGATGGACCCGATGGGGATCGAGCTCCGCCAGGGGCCGCAGAACGAACGCCCGCTCGTGGGCCCGCGGATGGGGTACGACCAGATCGGGCGTCTCGATGCAGCGCTCGCCGTAGAGCACGATGTCGAGGTCGATCGCGCGCGGTCCCCAGCGCTGGGTCTCGCGCCGACGATCGCGGCCGAGGGCCTGCTCGATCCGCTGCAGGCTCACGAGCAGCTCCGAAGGCCCGAGCCAGGATCGCAGACGCAGCACCGCGTTCAGGTAGGAACCCTGCTCCCCCGGGCCCACGGGTTCCGTCTCGTAAACGGGAGAGGCCGCGAGCAACAGCAGCTCCGGCTCGGCCTCGAAGCAGCGGATCGCAGACGCGAAGGTCGCCTCTCGGTCTCCGAGATTCGCGCCCACCGCCACGTAGACGATCTCTCCCCCTTCCCTCATCCCGTTTCCCCCGCATCGAGCGCCCGCGCGTCTCTGGCTCTACCCTGGCCCGCTCGCCCCCGACCCTGGGCCCAGGCCGCCGGAGGCGACCTACAATGCAGACATGAAGGCCAGCACAAAGCCGTTGGAGGCCCACACAGAATCCTCCCAGAGCCTATCCGATCCGCTCCCCGGGACCGAGCCGCCCGAGCTCCGCACGGCCATCCCCGGGCCGACCTCCCGCGCGCTGGCGGAGCGTCTCGCCCGGGTCGAGAGCCACAACGTGACCTGTCTCGAGCCACTGCCGATCTTCTGGGAGCGCGCCGCGGGCGCGAACCTCTGGGACGTCGATGGCAATCGCTTCGTGGATCTGACGGCGGCCTTCGGCGTCGCCAACGTCGGCCATGCCCATCCCCACGTGGCCGCCGCCGTGGCGCGTCAGGCCGGGACGCTGATGCACGGCATGGGCGATGTGCATCCGCCGCGGGTGAAGGTCGAGCTGCTCGAACGACTGGTCGCCCTCTACCCCTCCGGCCGACCCGCCCGGGCCGTGCTCTCGACCTCGGGCTCCGACGCCGTCGAGACGGCGATCAAGACGGCACTGCTCGCCAGCGGTCGTCCGGGCATCCTGGCCTTCGAGGGCGCCTATCACGGCCTCTCCCTCGGCGCCCTCGACTGCACCTGGCGCCCGGACTTCCGCGATCCCTTCCGCGCGCGCCTGCCGGGGGCGACCCGCTTCGCGCGCTTCGGCGACCTCGAGGACGTGTCCCGCGTCGCCCGGGAACACGCGCAGGCGATCGGCGCCGTGCTGGTCGAGCCGATCCAGGGTCGCGGCGGCGAGCGCGTGCCGCCCGAGGGCTTCCTCAGCGGGCTGCGACGACTCTGCGACGAACGCGGTTGGCTGCTGATCGCCGACGAGATCTACACCGGATTCGGTCGCACGGGCCGCCGCTTCGCCTGCGAGCACGAGGGCGTCGTCCCC
>CAYWGW010000333.1:0-3632 GCA_964457385.1 uncultured Spirochaetaceae bacterium
GGGGGCTGCCTAGCGGGGGGTGGAGTTTCGTCAGTCCATGTGCCAACGCGAGTCGACCGCGATCCGTCGTATCCCGCTGGAATCGGAGCCACTCACTCCTGAAGTCCAGACTTCCCGCATCCCCGGCTGATTTGCGACGATCCGGATCTGTGGTAGTAAGACTTTTTGAGGTAATACCGATGAAGATCACATCCAAAGGCCAGGTGACGATTCCGATCGGCATTCGCGAGAAGCTCGGGCTTCTGCCCAACAGCGAAGTCGAGTTCGAGATCGTCGGCAACGCGGTCCGGATCCGGAAGGTGCGCAAGACAAAAGGTGCGGGACGCCGCGGCAAGTCTCTGGTGGCGCGCCTGCGAGGGAAGGGCTCCGTTCGGCTGACGACGGATGAGATTCTCGCTCTGACGAGGGGGGACGAGTGAGCACGGTCCTGGTGGACAGCAATGTCGTACTCGACGTGCTCACTCGGGATCCGACGTGGTTCGAGTGGTCGGAGTCTACACTCGCGGAGTGTGCGGATGAGTCCATCCTGGCGATCAATCCGATAATCTACGCCGAGGTCTCGATCCGTTTCGATCGCATCGAGGAGTTGGACAGGTGTCTTCCGGAGTCGGATTTTCGCCGTTTGCCGCTTCCCTGGGAGGGGGCGTTCCTCGCAGGCAAATGCTTTCTGAAGTATCGCCGGAGTCGGGGTGAGAGACGATCACCGCTACCCGATTTCTACATCGGGGCGCACGCGGCCGTCGCAGGTCTCACGCTTCTGACGCGTGACTCGCGACGCTATCGAAGCTATTTCCCCGGACTCGAGATGATCTCGCCCAACTGATGAGGGGAGCGGGCGCGGAACCACTGGCAAGTCCCGGATGCTCACGCGCGAGCTTGGTTCTCTTCGAGACAGCGCTCATCCGTGTCTTGGCTTCGCTACCGAACGAGGATTCTGGCTCAACTCCTTCGCCGTCCCGTTCGCGCGATTCGAGAGACTCCGAGACGAACTGATTGCCGGGCGTAGACGCCGGTACCGTTCGTCGTCCGATGGGGCGATTCCGAACGAGAGGACGGGATTCCTTCTGGTTTGGCGCATATGACTGAGGGACGTGACTGAGGCATATGGCCCGGGCAGACGACCCGGGGCCATGGCGAGGGCATACGAGCTGGGGCCTCTGTCGGGTTCGCGCTTCGTCGCATCGAGCGTGATCAGTGATCGGATCCTCGGATCGATCTGGGGATCCGTAGATCCGGCGAGCCGGCACGACATCCGACCACGTTGGCTTCCTGAGGGAGTGATGGGTCCGTCCGAAGAAGCGTACGAAGAAGAGGTCCGCTCACTGCTGGCGCAGCTCACGCTGGAGGAGAAGGCCGCGTTCTGTTCGGGGGCGGATTTCTGGCATCTGCCGGCGCTTCCGCGGCTCGGTCTGCCGTCGATCCTGCTCACGGACGGGCCCCACGGCGTTCGAAAGCAAGAGGGCCGGGGGGATCACGTCGGGCTCGAGAAGAGCGTGCCCGCGACCTGCTTTCCGACGGCCTCCGCGCTGGCCAGCAGCTGGAACCCCGAGCTGATCGAGCGTGTCGGCGAGGCACTCGGGCGCGAGTCGCGGGCGCTGGGCGTGAGCGTCCTCCTCGGTCCCGGCATCAACATCAAGCGCAACCCGCTCGGCGGCCGCAGCTTCGAATACTTCTCGGAGGATCCCCGTCTCACCGCGGAGATGGCGATCGCCTGGATCGTCGGTCTTCAGCGCTACGGAGTCGGCGCGAGCCTGAAGCATTATGCGGTGAACAACCACGAGTACGGCCGCATGGTGGTCGATGCGATCGTCGACGAGCGGACGCTCCGGGAGATCTATCTGCCGGCCTTCGAGGCGACGGTGAAGCGGGCGCGACCGTGCACGGTAATGGCGTCCTACAACAAGCTGAACGGGACCTACGTCTCCGAGTGTCGCGCGCTGCTGACCCGGATCCTGCGTGAGGAGTGGGGCTTCGAAGGCCTGGTCGTCAGCGACTGGGGGGCGGTGCACGACCGGGTCGAGGGCCTCCGGGCCGGGATGGATCTCGAGATGCCCTCCAGCGGCAAGCTCCACACCCGCCGGATCCTGCAGGCGATCGCGGAGGGCAGACTCACTCTCGCGGACCTCGACCTGGCGGTGGTGCGCGTGCTCACGCTGATCCTCGCGGCTCGTTCGGCGTCCATGTCCACGCCCACGCCCACGCCCACGCCCACGTCCACGGCGTCAGCTCTCGCGTCGGTTCCGGTGCCGGCGACGATCTCGGCGCCAGGGCCAGGACCAGGGTCGGCGCAGGCGCCGGCCTCGCTTCCGTCGCCGACGGTAGCCGCAAGCTTCAGCGTCGATGAACATCATGCGCTGGCGCGCGAGGCCGCCGAGGAGGCCTGCGTGCTCCTGAAGAACGAAGGCGGTCTGCTGCCCCTCGAAGACTGTCGCAGCCTCGCCGTGCTCGGCGCCCTGGCCGTCGAGCCACGCTACCAGGGCAGCGGCAGCTCCCTGATCCGACCGACGCGACTCGAGCGCCCCGTCGACGAGTTGATCGCTCGGGCCGGGGATGGATGTACGGTTCGCTTCGCCGAGGGCTATCCGATCTCCGGCGAGGCGACGCCGGAGCGGATCCGTGAGGCGGTCGCGCTGGCGAGCGAGTCTGACGCGGTCGTGCTGGTCGCGGGGCTGCCGCCCGAGTACGAGTCCGAGGGCTTCGATCGGAGCGATCTGCGTCTGCCGGCGTGCCAGCTCGAGCTGATCGCGGCGCTCGCGCCGGTCTACTCGAAGCTGGTCGTCGTGTTGCAGAACGGGGCGCCGGTCGAGCTGCCCTTCGCGGGCGAGGTCGCCGCATTGCTCGAGGCCTACCTCGGCGGGCAGGCGGCGGGCTCGGCGCTGGCGAGGGTGCTCTTCGGCGACGTCAACCCGAGTGGTCGGCTGGCCGAGACCTTTCCGATTGCGCTGGAGGATGGGCCGAGTCAGCCGTGGTTTCCGGGGGCGCTGCGCCAGTCGCAGTATCGCGAGGGTCTCTGGGTCGGCTACCGCTACTTCGACACGGCCGGCGTCCCCGTCGCCTTTCCCTTCGGTCACGGGCTCTCCTACACCCGCTTCGAGTACACCGACCTGTGTCTTTCGGGACCGGACTCGCGGGCGGGATCGACGGGGTCGGCGGGATCGGCGGAGCCGACGGAACCGACGGAACCGCGAGGACACCGACTTCGCGAGGTCGACGTCCTGATGCTCGAACTCACGCTCCGCAACGTCGGCGACCGCGCCGGAGCCGAGGTCGTCCAGGTCTACGTCGGCCAGCAGAACGCTTCCGTCCCGCGCCCGCGCCGCGAGCTGAAGCAGTTCGCGAAGGTCCGACTCGCGCCCGGCGAATCCCGGCGCGTGCGGCTCGCCCTCGACTGGCGTGCTTTCGCCTGGTGGAACGTGGCCGATCATCGCTGGGTCGTGGAGGCCGACGACTACGAGATTGCCGTCGGGGCCTCGGTGGCCGACATCCGGCTCCGCGAGCGCGTCTACATCGACGGCGGAACCCCGCTCGGCGCCCGCGATCCGGCCCTCTCGGCCTACTTCGAACCCGGCGCCCGCGCCTTCGACGACCGGGCCTTTGCGGCGCTCCTCGGCCATCCGATTCCAGACTCCCTC
>CAYWGW010000334.1:0-3605 GCA_964457385.1 uncultured Spirochaetaceae bacterium
GTCCGCATCATCGAAGGGTCGGACCCCGCGCCGGGAGGGGGCTCGGTCATCGCGTTGCTCCTACGGTGTCGACGGCCGGCGCCGATTCCGCCGTCGTGTTCGATTCGATCCGATCCCAGATCAGGCGGGGGTCGAAGCTCTCGGCCGCGAACATCGTGAGCACGACGACGGCACCGAAGAAGAGCGCGCCGGGTCGCGGTGCGACGGTGGCGAGATTCCCCAGGTGGACCAGGGCGACGAGGATGGTGACGACGTAGATGTCCACCATCGACCAGCGTCCGACGGCCTCGGTGATGCGGTACATCCGTGTGCGGTCGACCGGGCGCCACGACGAGCCCCGCTGGACCGAGACGAGCAGGCAGGACAGGGAGAGCAGCTTCGCCAGGGGGACGAAGACGCTCGCGACGAATACGATGATCGCGAGCGGCCACATCCCGTGGTGGAGCAGGAAGACGACGCCGCTCAGGATCGTATCCGCCTGGGTCTGGCCCAGCGATGTGATCGCCATGATCGGATACACGTTGGCAGGGACATAGCAGAGGGCGGCGGCCAGCACGAGCGCCCAGGTCCGCGCGATGCTGTCGGGCTTGCGGTGGTGGACGGAGGCGCCGCAGCGCGGGCATTCGAGGGCGATGTGTGCGTCGTCGTCTTCGTCGTGGGTGCTCGTCTCGGGCCTGACCGGAAGGGCGATTACGAGATGGCATTCGTGGCAGCTGAGGCGCCCCGCCGACAGCGCCGACCGCCCCGACACGGCCGACCCCGTCGGCACGTCGGGCAGCGCGGCGGCCGTCACGAAGAGATCTCCACGTGGTGCCAGATCTCGTCGGGATCGAGCGTCGCGGAGGCGGCGGCCAGGACCGGGATCAGCAGGGCGAAGGCCCAGAGCGCGATGCCCGGGACGATCTCCGCCATGTCCATCAGCTTCACGAGCGAGACCAGGATCCCGATCAGGAAGACCTCCATCATGCTCCAGTTGCGGGCGTGCTGGACCCATCGGAACGCCAGCGCCAGCCCATGGGGCCGTCGGCCGAGGTGGAGCGGTGCGAGGACGTAGAGCAGCAGGGTGAGCTGCGCGAGTGGCGCGACGATCGTCGTGAGGCAGACGAGCGCCGCGACGGCGGGCTGCCCCTGCTGGAAGAGATCGCGTGAGCCCGAGACGAGTGAGGTCTGCGTCGCCTGCCCCTGCATGTCGAAGGTCAGGAAGGGGAAGGCGTTGGCCACCAGGAAGAGCACGCTGCCCGCCACGGTGAGCGCCAGCGTCCGCTCGATGCTATTCGCACGTCGCTTCAGCAGCACAGCCCCGCAGCGCGGGCAGATCGCCGAGTCGCCCTCCGGCACCGGGGGCTCCTCGAGCAGCAGATCGCAGTCGTGACAGGCCACCAGCACGGCGGGGAGCATAGCTCGTCCGGGCTCGCGGTATGGTCGAGTCTCGCCCCGTCGGATCTCAGGTCGAGAGGCGGAAGCCCTCATAGCCCGCGGCTGCGATCGTGTCGCATTTTTCCCGGTAGACCCGGCCGCCTCCGACGTAGGGCATGAAGACCCGCGGCTTGCCCGGGATGTTGACGCCGAGATACCAGGATCGCGCTTCGTAGAAGAGCGTCGATCGGGCGGCCTCGTTCACGTGCTCGACCCAGGCCTGCTCCGCCTCCGGGTCGGCTTCGATCCGCCGGGCGCCCCGCTCCTGCATCCAGGCAATGCAGTCGGCGATCCAGTCGACGTGCTGCTCGATCGCGACGGGCATGTTCATCAGCACGGAAGGGCTGCCGGGTCCGGTGATCGTGAAGAGGTTCGGGAAGCCGGCGACCTGCAGGCCGAGGTAGGTCTTGGGTCCCTCGGACCACTTCTCGGCGAGGGGAAGGCCGCCCACGCCGCGGATGTCGATCCTGAGCAGCGAGCCCGTCATGGCGTCGAAGCCCGTCGCGTAGACGATCATGTCGACGGGATACCCGGTCTTCTCCGTCCGGATTCCCTGCGCCGTGATCTCGACGATGGGCTCCTGCCGGAGGTCGACGAGCTCCACGTCTTCCCGGTTGAAGGTGACGTAGTAATCGGTGTCGATCGGCGGACGTTTCGAGCCCCAGGGATGGTCGGTCGGACAGAGCTTTTCTGCCGTCTCGGGATCCTTCACGATCTCACGGATCTTCCGACGGATGAAGTCGGCGGCGAGGTCGTTCGCCCGTCGGTCGCGCATCAGGTCGTTGAAGGAGCCCCACATGAACTTGAAGCCGCCCTCCTGCCAGAGGGCCTCGAAGATCGCCTCGCGCTCCTCGTCCGTGACGTCGAAGGCGCTGCGGCCGATCGGGTCGTAGGGGAAGCCGGCGACCGACTCCCGGGTCTTCCGCCGGATCCCCCGGTAGTTCCGCTTGATCCAGGCGGTCGCCTCGGGATCCAGGCGCTTGTTGCGGGTCGGGACCGTGAAGTTGGGCGTCCGCTGGAAGACCGTCAGATGCTCCGCCTCCGCCGCGATCACCGGCGTCGCCTGGATCCCGCTCGATCCGGTTCCGATCATCGCGACGCGCTTGCCGGCGAAACGGACGCCTTCCTGGGGCCAGGCGCCGGTGTGATGGCTCTCGCCGGCGAAGCGATCGCGACCCGGGATGTCGGGCAGGTTCGCCGCCGAGAGACAGCCGACCGCGGTGACCACGAAGGACGCCACGATCCGATCCCCGTGATCCGTCTCGACGGTCCAGCTCGCGGAGAGCTCGTCGTAGACCGCGGAGACGACCCTCGTGCCCAGCCGGATGTCCCGCGTGAGATCGAAGCGTTCGGCCACGTGCTCGAGATAGGCGAGGATCTCCGGCTGCTCGGGGTATTTGCTGCTCCAGGTCCACTCCTGTTCGAGCGCCTCCGAGAAGGAATAGGAATAGTAGAAGCTCTCGGAGTCGCAGCGCGCTCCGGGATAGCGATTCCAGTACCACGTACCGCCGACGCCGTCGCCGGTCTCGAAGACCCGGGTCTCGAGCCCGAGCCCGTCGCGGAAGCGGTGCAGGGCGTAGAGCCCCGCGAAGCCCGCTCCGATCACGACGACGTCCAGATGCTCGCTGGCTCCTCCGGTCATCCGCCTTCTCCTCGTCGCGTGTTCACGGCGTCCCCCCGATGGTAGAACGAAAGGAAGCGGTCGAACACGCGGGCGGAAATCATCGGGATCCGTGCGATTCAGATAGCCGTCGCTTGCCGTGCAAGTCCCGTCTCGTACTCTGTCGCCGCCCCGGCCTCGCTGATGGCTCGAGGCGATGGAGGGGTGTGATGCCGGCTGCCTTGCAAGCGTTGTTGCTACTCGTGGTCTCGAATGCGTTCATGACCTACGCCTGGTACGGGCACCTGAAGGATCTTGCCGACAGGCCCTGGTTCCTCGTCGCGCTGGTCGCCTGGGGTGTGGCGTTCTTCGAGTATCAGTTCCAGGTCCCGGCGAATCGGGTCGGCTTCACGGTGCTCAGCCTGCCGCAGCTGAAGATCATGCAGGAAGCGGTCTCGCTGCTGGTCTTCATCCCGTTCTCGATCCTGTACATGCGAGCCCCTTTGAGCGCCGACTATTTCTGGGCGTCGATCTGCATCCTGGGCGCCGTGTTCTTCATCTTCCGGTCGTCGTGATTCGAGAGTCGAGG
>CAYWGW010000335.1:0-3600 GCA_964457385.1 uncultured Spirochaetaceae bacterium
ATTTCGAGGAGCCCGATGATGAGCGAGGCGTCTGAGGCCGAAGATCATATCGTCGCTGCGATCCGCCGGATCATCCGCGCGATCGATCTCCATTCCCGTCAGCTGCTCGAAAGCCACAAGCTCACGGGCCCGCAGCTCGCGACGATGCGGGCGGCGCAGAAGCTGGACGGACCGACGACGAGCGCGCTGGCCCGGGCGGTGCATCTCAGTCAGCCGACGGTGTCCGGCATCCTCAATCGTCTCGAGCGCAGCGGACTGGTGCGCCGCGATCGTTCGGTCGGGGATCGTCGAAGCGTCGTCGTCCGCCTGACCGAGGCGGGGGAGCGCGTGCTCGGGGAGGCGCCTTCCCTGCTGCAGGAGCGCTTCCGGGAAAAGCTGGGGCGCCTCGAGAACTGGGAGCGCCACTGGCTGCTCGCGGCTCTCGAGCGGATCGCCTCGATGATGGATGCGGAGTCGATCGACGCCGCGCCGATGCTCGAAACCGGTCAGATCTCCGCCAGCATCGACGAGTCCCAGGACGGCCTCGTGTCGACGCCCGCCGCCGGCAGCGACTGAAGACGGGCCGCTTCATCGGACCGTTCTCCGGGATGCATTCTCCGGAATGAACGGGGTGAGAAGAGCCGAGGAAGTCTTTCGTGAAGTATGAATCAGATGGGCCAATACTCGATCATTCTGGCTCGATCCCCGCCATTCTGCGCTCCAGGAGCGGCCTGGTCGGCTTAGAGGTGGATTCCTCGGACTCTCCGTGGATCTGGACACATTGCAGACTATGGAAATACTCGATACGGTCGAGTCTTTCGTTGAAACCGTTCCCGAGCAGGGCGCGCGGGCCGCGTTCATGGTCCCGTCCTGCTCGTGCATCAGTCCGGAGGTCCCATGTCCATCGATCCGCGAGCCGCACTTCGAGAGCAGGCCGTTCTATCCCTGAGCGCCGAGGAGCAGGAGTTCGGGGAGGACCCCACGGCCATCCGCGAGACCGACCACTACCACGCCGAGTACATCCAGAGCTTCGTCGAGAAGTGGGACGAGCTGATCGACTGGGAGGCGCGCGCCGAGAGCGAGGGGCGTTTCTTCATCGAACTCTTGAAGGGACGCGGTAAGACGAAGGTTCTCGATGTCGCGACAGGGACCGGCTTCCACTCGATCCAGCTGCTCGACGCAGGCATCGAGGTGACGAGCGTGGACGGGAACGCCGCGATGCTGGCCAAGGCCTTCGAGAATGCTACCGACCGTCATTTCATCCTGAAGACGATCCACGCCGACTGGCGCTGGCTGAACCGCGAGGTCCACGGCAAGTTCGACGCGATCATCTGTCTGGGCAACTCCTTCACCCACCTCTTCGACGAGCAGGATCGCCGTCGCGCCCTGGCCGAGTTCTACGCGGCGCTGAAGCACGACGGGATCCTGATCCTGGATCAGCGCAACTACGACTCGATCCTCGATCACGGATTCGACAGCAAGCACAAGTACTACTACTGCGGCGACGACGTGGTCGCCGAGCCGGAGCACATGGACGAAGGCCTCGCGCGCTTCCGCTACACCTTTCCGGACGGCTCCTCGTACCAGCTGAACATGTTTCCCCTGCGCAAGAACTACACCCGGAAGCTGCTGCGGGAGGCCGGTTTCGCCTCCGTCAAGACCTTTGGAGACTTCCAGGAGACCTATCAGGAGGCCGACCCCGACTTCTTCGTGCACGTCGCCGAGAAGCACATGGAGCATCCCGATGACGAGGAATGAGGCCTCCGAAGCGACACCGACGCTGGCCGACGACGACGCGAGCACCGAGGCCGTCACCTCGACCACCGAGGCCTACTACGACAGCCAGGAGGCCGACTCCTTCTACTCGGTCATCTGGGGTGGTCAGGACATCCACATCGGGATCTACGACGGTCCGGAGGACGAGGTCTCGAAGGCGAGCGCGCGCACGGTGGAGACGATGGCCGAGCGGGTGGAGGGGCTCGGAGTCGGCAGCCGCGTGCTCGATCTCGGCGCGGGCTACGGCGGGGCAGGGCGCCAGCTGGCCCAGCGCTTCGGCTGCTCGGTCGACTGCCTGAACCTGAGCGAGGTCCAGAACGACCGCAATCGGCGGCTCACCGAGGAGGCGGGTCTCTCGGATCGGGTCGCGGTCGTCCACGCGAGCTTCGAGGAGATTCCGGGGCCGGCGGACACCTATGATGTGGTCTGGTCCCAGGACGCCTTTCTCCACAGTGGCGCGCGCCGCACTGTGCTGTCGGAGATCGCTCGTGTTCTCGCGCCGGGGGGACAGCTGATCTTCACCGATCCGATGCAGACCGACGACTGTCCGCCGGGCGTGCTGCAGCCGGTTCTCGACCGGATCCATCTCGACAGCCTCGCCTCGCCCGGCTTCTACCGCGAGCATTTGTCCGCGCTCGGCTTCGAGGAACTCTCCTTCCTGGAGATGCCGGAGCAACTTCGCACGCATTATGCGACGGTTCGGCGCAGTCTCGAAGCCCGCCGGGACGAGATGCTCGAGCGCTCGGGCGCCGACTACGTCGCGCGCATGCTCGAGGGACTCGGCCATTGGGTCGAGGCGGCGGATCGCGGTCATCTGACCTGGGGCATCCTGCACTTCCGTTTCGCGAAGTGAGCGCAGGCGGAATCCATTGAAGGCGTCGAGATCGACGATCCAGCCGGCGGTCTTTCTGCCCTCCGCGCTGATCGTGCTCGTCCTGGTGATCTTCAGCATCGCTCTGCCCCAGCGCGCGGAGCATCTCTTCCTCGGCCTGCAGGATTGGATCGTCGTTCGCTTCGGCTGGCTCTTCACCGCGGCGACGGCCCTCTTCCTGGGCTTTTCCGCCTGGGCCTGCTTCGGCGCGCGGGGTCGGGTCCGCCTCGGGCCAGAGGACGAGAAGCCGGCCTTCGGCCTGCTGCCCTGGTTCGCGATGCTCTTCAGCGCCGGCATGGGCATCGGGATCATGTTCTACGGCGTGGCAGAGCCCGTCCTGCACGCGCTGCATCCGCCTTCGGACGGCCTGGGCGGCGGAGGCGATGGCGCGGCCGACGTCCAGGCCGCCCGCCTCGCGATGACGGTCACCTTCTTTCATTGGGGGCTTCACGCCTGGGCGGTCTACGTCGTGATGGGCCTCGCCATCGCCTACTTCGGCCATCGCAAGGGCCTTCCGCTGGCGGTGCGCTCGACGCTCCATCCGATCCTCGGGGACCGGATCCATGGCCCGTGGGGCCATGCGGTGGACGTGCTGGCGGTCTTCGGGACCGTGTTCGGGCTGGCGACCTCGCTCGGGCTCGGTGCCATGCAGGTCAACTCCGGGCTGCATCGCCTCTTCGGTCTGGCCGAGGGGCCATCGGTCCAGGTCGGTCTGATCGTGGGGATCACGTTCTGCGCGACGCTGTCGTTGGTGCTCGGGCTCGACCGCGGGATCCGACGACTCTCGGAGCTGAACGTGCTGCTGGCGGCGTCGCTACTCGTCTTCGTGGCGATCTCGGGGCCGACGTTGCTGCTGCTGCAGGCGCTGCCGCTGCGGATCTTCGAGTACGGTGCGCAGCTGCTCCCGCTCACCCTGGGTCTTCGCACGATCGGCGACGTCGACTGGCAGAAATCCTGGACGCTCTTCTACTGGG
>CAYWGW010000336.1:0-1648 GCA_964457385.1 uncultured Spirochaetaceae bacterium
CGGTAGAGGGTGGCATGGGCCTTCGCATCGGCCTGCTGACGGCCTCGCTGCCGCGCAGTGAGATCAAGGCGGTGCGCGGGCTGCTGGCGATGGGGGAGATCGACCTGGTCGTCGGGACCCACGCGCTGGTGCAGGGGGAGATCCGCTTCCACAATCTCGTGCTCTCGATCATCGACGAGCAGCATCGCTTCGGCGTGATGCAACGGGCAGCGCTCTCGGCCGCCCGCGACGACGGTCGCATCCCGCATCGGCTGGTGATGACGGCGACGCCGATTCCGCGCAGCCTGGCGATGACGGTCTACGGCGAGCTCGACCTCTCCGTGATCGACGAGCTGCCGCCCGGTCGGCGGCCGGTCGAGACGATCCTGCTTCGTTCTGGCGAGGGCGCCCGTGTGATGGATCTGATCCGCGAGACGCTGGCTCGGCAGGAGCGGGTCTACGTCGTCTACCCGCTGGTCGAGGAGAGCGAGAAGATGGATCTGCGCTCGGCCCTGGAGTCGAGCGAGCAGATCCAGCGGGCCTTTCCCGAGCATCGGGTCGATCTCGTCCACGGACGCCTCGACGCGGCGGAGCGGCAGGCGGCGATGCAGCGCTTCGGATCGGGCGAGTCCTCGATCCTGGTGGCGACGACGGTGATCGAGGTCGGCGTCGACGTGCCCGAGGCGACCCTGATGGTGATCGAGCACGCCGAGCGCTTCGGGCTCGCGCAGCTGCACCAGCTGCGTGGCCGGGTGGGGCGCGGATCGCGGGGCGGGCGTTGCGTGCTGGTGGCACGGGGGACCAGCGAGAAGAGCGAGGCGCGGCTGCGGGCGATGACCGAGACGACCGACGGCTTCCGGATCGCCGACGCCGACCTCGGAATCCGGGGACCCGGCGACTTCCTGGGCACGCGCCAGAGCGGTCATCTGCCCGAGCTGCGAATCGCCGACCTGCTGCGGGATACCCGACTCGTCGCCGTGGCCCGCGAGCAGGCCCGACGGGTCGTCGACGCGGATCCCCGACTCGAGGCGGCGCCGGCCACCCGCCGCGCGATGCGCCAGCGCTGGGGCGCCCGCCTCGATCTCTCGGAGGTCGGCTGAGGAGGCTGCTGGGTCGGGATTCCGGTGACGGGGTTCGGTCCTCCCAAGGATGCCACCGACATCGCCGCTACAGACATCGCTGCCACGGACCCCTCCGACCTCGCCGACGCCTGCGCTTGACAGGGCCTCGAGTCTCAGGTAGCCAACCCGGATGCACGCGACCGTATTCCGATCGATCGAACGCAGTCTGGAGGCCGAGAATCTCTCGCTCCTGCTGGCACTTCTGCTCCTTACGGGGGCGGGGGAGGCTCGGCTGCGGTAGCTGCATGAGTGGATCGGAAGACGATCCAGACGAAGCAACACGAAGCCCTCTCCCGCCTGACCGGCCGGAGAGGGCTTCGTGTCTTCGGGCCATCCGATACCGATCGGATCCTCCCGACGAGCAGGCCGCCTCCCGGTACGGGATCGGGCGGCGTGCGGGCGAGGAGGAGACGAGATGGCCACGAGTGGGTCGAGACAGCGAGCGGGTCGAAGAAAACGCGTCGATCAGAACACCATCGATCAGGGCACCATCAATCAGGGCAGGGAGATCGGCGAGCGCGCAGCCGGGGACGCGCGGGCGGGCCACC
>CAYWGW010000336.1:1658-3593 GCA_964457385.1 uncultured Spirochaetaceae bacterium
AGTCGGGGAAGTCGCCGAGACAGACGCAGTCGCAGAAACGGAAGAAGTCGCAGCGACAGAGGAAGTCGCAGTCGAGCGCACAGCCAGGGGCGGGCGGGCCGGCAGCCGATCGGGCTCGATGCCCCATGGCAGCTACCGGCCGGCGGAGGCGGTGGCGATCGAGGATCGGGCATGGCCCGGCCGTCGGATCGAACGAGCGCCGCGCTGGTGCAGCGTCGATCTGCGCGACGGCAATCAGGCGCTGGTCGAGCCGATGGAGTGGAATCGCAAGATCCGGCTCTTCGAGACGCTGGTCGCGATCGGCTTCACGGAGATCGAGGTCGGCTTTCCCAGCGCCTCCGAGACCGAGTTCGACTTCGTCCGGCGCCTCGTCGAGGAGGATCGGATTCCGGAGTGGGTGACGATCCAGGTGCTCACCCCATGCCGCGAGGAGCTGATCGACCGAACCTTCGAAGCGCTCGCGGGAGCCCGGCGTGCGATCGTTCACTTCTACAACTCGACCTCGCCCGTGCAGCGTCGCGTGGTCTTCGGCCAGGGACGCGAAGGCATTCGGGACATCGCCATGCGGGCCGCGGAGCGGGTACGACGGCACGCCGAGCGGCTGGGCGCCGAGACGATCCGCTTCGAGTACTCGCCGGAGAGCTTCTCGGCGACCGAGGTCGATTTCTCGGTGGAGATCTGTGAGGCGGTGATGGCCGTGCTGGAGCCGACCCCGGCCGAGCCCGTGATCCTGAACCTGCCCGCGACGGTCGAGTGCGCGACGCCGAATGTCTACGCCGATCAGGTCGAACTCTTCGCCCGGAGTCTGTCATGCCGCCGCGAGCACGCCGTGCTGAGCGTCCATCCCCATAACGACCGGGGCACGGCGGTGGCCGCGGCGGAGCTCGCCCTGCTGGCAGGCGCCGACCGGGTCGAGGGCACGCTTTTCGGCAACGGCGAGCGGACGGGCAACGTGGATCTGGTGACCCTGGCGCTGAACCTGATGAGTCAGGGCGTGGACCCGGAGCTGGATCTGCGCGATCTGCCCACCCTCGTGCGGCGGGTCGAGCACGCCAATCGGCTGCCCGTCCATCCCCGTCATCCCTACGCCGGCGAGCTGGTGTACACGGCCTTCTCGGGCTCTCATCAGGACGCCATCCGGAAGGGGCTCGCCGCGCTGAAGAGTTCGGCGTCGGGACAATGGGATGTGCCCTACCTGCCGATCGATCCGGTCGACGTGGGCGGCACCTACGAGGCGGTGATCCGGATCAACAGCCAATCGGGCAAGGGGGGCGTGGCCCACGTGCTCGAGGCGGAGGCCGGCTATGCCCTGCCGCGGCGGATGCAGATCGAGTTCTCGCAGGTCGTGCAGGCCCATGCCGAGACGAGCGGGCTCGAGATCACGGGCGAGCAGATCCGGACGCTCTTCGAGCGTGAGTACCTGACGCTCGAGGAGGCACCGAGGCTGGTGGGCGGGCGGCGGCTCGAGACCTCGGCCGACGGCAGTCGCGACACCTTGCGCGGGGAGCTGGTCTGGGGCGGCCAGCGGTTTTGGTTGCGGGGGCAGGGGGCCGGCCCGATCGACGCCTTCGTGGCGGCCCTGCGCGACTCCCTCGGGCTCGATCTGAAGCTGGGTGACTATCATGAGCACGCTCTCGGCGCCGGGGCCGGGGCCCGGGCGGCGGCCTACCTCGAGCTGGTGCTGGCGCCGGACCGCCGCCTCTTCGGCGCCGGGGTGGCGGCGAGCATCGTCGAGGCCTCCTTCGCCGCGGTGCTCTGCGCCATCGGCCGGGCAGCGCAGCGGGGTTGGCTGACGCGACCGGGGGCCACGCCGCCGCGGCGGGTCGGGCAGGCATGACCGGATCTGTCCCATGAGTGGTCTACCCTGTTCGGATCGAGACCCCAGGAGGAATCTTGTTTCGTTTCCTGCACGCCGCGGACATCCATCTCGACAGC
>CAYWGW010000337.1:0-3570 GCA_964457385.1 uncultured Spirochaetaceae bacterium
GAGAAGGCCGGATCCGCAGCTCGGGTGAACCCCGGATCGGGTGATGTTTCGGATCGGGCGATGTCCCGGGTCAGGTGAGCCCCGGATCAGCCGACGCCCCGGATCAGCCGACGGTCACGGCCGGAAGCGTTGGATGTCCTGCATCCCGGCGCGCACGTCGCGCAGACGGAATCGCAGCGGATTGGCGTCGTTCGTCAGCCAGCGCGGCAGCATCGGGAAGAGGTAGAACTCGTCGCCCGGGATCGCGCTCGTGCCGCCGGGCCAGACGGATCGGGCGGAGGGACCCGAGCGATGGAACTCGACCACCATCCGGTTGGTCGGGCCGCTGCCGAACATGAATCCGTTCACCCCGGTCGCCGTGGCGCTATGCGAGGAGGCGTCGACGGTGCTGAAGCCGCCATCCGTGGGGATGCCGGGCAGCCCGGGCAGCGGCGCCGGGAAGCCCTCGAAGGCCGGAGGCACGCTGAAGGGAGCGCCCAGGGGCGAGTCGAAGACGATTCGATGCAGCCGTCCCCAACGATAGGTGTCGAGATCGTCGCTGCCGCCGAAGGCCGCCGCGAACTCGTCGCTCGCCAGCCGATCGAGGGCATCCCGCAGGCTGGTCAGGATCGCCGTCTGCATCCGGGCCCGCGGATCCGCCGCCGCCCCGCCGGCGGCCGCGAAGAAGTCGATGCCCGAGGCCGAGACGCCGCCGTTCTCGGCCAGGTTTCGCAGCGCCGTCATGCGCAGGGCCGATCCGGGTGCGAAGCCGCCGAGACCGATCCCTTCGAGCGTCGCCAGGATCGTGTCTCGGGTGAAGCTCGAGCGCCAGACGCTGTAGACCGTGGTGGCGACGCTGGCCGTGATCTCTTCGGGCGAAAGGCTGCCCGTCGGATCCCCGTCTTCGTCCTCCGAGTCGAAGCCCTCGGCGATGCCCGTCTTGGCCTGGAAGTCGAGCGCCGACCAGGCCGCCAGCCGCTCCATGACCTCGGCGAGCCGCCCATCGTTCGCGGCCGCGGTCAGCGCCGGATCAGCGTCCGGTGCGCCCGCCGCCTCGAAGGCCTCGAGAATCCGGGGCACGAAGAACGACGCATCGAGCAGCCCGACGTCCGCCTGGACCTCGGCCATGTCGCGTCCGTCGACCCGGCCGTCGCCGCTCTCGAAGAGCCGCTCGAGCCGCTCCGTGATGCGTCCGGCCCGGAAGCCGGAGGCGTAGCCGGGATTCAGGTAGAAGATGCCCGGCACGTCGGGATCGGTGTCGTTCAGCGGGTCATTGTCCAGCGACGTCCCGGCCGGATCGTTGTTGGCGTTGACGAAGAAGCCGTTCACCGGATTCACGACCGAGGGCATCGCCGACTCGGGGTAGATCTCGTAGTCGAGGACCTGTCCCGGCTGCGGGTTCTGGAGGGGCAGCCACTCGAAGAGGCCCGATTGGCCGTCCCGGATGAAGAAAGGCGGTAGGTCTCGATTGCCGGCGGCGAGGTCGGACCGGATGGGCATCTCGGCGCTCGTGAAGTAGGCGAGGTTGCCTCGCCGGTCGGCGTAGGCCCAGTTCTGGGAGCCAAAGTCGAAGCGCCGGAGGCCCGCTCGGAAGTCGTCGAGATTGCGGGCCTTGTTCCAGATGTAGAAGGTCTCGAGCTCGCGGGTGGCGCTGAAGCCGGTGAACTGGACGCTCAGAGCCTGGCCACCGTCGAGAGCCTGGACGATCGGCCCGTTGTTGCGTCGCGGCACGATCAGGGTCGTATCCTGATTGGCGAGCACGAGGTTGTCGGGCACGCCGTCACCTATCACGTTGGCGAGCCATTGCTGCGGAATCGGGATCACCGGCTCGAGCTGCCCCTGGAAGAGCGTACTCAGCCCGCTCGGCGAGCTCGGATCCGGCACCAGCTGCTCCAGGTAGACGTCGGAGACGTCCATCGGATTGGTCGTCGGTCCCCAGGCGATCCAGCGATTGTGGCCGACGATCACGAAGGGCGCGCCGGCGAAGCCGCTCCCTGTGGCGTCGTAGCGGGGCGCCGTGAGATGCATCGGATAGAAGGTCGTCGGATGATCGAGGGCCAGATGGGGATCGTTGGCGAGGATCGGATGGCCGTTCTTCGTCCGGCTGCCCGCGATGCCCCAGTGGTTGGAGCCCCGGGCGCTGCGGTCGTTCTCCAGGATCGTCTTCATCGTCGGAGCCTGTCGCGCCTTCTCGAGGTAGCGCCGGGCGAGATCCCGGATCGCAGCCCCGATGTGGGGGGCGCCGTCGGCCGGGCTCGAGGCCTCGGATCGATCCCGTCCCGGCCGCGGCAGCTCGCCGTCGCCGCCGGAGTCGGGCACGGTCGACGCGAGATCGAAGGGCTGGCTCCGGAAGAGATCCTCGAAGAAGAGGGCGGCCCCCGCCTGGGCCCCGAGGACGGCCTGGAAGGCGCCGAGCCGCTGGGAGTTCTGGATGTCCTCGAGGTCGAAAGAGAGTCCGAAGGCGATCAGCTTCCCGATGACGAGGCTGTCGATCGGCTTCCAGGGCCGGACCTGGGTCAGCTCGAGGGCGCCGTACTCGGGCGGAAGCATCAGATCGGGCTGGCCGAGATAGGCGTTCACACCCTCAGCGTAGGCCTCGAGGGCCGCCAGGGCGCCAACCGAGGTCGGATCGCCCGCCGCCGCGTCGGCGCGCAGCGCCTGATAGGTCCGCTCGGCCGAGCGATCCAGCCCGACCGTGCGCAGCTGGACGTCGTTGGGCACCGCGCCGGGCCCGAGCAGCTCCGCCAGGGTGCCATCGGCCGTGCGCCGATTGACGTCCATCTGGAACAGCCGGTCCTGGGCGTGCACATAGCCTTGCAGGAAGAAGAGATCGTGCTCGTTGCGTGCTCGAACGTGGGCGATGCCGTCGACGTCGCGGATCACCTCGGCGGACGCCCTCAATCCGGGCAGCCGGTCGGGCCGGACCGCTTCGGCGAGCCCCGCGAAGCCCCCGAGGATGAACGCCACCACGAGGCCGCCTAGCAGCCATGTCAGCAGGGCGGGCCGGGTCGTCGGCATGATGAGCGAGCCGCGAGGAGTGCCGGGAGGAGCGCCGGGAAGCGAGCCATGAATGATGGATGCGGGGGCGCTGCTGGCCACCGATCCGCGACCGCCGAAGACCGTGATCATCGTCGTGATCCTCATGTCGGACCCTCCCATCCCTTGCTGGCGTTTCCGTTTTGGCTCCGCCGCATGGTCGCGCCGTGACGTCGTCGTGACCCGCCTCGTGGACCTCGGCCCTTCGCGCTTGCGCGCGGTCTGTCGTCGAGCGACTCCCTGGATTCGCACAGCGGACCCGTCGGGAGGAGTCCCCGCCTCCAACCTATCACGATCGAGGGGCAGGGCACGGCGTATTTTTTCGGAGTGGATACGGTTCCGATGTCACCGGGGCGGGTTGGCCCCGCCAACGGACGTGCGTCGCCGGGAGCGACGCGGGCTGGGACGGGATGCTGGGCACATCTCGGGCGGAAGGACCAAGGCCCCGTCGGGACGGGGGGCGGACACGGGCGGCGCCCTGGCGGCGCCTTGGCGGCTCCGTCAGTCGAGCTGATCGACGTAGATCGGGGAGGACCAGGCGCGGGGCTCGTGCTC